>JADGNQ010000001.1 GCA_017883385.1 Candidatus Sulfotelmatobacter sp.
ACGGCTCCTTCGTTGGCCTTGTCATAGCGCAGGCCGTGAGGATGGATGCCGTGGGGCTCGCGGGTGCGATTCAGGAACTCGACGATGACAGTGTCGCCGACTTCGGCGCGGATCACCGGGCCCAGGATGCCGAGCCACTCGGGTTGCGGTTTTTTCGAGGAGAAGGTGTTGTCGGTGTATTCGATGTAGCGGGTCTTGGGATACTGCAGGCGCGACCACATGGCGGGAAGTGGGCGGCCGTCGAGAAGGTCGCGTCCGCTGGGGGCGTAGTTCCAGGTTACGTATTCGGCGGCGATGTAGTAGTGGCGAACTTGTGCTTTGCTCCATGCGGGGGCGGCACAGAGGATGAATGCCATGGTCCAACGAATGCTGAGAATACCAGGGGACTTTCTCGGAGTCGTCATGCGGTTCCATGATGGTATATGGCGCGGGGGAGCGCAAGATTTGTATCGGAGGGTGCATTGACTTGGGAGACTCTCCGGGGGTCGGTTCTGAGCGGCAGGGTGGTGGAGCTTTGCTCGACGGACAGCCGAGGGCGGCTGTCCCCACATGGGTTCTGCGTGGGATCAGGTGAAGAGGCGCATTAGGCCCCTGGGTGGCAGGTCTGGAGATACGAAGCGTGACGGATTGATGCCGGCGGCGCGGGCTATGGCTTCGGCGGCCAGGTATCCGCTGCGGACGGCGCCTTCCATGGTGGCGGGCCAACCGGTGGCGGTCCAGTCGCCGGCGAGAAAGACGCGCGGCCACGCGGTAGCGGCGGCGGGACGGTGGGCGTCGATTCCGGGGCGCGGAGAGTAGGTCGCGTTTACTTCTTTGATGACGGTGGATTTCACGAGAGTGGCCTCGCGCGCGGCGGGGAAGAATTCGCGGACTTCGGCGAGGGCGAGATCGACGATTTCGGAGCGGGATTTGTCGATGAGAGTTTTCGAGGAACTCACAACGAGTTCGATGTAGCTGGGGATTTCGGATGAATTGCTCGCTGCAGGAATATTCTTTCGCCCCTCCGGGGCTGGTGCTTGCCTGGGTTCTGACCCACGGCTTGCGCCGTGGGCTGCATTCTCACGCCGCTCCGCGGCTTCGGACCCATATGCTGACGTGCCTTGCTCCTCCGCGCTGGCTTCCCCCGCGCTGGCTTCCCCCGCACGCATGGGTTGAAGACGGGATTTGTGAAACATCCATTGGATGGTGCGGTCGAGGAGGACGGCGTGGTCGAGGGTAGAGATTTGACGGTCGAACCAGAGGTGGATGCCGGTGATGGGGGAGTTCTCGAAATGGCCGAGTTGCTCGCGGATCGCTGCGCTCTCGGGAGATTCTGGAAGAATTTTGTCGAGCGCGTCGAAGGGTAGGGCCAGGACCAGGAAGTCAAAATCCCCACCCTGTCCCTGCAAACTACGCAGGGACAAGGGTGGGGCACCCTCTTGATGTTGCCGATTTTCTTCTTGGTTCCGGAGTTGCAGTTGAACCCGCGCTGCGTGAGCTGTGAAACCTTCGATTGGTTGACGGAAATGCAGGACGCCGCCGCGCGCCCGAATGTAGTCTCCGGCTTTGTTGTAAAGATCGGTGAGAGGGACTGTCGGGACTCCCATGTGGCGGGCTGCGGGAGACTTCATCGACTCGCGCACGACCTGGGCCGCGGCGGAAACGGAGATCAGGTCGAGTTCCTCGCTGAGGGCACTAACCAGGATTGGCCGCCAGAAGCGCTCGATGGCGTGCTTGGTTTGGCCGTGGCGGTCGAGCCATTCCTGAAACGACTGTCCGGTGTCGCGCTGGACGGTGAGCGTGAGCGGCACTAGAGCGCGGGCGATGGAGAGCTTGTCAGGTGCGTTCAGGAACGGGAATCCGAAGAACGAAGGCGCGGTGTGAAGGGGCGCGGGAAGCGGCGACGATTTCATGACCGAGGTGCGGCCGCCCGGTTCGATGAAGTTCATTTGATCGAACCAGCGGATTTGGTCGGCGACGCCAATGCGGTCGTAAAACTCCATCAGGTTGGTGCACACGCGGAACAGGACATGCTGGCAGTTGTCGACCACTTCGCCGGTGCCGGGATGTTCCCAGGACGAGGCTCTGCCGCCGAGGAAGGGACGCTTCTCGAAGAGCGTGACTCGGAATCCCGCGTTGGACAGGGCGCAGGCGGCGGCTAGTCCGGCGAGGCCGCCTCCGGCGACGGCTACTGTGGGTTGGGGACTGGGGGGCATGCGGTCGGAGTGGTCAGGCAATCCCCACTTCTCGCGCAAAGAACGCGCGAGAAATGGGGCACCCGGTCTCGGGATGATGACGAAACAGTATTCTTTTCGCGGTCACGTTAGGCGCTTGAAGAAGCCTTTCCCCAGGATGCGGAGCTTTTCCCATGTGCTCAGAGAGATTTTGGCGGTGAAGACATCGTACTGTTTCTCGGCGATTCGTTCGAGCAAGCGGCGGTAAATGGTTACGAGCACCCACAGCGCGGGCTGGCTGTCTTCCGCGACGTAGGGAATGAGTTCATCCCCGGAGGCATAGAACTCGCGGGCGCGGTCGGCTTCGAGGGCCAGCAACGGACGGAAGCGCGCGGGGTCTGGAGTTGCGAGCAGTTCCGACGCAGAGAGGCTGAACTTCGCGAGATCTTCTTCCGGGAGGTAGATCCGGCCCATGCTCGCGTCTTCCTTCACGTCGCGAATGATGTTGGTGAGTTGGAACGCCAGGCCGCAGCGCTCGGCGAGGGGTTCGGCTGCAGGATCGCGGTAGCCGAAGACATGGATGCAAACGAGGCCGACGACCGAAGCAACACGATAGCAGTAGAGGCGGAGATCTTCGAACGTCTTGTACTGGATGGTAAGGCCGGGAGCGCTGGTGGTCTGGGCAGAGCTCTCAACATCCTCAATGTCCATCGCCGTGCCGTGCGCGAGTTCGTCGAGCAGTCCGGCGGGAATCTGGTAGCGGCGTTGGGCATCGGTGAGGGCGAGCAGGATCGCATCGTCGGTGGGCTGGCCTTGCTGGGCGCGGTGCAACGCATCGAGCCAGATGTCGAGTTTCTGGCGGCGTTCGGGGAGGCTGAGCGAAGAGTCGTCGGCAATATCGTCGCAGCGGCGCATGAAGGCGTAGACAGCGCAGAGGGCCTCGCGCTTGCGGCGCGGCAGAACGAGGAAGGCGTAGTAAAAATTCTTCGCTGCAGTGCGCGTGATGCCGCGGCAGACCGAATACGCCATAATGAGCTGCCGCGGGGCGGGGGCCCAGGGCAGGATGACTTGCTGGGTGCCGGCGCTCATGCTTTGGCACCCCCTTTGGCACCCCGTGTAGCGCCAACTCCCAGAAGCTTACCCAGCGCGGCACGCGCGACCAGGGCCAGCTTGCGCGGGTTCGAAATGGCGGGACGATTTCCCAGGACTGCGAAACCCTGTTTCTCAATCGCATGCAGAATTTCCTGGCCGCCGCGGCTGAAGAGATCAAGGTCGATGGCCAGCTCGTGATCGACGTTGCCGATCAGGGGAAGCCCCTGACGGAACCAGTCACGGGCGCGTTCGACTTCGAACTTCATCATGGCGCAGAAGGCCGGGGTGTTCTGGTTGCGGGCGATATCGTCTTCGCTGACGTGGAAGCGCCGCAGGTCTTCGAGTGGAAGATAGATGCGGCCTTTGGCGTAGTCGACGGTGACGTCCTGCCAGAAGTTGGCGAGTTGCAACGCGGTGCAGGTGAAATCGGAAAGCTGCTGGCGCTCGGGATCGCGATAGCCGCAGAGGTAGAGCACGAGGTGGCCGACGGGATTCGCGGAATAATGGCAATAGGCCAGGACGTCGTCGAAGGTTTCGAAGCGAGTGACGGTTTGGTCCTGGCGGAAGGCGATGAGCAGGTCAGAGAATTCGTGCTTCGGAATGTCGAAGGTGCGGACGGTTTCAGCGAGGGCAACGAACACTGGATGTTTCGGAACGCCTTCGTAGCAGGCGTCGAGTTCGTACTGCCACTGGTCGAGGAGTTCGAGGGAAGCAGCGGTGTCGCCGACTTCGTCGCCCAGGTCGTCAGAGATGCGGCAGTAGGCGTAGACGTTGAAGAAATGCTGGCGCAGGCGGCGGGGAAGGAACCAACTCGCGACTGAGAAGTTTTCGTAGTGGGTGCGGGCCAGCCGGGCACAGTATTCGCGGGCTTCGGCGAGTGTGGGCGGAGTCGTGGGGATGGCATAGCTTGCGGGCAGGCGGGACCAGCCGAGTTCGGCGGAGGCCGTGAGTGGCGGGTTTTGGGTGGCGAGTTGGGTCATTCCCGTGTCAGCACGAGTGAGCGACTCCGAATTCGTCCTAACGGGCGAGAGCGTTGTCAGAACTCCTCTTTGCGGTCTGCAACCACAGGTAGTACAGGGATCCTTCGACTGCGTAACTGGTTCGCATTCGCGAACCAGTTACTTCGCTCAGGATGACAAAACACTTTGGCTTCGTACTGCTTTACTGCGAATCAGTGGCCGGGGATGATTGCGGTTTTGATGTCGCCGCCACGGTTCAGCATGTGACGCAGAACCTGCTGCAGGCGGGACAACGGCGCCTCCCCGGTGATGTAGTCGGTGGGACGAATCTTCTTGGCCGCGATCAATCCGAAGGCCCGGCGAACGGTTTCTGGCGTGTGGTGGAAGGTGGCTTTCAGAGTGATTTCGGAATAGTGCAGGCGATTGGTGTCGAGTTGCACTTTTGTCCCACTGGCGCAACCACCGAAAAAGTTCACGGTGCCGCCCTTGCGAACCATGTCGACCGCCCACTCCCAGGCTTCGGGCTTGCCAACGGCTTCAATGACGACGTCACAGCCGCGCTTCTGCGGGGCGAGCGCGCGGACGGCTTCGACCACGTTTGCTACTTTCGTGGTTTGGACGATTTCATGCGCGCCCATTTGTTTGGCGGCGTCCACCTGGCCGTCGCGCTTGACGACGGAAATTACGTTGCAACCGATGGCGCGGGCAACCTGGACGAACATGAGGCCGATGGGGCCGCCGCCCAGGATGGTGACGGTGTCGCCGATTTCGACTCCGGTTTCATGCAGACCACGGAGCACGCAGGCCAGAGGCTCGGTCATGGCAGCGTCTTCGAAGCTGACGTTGGGCGGGATAATCAGCATGTTGGCTTCAACAATGCGCTTCGGCACACGAATGTATTCCGCGTAGGCGCCGTTGTTGAAGAGCAGATCTTCACAGAGATTCTCCTGGTGCTTGGAGCAGTAGAAGCACATCTGGCAGGGGGCGGAGTTCAGCGCGACGACGCGCATGCCCTTCTTGAAGCCGTTGACGCCAGCGCCAACCTCCTCGATGACTCCTGCCAGTTCGTGGCCGAAGAGCGCGGGAGGAACAATCATGCGCGCGTGGTAGCCGCGCTGGTAGACCTTGAGGTCTGTGCCACAGGTCAAGGCGACCTGCACCTTGACCAGAACCTCGCCGTTACCCACGCGAGGGATGGGAACTTTTTCGATCTTCAGATCTTCTTTGCCGTACAGGACGGCAGCGGTCATTGTTCCATTCACTGCGGACTTCCTTCCCAACTACTGCCGGGCTGGATCAGAATTTTCATGGATGAAGGTTGCGGATGCGCCGCCAGGTCGAGGGCTTGCGCGCTCTCGGCGAGCGGGAAGCGATGACTGACGAGGCGCTCGAGATCCATCTCGCGATTCATGACAAAACGTACGGACTCTTCCTGCAGGTCGACCGACGCGCTGTAGGACCCCACTAAAGTCTTCTCATCGACACAGATGGCTGCAGGATCGATCACGGCCTCTCCGTGCTGCGTTTGCGCAAAAAGCAATACCCGTCCCCCAGGACGGGCCGCATCCATTGCGGTACGAATCAGGGAGTTGCCGCCGACCGCGAGAATTACCGCATCGGCGCCACGTCCCTCCGTCAATTCACGGACGCGCTCAACCACGTTTGCCCGCGAAGCATCAATTGTCTGCTCTAACCCGAAGTATGTTCCTATTCTAAGCCTCTCCGGATACAAATCGGAAGTAATTAAGGTGGCCCCTGCCCGGCGGGCCAATACGCTCAATATGATGCCGATTGGGCCCTGGCCGATGGCCAGTACAGTTTCGCCGCGGCGAAGGCGCAGGGCATCAATGCCTTTCATGCAAGTGTTGATGGGCTCGACGAAGCAGGCTTGCTCGAAGGAGACGCCGTCTGGGATAGGGACGGTGCCGCGCTCGACGATCCAGTCCATGACCCGAACGTATTCGGCGAAACCGCCGCCAGAGGGCTCGAATCCGGCGGTACAGCCCACTTTCTTGTAGGTCGCGCACTGGGCGAAGGTCTTGTTCTTACAGTAGAAGCACTGGCGGCAAGGAATGTGGTGGAAGACCATGACCCGGTCGCCGGCGCGGTAGTTGCGCACCCCTTCCCCGACGGCGGCAACCACGCCGCTGGTTTCGTGTCCGAAAATACGTGGGGCGGAGTGCGAACCTGTGGAAATCTTTTTCAGGTCGGTGCCACAGACGCCGCTGGTGTGGACTCGAACCAGCATCTCTCCGGGGCCAATGCTGGGGACGGGGACGGTTTCGAGGCGGATGTCGTTGACGCCGCGGTAGACCGCCGCCAGCATGGTGGCGGGGATCGATTGGAGATGAGTCTCGACCGTCAGCGGTCCGGCAATGGCCATCGGTCTATTTTAGATGATGTTGGGGGTGGATTCGTTTCAAATCAAGGGGATGGGGGCACCGACGGTAACGACCGAGGGTCCGTGTGCCTGGCGTACGTTCCTCCGCGGGTGACCGAGTCCGCGACGAACTCAAACGATGACGCACTGCGGGGAGGGTAGGGATCCCCTCGGCTTCGCTGGGGGCAGGCTCTTCGACTGCGTAAGTCGTACGCGTTCGCGAACCACATCCTTCGCTCACGAAGACCAAGGCGTTTGACACTGACTGATAACTGGCTACGGACAACTGGCAACTGGCGACTGTTTTTCATGCTATGCTGCGCAAAACTTCGGCTTTCCAGGATCGCTTGTGCTGATTGAAATGCGGCTCGAGAACTACGCGGTGATCGACAACCTGGCGGTGGAGTTCGGGCAGGGGTTGAACCTGCTGACGGGCGAGACCGGGGCGGGGAAGTCGATCCTGATCGATGCACTGTCGCTGCTGTTGGGGGAGAAGGCTTCGAGCGACGTGATTCGCACGGGGACGGAGCGTGCGGTGGTCGCAGCCGTGTTCGAAGGCGGGGGCGCGGCGGAGAAATCGTTGGCGAAGATTCTGGAAGCAAATGGGCTCGACGAGTCGGACGACGGATCGCTTATTCTGCGGCGGGAGATCGCGACCGGCGGCAAGGGACGCGTGTTTGTGAACAATCAGCCGGCGACGGTGGCGGTGCTGCGGTTGCTGGCGCCGCATCTGGCGACGATTCACGCGCAGAACGAATCCATTCTGGCTTTCGACGGTCCGGCGCGGTTGGGGCTGCTGGACGCGTTTGCGGGCAGTCAACTTGAGGCGGTGGAGACGGCGTTTGCGGAGTGGAAGGAGATTCGGACACGCATCGACGACCTGGAGCGGGGAGAACAGGACCGGCTGCGCCTGGTGGACTTGTGGATCTTTCAGAAGCGGGAGATCGAAGAAGCGCATCCGCAAACCGGAGAAGATGAGCGTCTGGAAGGGGAAAAGCGCGTTCTTGCCAACGCCGAAAAGATCTACAACGCGGCGATGAATGCATTTGACCTGCTGTACGAGGGTAACGGGTCGACAGCGTCGTCGCTGCGGGCGGCGCAGAAGCAGGTCGAAGAGCTGACGCGATACGAGCCGAAATTTCAGGAGGCGCTGGCCGCGCTGGAGACGGCGCGTATCAGCGTCGAGGACGTCGGGGCCACCGTGCGCGACTACGCCGGAGGCATTCACGCTTCGCCGGAACACCTCGCGCAGGTGGAAGACCGGCTGGCACTGCTGGACCGGATGAAGCGTAAGTATGGGCCCACGCTGGATGAGGTGATTCAGTTCGGAGCAGACGTCTCGCGAAAATTGTCGGAGGTCGAGAACAAGGACGAGATTCTGCGGCAGCTGCGGAAGGAACTGGCGAAGGCAGCCGAGGGATATCTACATGCGGCGCGAGGATTGTCGAAGAAGCGAGCCTCGGCTGGGCGCACGCTGGAGAAACTGGTGGAGGCGGAGATCAACGACTTGGCGATGAAGTCGGTGTTCCGGATCGAGATGACGACCTCGGAAGAAGAAGGGAACTGGAATGGCTCGGGCATCGATCAGGTGGTGTATATGATCTCCACCAATCCGGGAGAGCCGTTACGGCAACTGGAACACATTGCTTCGGGCGGGGAACTCTCGCGGGTGATGCTGGCGTTGAAGGCAAGTGTGGAGGCAGGAAGCGTACGCGAGGAGCGGGGGCGTGAGAAAGTCAAAACCCCCACCCTGTCGCAAAAGACGCGACAAGGGTGGGGCACCCAAAGGACTCTTGTGTTCGACGAGATCGATACCGGGATCGGGGGACGCGCGGCCGAGAGTGTGGGCAAGAAATTGAAGTCGTTGGCGAGATCGAATCAAGTATTGTGCGTCACGCATCTACCGCAGATCGCGACTTTTGGCGACCATCACTACGTCATTGAGAAGAAGGAATCCGGGGGGCGCACGCGCACGAGTATCCGACCGGTGACGGGCGAGGAGCGCACGGAGGAAGTGGCGCGCATGTTGAGTGGGGCGAAGCTTACCGAGACTTCGCGCAAGCATGCGGAGCAGATGATTAAGGCTAACGCGTGAGGGTCTCGAAGGTGAGGGGGCGGCTTTCCGCCAAAGTAGTTTTCGCGGAACCATCCGCGACATTGATCGTAAAGTTCACCGTGATCCTGGCCTGGGATTCGACCGCCTGACCGTTCTCTACGATCGGTCTGAATCGCCACTCGCGCACGGCTTGCTGGGCCGCCGAACTCAGAATGGCGGGGCCACTCAGCACATGCAGATTCTGGATGACGCCGTCGGCTCCGATGAGCGCCTGCAGCACAACCGATCCCTTTACCTTCATCTGCTGCGCCAGCAGCGGATAGGTCGCCTGCACTGCGGCGGGGATGTGCTCGCGTTCGGCCGCGTTCGTGGCTACGGCAAAGTTTGCGGTGGACTGCGCCGGGACGGATGATCCGGAACGCGCGATTTCGACTTTTTCGGCATTGCTACCGGGATGAAGCGTCCGGTGGGTGTCGCCAGCTACCACCTCGACGTCCAGAGGAGGGAGCACGGTGCGAGTGGTCGCCACAGCGGGTGCGTCGGCAGAGTTCGTCCCGGCGGGATTCGTGACGGCGATTTTTCTCTTCGCAGGAGCCGGGGCGGATAGGGCAGTGCTCGATGGCGATTTTGATACCGCACGGGATGCGACCACAGGCTCGGCAACTTCCTGATCGAAAGCCGACTGCTCAGAACTGAACCAGAAGTCGCGGTCTCTCCACAGAACTCCAGCGAGCGCAACCAGCAGAAGAACGAGTGCGAGCAGCAGCCTGCGGGGTTGCTGGCTCTCGCTTGCTGCCTGAGCCCGGGGGGAACCGGCGGTCGGTCTTGGCTTTAGCTCCAGCATTTGGTTCGCTGACCTGGGAGTCTGCGCGACGGCAATATGGTGCGGCAGTTCGCCTTCGATCACAATGGCACGGGGAGGGGGGATGGGGGCACGATGGGGCCATACGGGGTCCTCAGAGGCGTCGGGGGCTAGACAGCTTTGCTGAAAAACTCGCGATTCGTATCAGGTATCGCTTCGGCGATACCGTAAATGCCACAGAGTCAGTCTCGCCTTGGAGCCCGAGGCTGTGCTTCGGGGAGGGGTGGGGTGTGATTTCTATCACCGCGAAAAAGGCGCCGATCTCATACACATAGAAGAATGAGCACACAAAACAAGCAGGATCGCGAGGCGTGGCTGCAGGGGCCAACGGCTCAGTGCCAGGTTGTTCCAGAGCATGGGGAGAATCCCTGGAGGCTCGTATTGTTGGGAGCCCCGGGCGTGGGCAAAGGGACTCAGGCCGATCTGCTGCACCAGCGATTGGGGGCATGTCACTTGTCGACAGGCGACGTTTTCCGGGCCGCAGGCAGTAGGCCTGACTGTGAGCAGAGCCCGGCCATGAAGGAAGCGGCAGGATACATGCGTCGCGGCGCGCTGGTGCCCGATTCCACCGTGTGGGAGATGGTTCGCGAGCGCAAGGGCTGCCTGCACTGCGGCGGCGGCTTCATCCTCGACGGATTCCCCCGAACCCTGGGGCAGGCCGAATCACTAAAGAAACTGATGGACAGCGAAGGACTCTCGCTGACCGCGGTGGTCAACTACGATTTGCCTTTCGGTGAAATTGTCGCCCGCTTGGGCGGACGCCGGACGTGCGAGAAGTGTAAGGCGGTGTACCACGTGACCGAACGTCCTCCCACGGTGGAGGGCCGGTGCGATCGCTGCGAAGGGAAGCTGTTTCAACGCGACGATGACCGGCCGGAATCGATCACGGTACGTCTGGAAGCTTACGACCGGAGTACGGCACCGCTGATCGAGTTCTATGGGAAACTCGGGTTGCTGGTTTCGGTGGCTGCCACGGGATCTCCGGACGAGATTTGCGCGGCGACTCTCTCAAGCCTCGAATCGCGGCACGCCGAACGAGTGCCCCAAGCGAGATAGCCGCATCACAATCGCAAGAGCTCAGGAATAGAACTGGTTCTTCGCCAGGCCGGTTCGGCATCGTCTTTCCCAGCGGGGAAAGACGCTTCCCGTTGGATTATCCTCCATTCTTGTCAAGCCCCTAAATCGCCCCATTTCACCGCACCTCAATACTCCAAGGCGATTCTGTGCCAGCTACCCGGTCGGGTGTCAAAGAGAAAACCGCACGGCGAGGAGACGCACATCTTCACGCATTGAGCAATTCCGCACAGACACGCTGCCGCCGAGGATGTCTTAATCGACTGCGTGGGGACTCCGATAACGGAAACCTTTGGGTGTGCTGTCGGCCACGGCGGAAAAACAGAATTCGAGGGAGCCTGCATGACCGATGCCGAGCAGAAGCGGATGCTAAGGTTTTTACAAACCGTTGAGTGCTTGTTTTCTGAGAACATGGCTTTGAAAGCTGTGCTGCATTCGCATCAAGTGCCAGAGCCAGTGTGGCAGCAGGAATGCGACGATCTGATGAATGATCCTCAACTTTCCCCGCTAGTCCGTGCAAAATTTCAACACCTCTACCGTGAAATTGAGCAAGCTCGCGATGAGTCCAATGCATTTGCAGCACTTTTGCAAGACCTGCCAAAGCCGAGGAAAGAGTGGAGCTAGAGTTCTCGAAAACACCGGACCTACCAGGTCTCACCCAGCAAAACGGCCAAGACTCGGGCCACAATCCTCGGGCCACAATCAACGTGAAGTAAGGAACACGCAATTACAGTGCTGGGCGCTTCTCCGCCAAGGATCTCTCAACGTACTCATAAAAGGTAAGATCTCGACTATTTCGTGTCATTTTGCTCAGACGAAAGCCGGGATCTAGCCCCATCATGTCTGCAGGGGTGAATCTTAATCCCTACATGTTCGACTGGAGGCACTATGTTAGGTATGGGTGTGGTCGGAACAATTATTGTGATTCTGGTGATTGTGTGGCTCGTGCGTCGCGCGTGAAGGGAGTTTCTCAGCAGTAAGATTCAGCCCTCCACAATCTTCGCAGACCAAGAGATATCGATCCGGCCCGCAGACTGTTTTCATCGGGCGATTACACTCGTTGACGCGGGCGGGCGATGGAGTATTTCGAACTACAGCTGTCCGTTACCCCCGAAATTGGCGACAGGCGAGCGAGGGGGATGGGCCATGGAACATGAGTCTGTCGCTGGATAAACTCGGCGACCGTAGAAGAGCCGTCGGACACGGTGCGGCTGAGCTGAAAGCGTACGAGGAAATCGAGGATCCAACTTCTGAGCAGGTTGGTGCGCCACTCGGGGGAGTGGCAAAAGCCGGGGGGGGGCGACGGTTGGTTCAATAGCCTCCTCCCAGTTCGCGTGCCGGTTTTCGCCGTTCGCTGCTAATCCCCGCTGTTTCTATGTCTTACGTTGACCATCCCGGTACTTTCCGGTAGTTTATTGATATCGCCACAATGGGGATCGTGTACCCTGAAGGTACGGATTTTGTGGCGGTTCTTGCATCCAATGACTGAGAGCAGATTCCTCGCTTCGCTCGGAATGACAACCGGGCGGGCGCTTCGGAATTTGAGGAGCGGGCACACATCGTGACTGGAATTCTGGGGAAGACTGACGGGAAGACCTTACTTTTGCTCAAGCCGCGGGGGTTCTGCGCGGGCGTGGTGCGGGCGATTGACGTTGTCCGCATTGCTCTGGAAGCCTTTGGGCCGCCGATCTATGTGCGCAAGGAGATCGTCCACAACAGCTTTGTGGTGGAAGAGCTGCGAGGGAAGGGCGCGATCTTTGTCGATAGCGAGGACGAGGTACCCAACGGCGAGCGCATCATTTACAGCGCGCACGGTGTTTCTCCGGAAGTGCGCGATCACAGTGCGCTGCGTGGGCTACGCGTGATTGACGCGACTTGTCCGCTGGTGACCAAGGTCCACGTGGAGGCGGTGAAGTTCGCCAAGGAAGGGTATTCGCTCATCCTTATCGGCCATAAGGATCACGATGAGGTTATCGGGACACTAGGCGAGGCTCCGCTGGTGACGCAGGTCGTAGGATCGCCGGAGCAGGTGAAGTCCCTGAGCGTACCGGACCCGGACCGCGTGGCTTATCTGACGCAGACGACTCTGAGCTTGGACGAGACTAAGGACATTATTGCGGCGCTGAAGAAGAAGTTTCCCAACATCAAGGGGCCGGCTGCGCAGGATATTTGTTACGCGACCGAAAACCGGCAGGTCGCGGTGAAGGAGGTTGCGTCCGAGGCTGACTTGCTGCTGGTCGTGGGATCGGAAAACAGCTCAAACTCCAATCGATTGGTGGAAGTGGCACGCAACCTGGGCACGAAGGCGCATCTCATTGATAGCTGCAACGACATTGAGTCGGAGTGGTTGAAGGGCGTGAAGACGATTGCTCTGACGGCTGGCGCTTCGGCGCCAGAGCACCTGGTGGAAGAGACGGTGGCGTTCCTGCGCAACAAGGGCTTCGACAACTTGCAGGAGCTTGAAGTGATGCCAGAAAATGTCCGCTTCGGGCTGCCGCCGGAGATTGTCGAGGCGATCGCCGCCGCTCCGAGCAGCGCGACCGCGGATTAGGACGCATCAGCGTCGCGACAACGTTGATCTGGACGCAGGCGAGACGTAGCAAGCTACGTTTCTACGGAGACGCAACTGCATGAATACAGACTCCCCCGACTCCAACATAACTTCCGCACCGTTAGGTTCCAATCCACAGCTTCGCTTCGGAAAAATTGAGGAACTGGCGAGCCGCGTGGGCGCGGCCGTCGCAGCCGCGCGCAGGTATCTTTTCTCGGAGCAGCACGAGGAAGGGTATTGGTGCGGCGAACTTGAAGCCGATACGACGCTTGAGTCCGATTACATCCTGCTGCACACCTTGCTCGGGACGGGCAACCAGGAACGCTTCCAGAAGGCGGCGAACTGGATTCTGCGGCATCAGAATGAAGACGGAGGCTGGAGTATTTACGCCGCTGGACCGTCGAACATCAGCGCTTCGGTGAAAGCGTATTTTGGGTTGAAGCTGGCCGGGTATGCGGCCGACCATTCTGCTATGCAACGCGCCCGGAAGAACATCCTCGATATGGGCGGCGTCACCGAAGTCAATACATTTACTAAGATCTATCTTTGTTTCTTCGGGCAGTACGATTACGACGCGGTTCCGGCCATTCCGCCGGAGATCGTTCTTTTTCCGAACTGGTTCTGGTTCAACATCTACGAGATATCGTCGTGGTCGCGGGCCATCCTGGTGCCGCTCTCGATTTGCTACGCCAAGAAGCCGTTCAAGAAGATTCCGCGCGAAATGGGCGTGGAGGAGTTGTTTGTGGGCGGGATGCAGAAGTCTCGCATGCACTTGCACTGGGCGAAGAAGCTGGTTTCGTGGCGGAATTTCTTTCTTGTACTCGATCGCTTAACGCACTGGCTGGAGCGGGTGCATGTGCGGCCGTTGCGCTCGATCGCGCTGAAGAGCGCGGAGAAGTGGATGCTGGCGCGCTTCGAGATGAGCGACGGGCTGGGCGCGATTTATCCGTCGATGATGAATGCAATCATCGCGCTGCGGTGCCTGGGATATTCGCTCGACGATCCCCAGGTGATTCGCGCGCTCGATGAATTTGAGAAGTTGGGGATCGAAGAAGATGACACGTTCCGCATGCAGCCTTGCATGTCGCCGGTGTGGGACACGGCGTACGCGCTGTTTGCGCTGGGCGAGGCGGGAGTGCCGGCGAACGATCCGCGCCTGGTGAAGTGCGCCGACTGGATCCTGCAAAAGCAAGTGCGCACGGTGGGCGACTGGAAGGTCAAGAACAAGAAGGGACAGCCGGGCGGTTGGTACTTCGAGTTCAACAACGAGTTTTATCCGGATGTGGATGACAGCGCGATGGTTTGCCTGGGGCTGAGCCGGGTGGAGCATCCCAACGGACGCTACCAGCGGGAGTCGGTGCAGCGGGCGATCGACTGGATCCTCTCGATGCAGTGCAAGAACGGCGGGTGGGCGTCGTTTGACAAAGATAATGACCGCATGGTGTTCCAGTACATTCCGTTTGCCGATCACAACGCCATGCTGGATCCGCCGACGGTGGATATCACGGGGCGCATCCTGGAGATGCTGGCCACTTACGGATACGACAAGAACCATCCGGCGGTGCAGCGAGCAATCGAGTTCGTACGCAAGGAACAGGAGCCGGACGGAAGCTGGTTCGGACGCTGGGGCGTCAACTACATCTACGGCACGGCACTAGTGTTGCGCGGGCTGGAAGCCATTGGTATGGATCTGCACGAACCATGCGTCCAACAGGCTGCGGAGTGGCTGCGTATGGTGCAGAACCCCGATGGCGGGTGGGGCGAGAGTGTGGGCTCGTACGACGATCCGGCCCTGCGGGGCGTGGGGCCGAGCACTCCATCGCAGACGGCGTGGGCGATTCTGGGCCTGCTGGCGGTGGGCGATACGCGGAGCGACTCCGTCGCGCGCGGCGTTGCCTACCTGCTGCGTACGCAGAAGAACGACGGGTCATGGGATGAGCCGTTCTTTACCGGCACGGGATTTCCGCGCGTGTTCTATCTGATGTATCACCTCTACCGGGAATACTTCCCGCTGCTCGCACTGACGACGTACGCGAAAATCATGGAGAAGGGCGCGAGCTAGTTCTCAGTTCTCGGTTCTCAGTTCTCAGTTGCGCTGCCGAAGCTTTGAGGCTCTGACTGAGAACTGAGAACTGAGAACCGAGAACTGCTCTTGAAAGCTTTCGTTACAGGCGCTACCGGATTTCTGGGATCGCACGTCGCGCGGGTGCTTGCCGACCAGGGCGCGGAGTTGCGGCTGCTGGTGCGGTCCACTAGCAATTTGCGCAATCTGGAAGGGCTCAAGGCTGAGACCGCGACAGGAGATTTGCGCGACGCGGGCTCGCTCGAAAAAGCCATGGCAGGGTGCGACACGGTTTTTCATGTGGCTGCCGACTATCGGCTCTGGGTGCGCGATCCGGAGGAAATGTACCGGTCGAATGTGGAGGGCACGCGGGCGATTCTGGAAGCTGCGCGCAAGACTGGCGTGGGACGCGTGGTGTACACCTCGAGCGTGGCGACGATGGGATTTACCAGGAACGGGTATCCCGCCGACGAGGATTCTCCGGTTGCGCTCGCCGACATGATCGGTCACTACAAGCGGTCGAAGTTCATGGCGGAGCAGATTGCGCTGGAAGCCGGGCGCAGCGGGATGCACGTAGTGACGGTGAATCCGACGACACCGATCGGCGAGCAGGATATAAAGCCGACTCCCACGGGGCGCATCGTCGTGGATTTTCTCAAGCGCAAATTCCCCGCCTACGTGGAGACTGGATTGAATCTGGTGGACGTGAGGGAATGCGCGCGCGGGCATATTGCGGCGTTAGAAAAAGGGAAGGCGGGCGAGCGTTATATTCTGGGTGGAGAGAATCTGACGCTAAAGCAGATTCTGGACAGGCTGGGGAGGATCACGGGGCTGCCTTCGCCGAAGATAAAGCTGCCGTACGTATTCGCCTTCGCGGCGGGCGTGGTGGACGAAGCGATCACCGGGAGAATGTTGCACCGCGAGCCGCGCGCCACGGTCGATACGGTGCGCATGGGCAGAAAGAAAATGTTTGCCAGTTCCGACAAGGCCGAGCGGGAGCTGGGTTGGAAGATCGTTCCGGTCGAGGGGGCATTGCGGCGAGCGGTGGAGTGGTTTCAGGGCAACGGATATGTCTAAAGTCGCCATTGTGGCCGCGCTGGAGAGGGAAGTGCGGGCGCTCGTGAAACAGTGGCGCGTCAGCGAGAAGGAACATGCGGGCCGGCACTTTCGCTTCTTCGAGAAGGACGATGTGGTGCTGGTTTGCGGCGGGATTGGAGGGGAGGCGGCGCGACGGGCGGCGGAAGTGGTGATCGCTCTCTATGCGCCGACGGTGATCTATTCTGCGGGATTTGCGGGCGCTCTCGATCCTGGGCTCAGGGTGGCGTCGGTTGTGCAGCCGCGGCGGGTAGTCAATGCGGGCGACGGCAGCTGCGTGAACCTGGACCGGGGGGAAGGTGTGCTGGTCAGTTTTGGATCGGTGGCGAGTCCGGCTCAGAAGGCGAAGCTGCGCGACTCCTTCGCGGCCCAGGCGGTTGACATGGAAGCGGCAGCAGTGGCACGCGCTGCGGAAGTGAGGGGAGTAGGATTCGGAGTGGTGAAAGTAATCTCGGACGAATTCGACTTCACGTTTCCGTCGATGGAGAGGTTCGTCGATTCCGAGGGACGGTTCCTGGAAGCGCGCTTTGCGGTATTCGCCGCGCTTCGCCCCTGGCTCTGGCCAAAAGTTGTCCGGCTGGCACGCAACAGCAACCGGGCTTCTCTTGCCTTGTGCAACTGGCTGCGGGAAATGAGTACGAAACGGATTTCCGGTTTCGCGGACGTCCATGGCATGGAGGCAGTCGACCGAAGATGAAGCGGGTTGCCTTCAGGGTTCTCGGGTTGGTTCTGCTCGCGGTTTCCGCGCGGGCCCAGAGCGTCGAGCCCACAATTTATGCAGAGAGCTTTCGAAAAGGGGAGACGCGCATTACCGAGGACAGCTTTGAGGCCAAGCTAGACCCGGACAACGCGACGTACCGGGAACGTATCAAGGATTCGCGGGGCAATGACCGTTACGAGCTTGCGATTACTCCGCAAGGGCCGGAGGGCGATAAGCAGATTACATCGTGGCGTGTGAAGCTCAGAGACCTGCATCACAGCATCTACAGCAACATTTTACTGGAGGAGCAAGAGCCTTCGGGGGACCCGAAGAACAATCTGTGGTGGCTGAACCCGAACCGGTTTGGCGGGGTGCCGATCCGCGCGAAGCGGATCATGAAGGTCGATGGGTTTTATGTGATGTTTCAAGTGAAAGACATTCACTTCACACCGCTGGACTCGCCGTATTTGGATTCGATGGCGGTGCAGTTCGCGTTTACCAATAGCGATCCGAGAAGCCGGTAGATCTCGTTGCTGGGCGCATTTCCTTGCGAGGCGTTCCCATGACGCTGCAAGTCCCCACTTCTCGCAAAGTACGCGAGAAATGGGGCACCCGGCACATGTATCGCTGCAACTTTTCATTGCTGGATCGGGTACGTGCAAAAAAGCACACGGCTGGGTTCATCTATAATCAAAGCAGGTGTCTTCCTAAACCCGATGCAATCTTTCCCCTTGCTGGCAGCGTTCGTCGGCGGCGAAATCGTCGACATGATCTCCAACACTGGCGCGGTCGCCAAGCTGGTATTGTTCGTCCTGCTGGCGTTCAGCCTGATCTCGTGGTCCATCATCCTGACAAAATGGAGTTTGCTGCGGCGGGCGCGTGCGCAGAGCGGGCGTTTCGTGCGCGCGTTTCGCAAGGCGCAGCGGTTGCAGGATATTGCCGCCGTGGCCGAGCAATTCAAGCCGAGTCCGCTGGTCGGCGTGTTCGAGGGCGGCTATGAAGAGTACAAGCGGCAGACCGCGACGTCGGGGGTGCTGCGAAATCTGACGGCGATCCAGCGCGGGATGCAGATTGGGGCTTCGGAAGAAGTCACGCGGCTGGAGCGGAACGTGCCATGGCTGGCGATCACGGCGTCAGTTACGCCGTTTGTCGGGCTGTTTGGGACGGTGTGGGGCATCATCGATGCATTCCACGGACTAGGGACAGCCGGGGCGGCGACGTTGCGGGCGGTGGCTCCAGGCATTTCCGAGGCACTGATTACGACCGCTGCCGGGCTGGGCGCCGCGATTCCCGCGGTGATTGCCTACAACCTAATTGGGGCGTCGATACGCGAGTTTGCCGCGCGCAGCGACGACTTTGCGCTCGAGGTGCTCAACGCGGTCGAGCACAGCCAGGCGCAGGTACCGGCACAGACCTCAGAAGTGAGACGCTAATGGCATTCACCTCGTCCAACGGACGAACGCAGACGGCGCTGGCCGACATCAACATCACTCCGCTGGTCGATGTGGTGCTGGTGTTGCTTATCATTTTCATGGTGACGGCGCCGGTGTTGCAATCGGGGATCGACGTCAGCGTGCCGAAGACGCGCACGGTGAAACAGATCACGGAGGAGCGCCTGGTGATCACGATCAACAAAGATCAGCGCGTCTTTCTGGGGAATGATTCCATCAATATCAATGAGATTGGGAGCAGGCTGCGGCAGAAGATTCGCGATCCGCGAAACCAGTCTGTTTTTGTGCGGGCGGATGAGAATGTTCCGTTCGGCGCGTTCGCGACCGTGATGGATGCGGTGAAACAAGCGGGGATTACCAACGTCAGCATTGTGACGCAACCTCTCGAGCAAAATGGCAGCAAACGCTGAAATCTACTTCGAGCACGACGGCTGGGGACGCGCGCTGGCGTGGTCGGCAGGGCTGCACGTGGGGATTACCGCCCTGCTGCTGGCGTACTCGGCGGTGTTCTACGGGACCAGTGGCGGGACTTGGGGAGCAGGCGGTGGCGGCGAGGCGATCGGAGCGACGCTGGTGAGCACGGTTCCGATTGCAGCGACGCCAACACAATCGCAAAACGTGCTGGCGAATGAGTCGAAGGGGCTGACCAAGTCGCAGGCCAAGATCGAAGAGAAAGAGCCGGATGCGATCGAGATTCAGGGCAAGAACGCGAAAATAAAACCGAAGAAACAGCAAACTGCTGCGAAAGAGACAGCGCAACCGGAACCCGAGGAAGAGACGAACCAAGTCGCATTCGGAGAGGGCGGGCCGGTCAGCGGGCCGTACGGCACGTTCAGCGCGGCGGGGGCGAAAGGTGGCTTCGGCTTTACCGGCGGCGGCGGAGATTTCGGGACGCGTTTTTCCTGGTACGTGCAGGGCGTGCAGCGGATCGTCTCGCAGAACTGGATGAAATACGAAATCGACCCGCGGATTACGAGCGCGCAGCGGGTCTACATCACCTTTGACATTGCGCGCGACGGACATCCGGCGAATGTACAGGTGGAGCAGTCGAGTGGTGTACCGTCGCTCGATATTTCCGCGTCGCGCGCGGTCCAGCGGATCGACACGTTCGGCCCCTTGCCTCCCGAGTATTCCGGGAGCAAGGTGTCAGTAGAGTTCTGGTTCGACTACAAGAAGTGAGCCGGTTGCCGGTTATCGGCGGGATCGGTAATTAACCGGGTACGGGAGCAACATTCCGTCGATGGAAAAGCGCACAATAGAGTTTTTGGACCCGTAAGGGAATGCGGCCACGTGAGGGACAAGACCTTGCCATGGAATAAGTATCGGGCTACGATATTGTCGTACGGCGTACGTTTCTCCGGAAAGCGGATGGATCAACCCGTAAGACCCACACACCGGCGGTCGTTTCGCAGCAGCACGCCCAGCGTGCGGCTCGCGCTTGTGCTGATGGCCATTTGTAGTCTCAGCGGCCTCGTATTCGCGCAGGACTGGGTTAAGACGGGAACAAGCCTTGGGGTGGAGAAAGTGCGGCTGGCCGTTCCCGACTTCAAGCCTTCGACCACCGATCCCCAAAATACCGCCCTGCTGAAGACCTTCAATGACACGCTGTGGAACGATCTTGATGTCTCCGGCGTAGTGGAACTGGTATCGAAGAGCTTTTATCCGTTGCAGGCGCCGGGGCAGCCTCCGGAGGTGAACTTTCTGGCATGGAACGCGCCGCCTCCCAACGCCGCCATGCTGGCCTTCGGAAGCCTGGGAGTGAGCGGGGGACGGCTCACTTTACAGGGCTGGCTGTATGACGTGAAGAACATCCAGTCGCCACAGATTCTGGGCAAGCAATATGGAGACACGCCGAGCGACGCCGCGGCGCGCCTGATGGCGCACAAGTTCGCCGACGAGATTATCTTCCGGCTGGGTGGTGGTCTCGCGGGGATTGCCGAAAGCCAGATTTATTTTGTCAGCGACCGGAGCGGGCACAAGGAAATCTGGGCGATGGACTATGACGGATCGAACCAGCACCAGATTACTCATCTGAACTCGATCTCATTGTCGCCGCGCATTTCGCCCGACGGTTCGCGCATCGCCTTCAGTTCGATGACCAAGTCCGGCTGGGAGATCATGCTGTATTCGCTCGACCTGAGCCGGGCGGTAAATTTTCCGCATTTAGGAGGAACCAACCTGTCGCCAGCGTGGTCGGGCGACGGGACGAAGCTGGCGTTTTCTGCGTCGCGCAGCGGCGCTCCGGAAATTTGTGTGACGGATGCCTCGGGCGGGAATCTGCATTGTGTAACGACGGCGAAGGGGCCCGACGTTTCTCCGGTGTGGAACCGGAAGACGAATTCGCAGATTGCCTTCGTGAGCGGGCGCACGGGACTGCCGCAGATCTACGCTATGGAACAGGATGGCACCAACCTGCAGCGCATGACGGACCAGGGATACGCGGTCTCGCCGAACTGGGCGCCGAACGGGCAGTTCCTGACCTTCGCCTGGGTGAGGAAGTACGGGCCCGGAGAACCGGGAGCGTCGGATCTGTACCTGATGGACATCGCCAGCAAGCAGTGGGTACAGCTGACGCACGATGGCGGGCGCAACGATTTTCCGTCCTGGTCGCCGGATGGGCGGCATATCGTGTTTCAATCGAGCCGTTCAGGTAAGGAAGAAATCTGGACGATGCTGGCCGACGGAACCAAGCTGCAGCAACTGACTTTTGCAGGACGTAACACGCAACCAAACTGGAGTTGGAAATAAACGCACTTCGTCAGGCCTCGATGGCAATCATAGAGGTCCGCAAGGAGGAATACAGTGAAGCAACAGAATAGGAAGTGGTTCCTGCTGGTAGTCGCGCTCGGTGCTGTCATGATGCTTGGCGCTTGCGGTAAGAAGAAACTACCCCCACCGCCGCCACCGCCGCCACCAGCGCCTGCGGCCCCGACCGCTGCGATTTCCGCGAGTCCGAACAGCATTCAGGCCGGACAGTCGGCGTCGTTGACCTGGCAGACAAGCAACGCTACCGATGTCTCCATCGACGGCATCGGTGCCGTGCAGCCGAATGGTTCGCAGAGTGTATCTCCGACGGACTCCACGACCTATCACCTGACGGCGAAAGGTGCGGGAGGAACGCAAGAGGCGAGCGCGCGAATCACGGTGACGCAAGCACCGGCCCCGCCGCCACCACCGCCGTCGGCTACGGAGCAGGAGTTGTTCAGCCAGAATGTTAAGGATGTGTACTTCGACTATGACAAGGCGGAAGTTCGCGGCGACCAGCAGGGCTCGCTGCAGGCCGATGTGCAGTTCCTGACCCAGCATCCCAATGTGAACATCACGATTGAAGGGCACTGCGACGAGCGCGGGTCGACGGAGTACAACATCGCTTTGGGCGACAAGCGCGCCACCGCGGTTAAGAGTGCGCTGGTCGCGGCGGGCATCAACGCGAGCCGCATCAAGACGATCAGTTACGGCAAGGAAAAGCCATTCTGCTCGGAAAGCAACGAAGCTTGCTGGCAGCAGAACCGGCGCGGCCATTTCGTCTATCAACAGTGAAGAAGGTGGGGATGCGGGTTCGGCCCGCATCCCCTGTATGTTCCCCTCAGGGCGGACGCATGTGTGCGTGCAGTCCGGCGCGAGAGCCACGGCCATGGGAAGTGAACTGTGTGCCGGTTGCGGCTTGCGGTTCCCCGTGATCCTTAGCGCTGCCGAATCGTCCCAACCTGTGGGATACTCAAGGCATCAGAACAGGCTGTCTTCAGGGAATCTATTATGAAAATACATCGTATTTCTGCGTGTTTTGCATTGTTGTCGATGCTCTGGCTGGGAGCCGCTCCTGCCTGGGGCGTGAATAAGGATATGGTCCAACTGCAGACGCAGGTGCAGCAACTGCAAGAGCAGATGACGGCCATGCAGCGCGCCTTCGACGAGCGCATGGGCGTCATGAAGAACCTGGTCGAGCAGGACACAGACGCGGTGAATAAGGTGGCTGCGGCGCTGACGGCGTTGCAGACCACGCTGCAGAAGCAGCAAACGGAGGGTGGCACGCGGACGGACCAGGTTTCAGGGCAGATCCAGGCGCTGAACGACACGATGGATGAGATCAAGGTGCGCCTGGCCAAGGTTACCAAGCAACTCGAAGACATGCAGGCGGCGCAGCAGAGCCTGGCCGCGCAGCAGGCTACGCAACAGGCTACGCAGCAGGCCCAGGCGCAGGCGCCGCCGCCAGATGTGCTTTACAACAACGCCTTGCGCGACTACAACGGCAACAAGAATGACCTGGCGCTGCAGGAGTTCTCGGACTACATCAAGTTCTATCCCAACACTGACTTGGCGGGAAACAGCTATTACTACCTGGGCGAGCTTCAGTTCCGCCAGGCGAACTACCAGCAGGCGGCGCAGAGCTACGATCAGGTGTTGCAGAACTTTCCCAGCGGAAACAAGGCGGCGTCGGCGCAGTTGAAGAAGGGATTCGCTCTGATCGAACTAGGGAAGCAGGATGACGGGGTCAGCGAGTTGCGGCACTTGATCCAGCGCTATCCACACTCGCCGGAGGCGCTGCAGGCCCGAGACCGGCTGCGCAAGCTGGGAGTTCCGACCACGGGGAGATGATTCCGGTTGTTCTGCAAGGATGCGCAGGATCGGACAGCTTTGGCTCGGACGAGCTTGGATCACCAGCCCGCTAGACAGTCCGGTGATGCCGCTTGGGATGGTGATGTTTGCCCGCCTTGTGGGCGCGGTAACGGTGACGCGGATGGGTTGCCTTCACGGACGTGGGCGCAGCTTGCGGCGGTGCAGCCCAGGCGAATGTGCTCGAGAGGGCACACATCGTCAAAAAACACATCGTCAGTACCGTAAGAAAGCGCCTCATATACCCTCTTCAGGATGAACTTCTCCTAGTTTATAGCTGTTTTCTTCGGAAAGCTCCAGGGCTAAACTGATCCGGATGGGCGACCCTTAATTCGTCCTCCGGCAGCATACCGCCCATTCATGTACGAGGTGGAATCATGACGCATAGCACGAACGATCAGGATACGGCGAAGGGCGCTACGGAATCTGAGGATCACAAGGAGCCAGGGAATATCGGCTTGCAAGAACAGCTCGGGCATCGCGACCAGGACCCCATGCTGAAGGATGCGGATTCCGATTTTCCTGAGCCGGGGCAGAGTCCCGAGCACAGTGGAGAGCCGCGGCGCAAAAGCGCTTAGGCGGGAGCGTCGCCGACCAACAGTTAAAATCCCCACTTCTCGTTCTCGCGCAAAGAACGCGCGAGAAATGGGCACCCACGATTTTCTCGGCGTCGGTCTCTTACCGCAACTCTTCCATCACCGCGTCCAGTACTTCTTTGCCCGGACGCGTCATTGAATCGGGCAGGGTGGCCAGCGGCTCGTCTACCACGTTTAACATGTCGATGAAGTTCGGGGCCTCAGGATTTACATAGAACACGCCGGTCAGTACTTCGCCCTTGTCGTGCGCTTCGGTGAGACGGGTGATGGCGCGAATCTTGTCTGTGGGGTCATAGTCTTCTTCCAGTTTGCGCAGGTGCAGGTGCGAACCGTCGTGCATGGTGACTTCGACGGTTGTGCCGGGATCGTACTCGACGGCGATCTCTTCGAAGTGGGGGACGAAGCTGATATCCTGCAAAGTCTCTTCGTGCTCTTTCACGTACTTGTAAGATTTGGTGGAGCCCTCGTGATCGTTGAAGGTCACGCAGGGCGAGACCACGTCGAGCATGACCGTGCCCTTGTGCGCGATCGCGGCCTTAAGCATGGCGCTGAGCTGGCGCTTGTCTCCGGAGAAGGAGCGGCCGACCAAAGTTGCGCCGAGTTGAATGGCGAGGGCGCAGGTGTCGATGGGCGGAAGGTCGTTGACTACGCCGGACTTCAGTTTCGAGCCCAAGTCAGCGGTGGCCGAGAACTGGCCCTTGGTAAGGCCGTAGACGCCGTTGTCTTCGATGATGTAGATGATGGGAAGATTGCGGCGCATGAGGTGGATGAATTGTCCGATGCCGATCGAGGCGGTGTCGCCGTCGCCGCTGACGCCGATGCAGATCAGTTTGTGGTTCGCGAGCAGGGCCCCAGTGGCGACGGAGGGCATACGACCGTGCACGGCGTTGAAGCTGTGCGATCGGCTCATGAAGTAGGCGGGCGTTTTTGAGGAACAACCAATGCCGCTGGGCTTGATGAGCAGTTCGGGCTGCACGCCCATTTCGTACATGGACTCGATGATGCGCTCGGAAATCGCGTTGTGGCCGCAACCGGCGCACAGCGTGGTCTTTCCGCCTTTGTAGTCCATGACGGTGAGGCCGATGCGGTTGGTCTTCGGTGCCGGTGCGGCTGCGCCGGGCTCAACGGGAGTCGTTACCATCTACTTGCCCTCCATGCTGGTCAGTTCGTCAGTAATGGACCGCGCATCGAGCGGCAGTCCGGTGATGTGAGCGATGCTGCGGAGGCGGCCGATCAGTTCGGGCTTGAGGTCGAGCTTGAGCAGGCTGAGCATTTGCGCGTCGCGATTCTGCTCGACGACATAGATGCGCTCGTGCTGCTCGATGAACTCATGCACTTCGCGGGTGAAGGGATAGGCGCGGAGGCGCAGATAGTCGGTCTCGACCTTATATTCGTCCCGCAATTGATCGCGGCTCTCGGTGATGCCCCAGTGCGAGGTGCCGTAGCCGATGATTCCGATTTTCGCATCCTTGCCTTTGGTGATCTCGGGGCGGGGAACGAAGGAGCGCGCGGTCTCGAACTTGCGGTTCAGGCGCTCCATGTTGTTTTCGAAGTCGTCGGCGCGTTCACTGTACTGAGCTCTCTCGTTGTGCCCGCTGCCTCTCGCAAAGTAGGCTGCTGCGGGATGAATCGTTCCGGGCAGCGTGCGGTAGCCGATGCCGTCTCCGTCGACGTCTTTGTACCGCGCGAATCCGCCGAGGCGATCGAGATCTTCCTTGCCGAGCACTTTGCCGCGATTGATCGGTGTGGTGGGATATTCGAACGGATCGGACATCCAGTTGTTCATGCCGAGGTCGAGATCGGACATGACGAACACCAGCGTCTGGAACTGCTCGGCGAGGTTGAAAGCTTCGGGCGCCATGGTGAAGCACTCTTCGACGGAGCAGGGAATCAGCATGATGTGCTTGGTGTCTCCGTGCGAGAGAACCGCGGTGGAGAGAATGTCACCTTGGGAAGTGCGCGTGGGCAGGCCGGTCGAGGGGCCTACGCGCTGAATGTCCCAGATGACGCCGGGGACTTCGACGTAGTAGGCGAGGCCGGCAAACTCTGACATCAGAGAGATGCCGGGGCCAGCGGTAGCGGTCATGCTGCGTGCTCCGGCCCAGCCAGCGCCGATCACCATTCCGATTGCGGCTAGTTCATCTTCAGCCTGCACGATGGCGAAGGTTGCTTTGCCGTCGGGGCCGATGCGGTATTCCTTCATGTACTCGATCATCGTTTCAACAAGCGACGACGAGGGGGTGATCGGATACCAGGTGACGACGGTGCATCCGGCAAACATGCAACCGAGAGCGGCGGCGGAGTTGCCGTCGATGATGATCTTGCCCGCGGTCTTGTCCATGCGCTCGATGTAGAAAACGCCGAGCTTCTTCAAGCTCGCTTTGGCGTAATCGAATCCCGCCTGCGCCGCGGCCAGATTCAGATTGGCCGCTTTCACCTTCTTCGCAAACTGTTTGCGGATGGCCTTTTCAACCTCGCCCATATCAACTGCGAGCAGTTGGGCGACGACGCCAACATAGACCATGTTCTTGACCAGTTTGCGCAGCTTGGCTTCGGGGCAGACCGCCGCGACCAACTTGTCGTAAGGAACAGCATAGAAGAGCAGATCATCACGGAGTTTGTGCAGGGCGAGGGGCTCGTCGTACAGCACCGAGGCGCCGGGAGCGAGCGACATCGTGTCTTCGACAGCCGTCTCTGGATTCATGGCCACGAGGAAATCGATTTCCTTCTTGCGGCCGATGTACCCGTTCTTGTTGGCGCGGATGGTGTACCAAGTGGGAAGGCCGGCAATGTTCGAGGGGAACATGTTTTTGCCGGACACCGGCACGCCCATCTGGAAAATGCTGCGCAATAAAACCGTGTTCGAACTCTGCGAGCCGGAGCCATTGACCGTCGCGACCTGAATGCTCATGTCGTTGACGATGCGCTTTTGCCCCACGCCTCCGGAGGATTCCCGGGGCGTAACATCCGTAGTGGCCATCCCAATACCTTCCTTCAGTTAACGGGCTGAACCCAGTCGCCCATGATTTGTGGAGTACGGAGGAGAAAACATTTAATTATACGGCGGCAGCGCCGCTCCGTGCGGCAAATCGCCCGCCTGTAGCCCGGAGGAACCTGCTTTGGAAACGAGAGGAAAGTCCACGGACTCAAGGTTCGGTCTTGTAGAACTGGGCGATATTGCGGAACTTATTATATCGTGACACGAGTAATTCCGCAGTAGGAGTCTTCTTCAGCTCGGCGTAGTGTTTTTGCCAGCTGGCGTCGAGCAAGTTGGCGGCGGCTTCGTGATCGCGGTGGGCGCCGCCTTCGGGCTCGGGAACCATGTCGTCGATGCAACCTAGTTCGCTCAAATCCGTGGCGGTGATGCGCATGGCTTCGGCGGCGAGTTCTTTCTTGGACGCATCGCGCCACATGATGGCAGCGCAGCCCTCTGGCGAGATGACGGAGTAGATTGAGTTTTCCATCATCAACACGCGGTCGGCCACTGCAATCGCGAGAGCGCCGCCGCTGCCGCCGACGCCTATCACGGTGGCAATGATGGGGACCTCGAGTCGCGCCATTTCGCGGAGGTTGTAGGCGATGGCCTCGGCCTGGCCGCGTTCTTCGGCGTGAATGCCGGGGTAAGCGCCGTCGGTGTCGACCAGGGTGAAGATGGGCCGGCGAAACTTCTCAGCGAGTTGCATGATGCGGATGGCCTTGCGATAGCCCTCGGGATGCGGTGTTCCGAAGTTCCGGTAGACACGCTGCTTCATGTCCCGGCCCTTCTGGGTGGCAACGATCATCACTTCATCCCCGTGGAAGCGGGCCATGCCACAGATGATGGCGGCGTCGTCGCCGAAGCTGCGGTCGCCATGGATCTCGCTGAAATCGGTGAAGACGCGCTCGATGTAATCAAGAGACTGCGGACGCTGCGGGTGGCGGGCCAATTCGGTCTTCTGCCAGGCGGTGTGGGGCGCGTTCATCTCTCGTCTCAGCGTCTCGATGCGGTCCTGCAGAGTTTCGATCTGACGGCGAGTGGCGTCATCGGTGCCAGCGGATTCCATCTCCGCCACTTGCCGTTCGATCTGTTCGAGTTCCTGCTGCGCTTTTTCGGTTGCGGCCATGGCTGTGAAATCAGCTGATGACGCGGACGCTGCCGCGCCCGCACAATTGCTCGACCCGGGCGATGAAATTTCGGTCTGGAAGGACATTATAGCCTTCCGCTTCCATCACGACCATGAAATCGCCCTGGCGTTCCACGTCAAACAATACTTTGGCGTCACCTTTGCGCTCGAGAAACAGCGTGTGGAGATCGTCGACGGTGGCATCTCCAGCGCCTTCAAGCGGCACGCGAATGCGGATGGCGCGCGGCAACGGCACCTTGGCTTCTTCGAGCGGCTGGATTTCGGCAGCCAGAACTTTTGGATTCGCGCCTTCTTCAATGCGCACACCCGCTTTCACCAGCACTGGAACTTCTAGCTTCACCTTGTCGCCGATGCGCTTATACGCGTCGGGGAAGACGATCATCTCGACTGAACCGGCCATGTCTTCGAGGTTCGCCTGGGCGTAGAAATCGCCGCGCTTGGACTTGAGCACGCGGACGTTGGTGATGATGCCCGCGGTCACGATGGTTTCGTCCTTGCCGGTCGAGTTCTTCATGGCCGCGATTTCATCGGTACTCAGTGCCCGCAAGTCCGCGAGTTTGTCCTTGTACTTTTCCAGGGGATGGCCGGTGATGAAGAATCCGAGAATTTCCTTTTCGGCGGAAAGCCGGGTGTGCTCGTCCCAGTCCGGACTGTTGGGCAGTTTGTCATTGTTGAACGCGGCCTCTTCCTGCTGAAACACCCCAAACAGGCCGTGCTGGCCTGATTCGGCGTCGCGCTGTGCCTTCTGAGCTTGCTCCATTGCCTTGTCGAGGACCGCCATCAACTGTGCGCGACGACCGAGCGAATCCATGGCGCCGCTCTTAATCAAAGACTCAAGCACGCGTTTGTTGAGCAGACGGAGATCGACGTTTTCACAGAATTCGAAAATGGACTTGAACTGGCCCAGTTTCTTGCGAGCCACCACTATCGATTCGATGGCGTTGCCGCCTACGTTTTTCACGGCGGCCAGGCCGAAGCGGATCGATTCGCCGTGTGGAGTGAAATTGGCATCCGAGACGTTGATGTCGGGGGCTTCGACGGCGATGCCCATCTCGCGGCATTCGTTGATGTACTTGACGACGTCGTCCGTGGAGCCGGTCACCGACGTCAGCAACGCCGCCATGAACTCAACGGGATAGTGCGTCTTGAGGTAAGCCGTGTGATAGGCCAACAAGGCGTAAGCGGCGGAGTGGGACTTGTTGAAACCGTATCCGGCAAACTGCGCCATGAGATCGAAAATCTTCTCAATCTTTTTCGGTGGATATTTTCGCTGTGCAGCGCCCTCGACAAAGCGCTCGCGCTGCTGCGCCATTTCTTCGGCTTTCTTCTTGCCCATGGCGCGGCGGAGCAGATCGGCTTCTCCCAGGGAGTAGCCCGCGAGGCGGTTTGCGATCTGCATGACCTGCTCTTGATACACAATCACGCCGAGGGTTTCCTGCAGAATCTCCTGTAGCTCCGGCAGTTCGTATTCGACTTTCTTGCGACCATGCTTGCGGTCGACGAAGTCGTCGATCATGCCTCCCTGGATCGGGCCGGGACGGTAGAGCGCGTTCAGAGCTGTGAGGTCTTCGATGGAATTCGGCTGGTATTTGCGCAGCACATCACGCATGCCGTGCGATTCGAACTGGAAGATGCCGGAGGTCAGTCCGCGATGGAAGACCTTTTCGTAGGTCTCGTTGTCTTCGAGCGGAATCTGTTCCAGGGTCAGGAGTGTGCCGCGCGCCTGCAGAATCAATTTCAAAGCATCGGTGAGAATAGTGAGCGTGGTCAGGCCGAGGAAGTCCATCTTCAGCAAGCCCAACTTATCGATGGCGACCATGTCGAACGCGGTCACGATTTCGTCGTTCTTGGTCCGATGCAGCGGAACGAGGTCGGTGAGCGGGCGGGGCGAAATTACGACGCCGGCGGCGTGGACGCCGGAATTGCGCACCATGCCTTCCAGCTTTTTCGCGGTCTCGAACAACTCGCGAATCTGCCCGTCTTTCTCGATGGCCTCCCGCAGCTGAGGGGAGTCTTCGATGGCTTGCGCCAGGGTGATGTTGAGCTGGGTGGGGACCATCTTGGCGATGCGGTCGACGTCGGCATAGGGAATCTCCATGGCGCGGCCAACGTCTTTGATCGCGGCTTTGGCGGCCATGGTGCCAAAGGTGATGATCTGGGCCACGTTGTCGCGGCCGTATTTCTGGGTGACGTAGTTGATGACTTCGCCGCGGCGGTTCATGCAGAAGTCGATGTCAATGTCGGGCATGGACACGCGCTCGGGATTCAGAAAGCGCTCGAACAGCAGTTCATGCTGCAGGGGGTCGATGTCGGTGATCCGCAGAGCGTAGGAGACGAGGGATCCCGCGGCCGATCCGCGGCCCGGGCCTACGGGGATGTCGTGCTCCCGGGCATAGCGGATGAAGTCCCAGACGATGAGGAAATAGCCAGGGAACTTCATCTGCTGGATGATGCCGAGTTCGCGTTCCAGGCGCTGCTCGTAGTCGGCGATGGAGTGCTTCAGTTTTCCACTCTCGTGCAGCGGGCGGAGGGTCTCCATGCGTCGGGCGAAGCCTTCTCGCGTCACGTGGACGAAGTAGCTGTCGATGGTGTAACCGGGTGGAACCTCGAACTGGGGAAAGGGGCTGGCGATTTTCTCGATGCGAAGGCTGCAACGCTCGGCGATATCGAGCGTGCGTGAAAGTACATCGGGCGAGTCCTTGAACACGCGCTGCATTTCGTCGTGGTTCTTGACGAAAAACTGCGTGCCTTCGAACTTCATGCGGGCGGTATCGCGGATCGACTTGCCGGTCTGGATGCACAGCATGACGTCCTGGGAATGGGCGTCGTCTTCGCAGAGGTAGTGGCTGTCGTTGGTGGCCACGAGCGGCAGGCCAAGATCCTTTTCCAGTTGGAAAAGTCCGGGATGGATGCGGTGCTCCATCTCCAAACCTTGATCCTGAATCTCAAGATAGAAATTCTCTTTGCCGAAAATGTCGGAGTACGTGGAAGCAGCGGCGCGCGCGGCGTCGTAGTTGCCCTCCGTCAAGCGCTCCGCGACTTCGCCTTTCAGGCATCCGGAAAGGCCGATGAGGCCGCCGGAATGCTCCGCCAAAAACCTCTTGCTGACGCGCGGCTTGTAGTAGAAGCCATGCAGCGAGGCTTCGGAGGTGATTTTGACGAGATTGCGGTAGCCTTCTTCGTTCTGGGCCAGCACCAGCAGATGGTTGTAAGTGTCGCCCTCGGGAGGCGTGCGCTCGATGTTGTGGTCGTCCTTCTTGCAGACGTAGAGTTCGCAGCCGACGATCGGCTTGACGCCGTGCTTGTGCGCCGCGTTGACGAAGTGTACTGCGCCAAAAATATTGCCGTGGTCGGTCATGGCCACGGCGGGCATGCCGAGTTCACTTACACGCTGACAGAGTTTGTCGACATCGCAGGCGCCATCAAGGAGAGAGTAGTCGGTGTGCAGGTGCAGGTGGACGAATTGGGACATGGGTAGTCGCTAGTCTACCGCAAGAGGGACGGAGGAAAACTCGGCAATTACCGGATCAGGTGGGTCAGAGTCAGTCCGCTCCTGCTCCAGCGGCGAGCACTTTCTGCAGCAGGCGTCGGGTCTGGCTGATGAGTTCTGCGACTTCAAATGGTTTCGCGAGGTAAGGGACGTTGTTCTCTTGCAAGAAGGTGTGTCCGTCGGTTGGCTCGACTCCACTCGCGAACGTGAACAGAACGTGACCTTCCATGGTGGGGCAATTTGTTTTCAGCCAAGTGTAGGACTCTCGGGCATTCCAATCGCCCGGCATCTTGCCGTTCATGATGACGGCGTCAAACTGTTCGGAGAGCAGGCGAGTCTTGACGTCGTCGCTCGTTCTGGCGGTGACGACTGCTGCGCCGGCACCGGCGAGGACATCGCGCTCAAATTCGAGAACGGATTCTTCCTCTTCCACCAATAACACGCGGCCGCTCACAGCTCCTTCGTGCTGCCTGGTTGGAACCTTTGGTAGTTCGGCATGGGCAACCGCAGCCGGTAGCCGCACTTCGATCACAGCGCCGCCTTCCGGAGCGTTGTTGGCCGTGATATCGCCGCCATGCTCTTTCACAATGCCGTAGCAGATGCTCAGCCCCAAACCGGTGCCTTTACCCACGCTCTTGGTCGTGTAGAAAGGATCGAAAATGCGCTTGGGGTCCTTGAGGCCGGGGCCGTCGTCGGAGAACTGCGTGCAGACGTGTCCGTCCTGCCAGTAGACGCGGATCTTTATCTTACCCGTGCGGCCGGTTTCGAGTATGGCGTCGACGGAGTTGTTGATGATGTTCAGAAATACTTGTTCAATCTGGTGAGGATCGGCGACCACGACCGCAGGTTCGGTGGATGGGTCGAGCTCGACGCGAATGTTGTTGGTCTTGAGGTCGTAGTCGCGCAGTGCCAGCGTCTCATCGAGCACTTTGCGCAGGTCGACTTCTTCGCGTTGTGGCTTGCGCTGCCGGGCGAAGGAGAGAAGGTTCTGTACCACGCGGTGGGTGCGCTGCGCCTGCTTGAACAGTTTGCTGACGTAGTCTTGTGCGCGGTCGTTGAGACCTTCACTTTCCAGAAGCTCTGCATAGCCCAGGATGGCGGTGAGCGGATTGTTGAGTTCGTGGGCGACGCCGGCGATTAACTGGCCGACGGCGGACATTTTTTCGCTTTGCAGCAGTTGTTCCTGGGTCTTACGCAGGTCTTCGTAGGCGCGGCAGGTTTCCTCGTACAGGCGAACCTTTTCGATAGTGGTGGCGAGTTGCCGGCTGATGGCGACCAGCAGGTTCTCGTCGTTGCTGGAATACTCGTACCCCAGATCGCTGCACAGGCCCATGATACCGACGGGACAGTCCTTGCCCCAGAACAGGACCCAGAGCCAGGAGCGGTCCGCATCCGAGCGCAAGAACTCCGCTACCTTGGGAGGCAGGTGTGGGAGATATTCTGCCGTGACGACTTCGGTGCGCGAGCGCATCACCAGATCACCAAAGCCCTCCGGGAAGGAAATCTCTGCGGCCCGCATCTGGTCGCGGCTGCGTGGGCCCCAGGCCGCGCGCCGGCGGTAGGTGGCGTTGTCGGAATCGGACAGGTAGACGGTACCGCTCTCGCCGCCGAACAGGGTGACGACCTGGCGGAGCGTGAGGTTCAGAATCTCGTCCAGATCGAAAGATTGCGCCGCAACTACGGCCATGGCGTTGAGCGCATTCAGTTCGCGATTGCGGCGCCGCATCTCGTCTTCGGCGCGGCGCTTCTCCGTCATGTCGAGCACGAAGCCCTGGTAGCGCTCAATGTTGCCCGTGGCGTCGCGCTTGGCGAAACTGCTCTCGACTGCGAGCAGAAGGGTGCCATCCTTGCGGCGCAAGGTGACTTCGAAATTGCGTACGTAGTTGTGGGCCTCGATCTCCTGCCGGAAGTTTTCCCGCTGGCGGGAGTCGACACAGATTTCGGAATCCAGGTTCAGGACCAGCAACTCCTCTCGAGTGCTATAGCCGAGCATGTGCACGAATGCGTCGTTGCAATCGATGATCCGGCCCGCAGGCGTGGCAACGTAGACGCCTTCCTGCACTTGCTCGAACAGCAGGCGATATTTTTCTTCCGCCGAACGCCGGTCGGTGATGTCGCGAACGACGTGGATGATGCCTTGTTGCGGGCTGCCTTGCTCGGCGTAGGAAGAAGTGGAAACCACCGAGAAACCGCCAAAGCAGGGGTCGGATCCTTCGGTGAATTCTTCGTCCGCGCCCATTGCGCAGTAGGGGCAACCGGTCCATTGACCATAGGTGTGGGGTAGAGCTGTCTCGCAAGTATTGCCGATGACATCGGCGGGCGCCTGGCCAAGATGTTCGAGGAGAACCTGATTGGCTTTGACGATGCGGAAGTCGGCGTCGTGCGCCAGAATGATGTCATGGATGGAGTCGAACGTATTCATCCACTGGCGCTGCGAGCGCAGTACTTGCTCCAGCAGGCGGAAATTTTCGACGGCAATGGCCAACTGAAGGGCGCAGGTTTGCAGAAAGTCCAGTTCTTCGGAGGTCCAGCGCCGGCTGCCTGAAATTCCCAGAAGCAGCAAGCCGATGGGCGATTTCTTGCCGACTACGGGCAGCATCACTACCTGATGAATCTTCTCTCCGGTCAGGCACTCGACGGTCTCGGGGCCGGCGGCGTCGCGCTTGGTGACGCGCGGCTCCGGCTTCTCCAGCAGCTTCGAGAGATCCTCGGTGACTTCAGCAAATCCGGCATCGCGCAGAAAGTCGGGCGAGACGCCAACGGCGTGGGTCGCGACCAAGTGGCCACCCTCAAGGAGGCGGAACCAGGCAGCCCGTACTCCAGTCAGACGCTGTAATTCTTCCACGGACGACTGCACCATGTTCCCGTATTGCTGTGCGCTGACGATGTTGCCGGTCAGGACCTGCACGACCGCGAGTCTTTTCGCACGCGTCTGCGCTTCCCCAAATGCGATCAGCAGCATGGCCAGGCCGACAGCGACCTCAGCCACGACGGACGCCGCTGCAGGCACCCGGTCGGTGAAAGGCGACCAGGCAAGATGTAACGCGGGCAGGCAGAGGGCGAGTAACCACGCCGAAGGTTCCCAGCGTCCGCGGCGGGCCCGCAGCAGTGCGATCGCAGCCGTCAGCAGGATGATTCGATAGCTGACTTCCACGGCTACACGCAAGGGCAGGGAATCAGGCCACAACAGGACTCGGGCTCCGGCAAAACCGATCAGGACGGGAGTGATCACCGTCAAGGGGACGAGCAGATCGCGGGTGCGGGTGTAAAGCAGAACGGCTCCCGCGAGCAACCCCACGGCCAGCACAAAGGACGCTTGCACCGCCACTAGATCAAAGGGTGCGGGCAGCTTGGCCGCGAACGAGTGCTCGGCGAGGCGTGAGCTCACAAGAACAGCCCAGCCCACAACCCATACTCTGAAGTAGTTCTCGCGGAAGGCGCGCAGGGCGAGCAGAGAGGCGCCCAACAGAATCAGCAGGGCTAATTCTGCCGCCGAGGGCTTGGCAATTCCAAGCTTTAACGCCGAGTTCCAGATAGACCAAAGGGAAGCGTTCATCGCATTGCGGGCGTACGTGTTCCTCACTTGTGAATATCACGGGACGGGGCATTCTCGATGGAGATTCCGGACCTCAGTGATTACTTTCGGAATCTCGCGTCTGGGTTACAATCGCCAATAGACTTTCGTGTATTCGCATGCCAGATCGTATTCTCGTAGTTGACGACGAAGAGCCGATTCGGGAAATCATCGACTCGATGCTCACCGCCGCCGGATATGCTTGCAAACAAGCGGGTTCCGGCATGGAAGCCCTCGCTGTGCTCACGTCCGGGGAAGAGTTCGAGTTGATGCTCTCGGACCTGATGATGGCGGACCTTGACGGCATAGGGTTGCTGGAGCGCACGAAGGAGAAGTATCCGGACATGCCGGTGGTGATGGTTACCGCCGTGCACGACATCTCCGTGGCGCTGGCCGCTATTCGCAACGGGGCGTACGACTACCTTTTGAAGCCGTTCGAGCGCGAACAACTGCTCAACACCGTCAGCCGCGCCCTGGAGAACCGGCGCCTGAAAGTGGAGAACCGGAAGTACCAGACGGATCTAGAGTCTCTGGTCAAGGAGCGGACGAAACAATGGCAGGCCGCGAATCGCGAGTTGATCGGTTCTTATGACATCACACTGCAGGCGCTGGGAGATGCGCTTGACCTTAAGGATCGCGAGACCGAGGGCCACTCCAGACGCGTAACGGCTTTCACCATGGCGATTGCTCGTGCCATGGGACTGCCCGGCGAACAAGTGGCGACTATTGCCCGCGGCGCCTTCCTGCACGACATCGGCAAAATGGCCATCCCGGACAAGATTCTGAACAAGCCGGGAAAGCTCGATGCCGAGGAAACCGCCATCATGCGCGAGCATTGCTTCAAGGGCTATCAGATCGTTAAGAAGATTCCCTTTCTTAAAGAGGCGTGTGACATCGTCTATTCCCACCAGGAGCACTATGACGGCTCGGGTTATCCTCGGGGCCTGAAAGGCACCGAGATTCCGCTGGGGGCGCGCATCTTTTCCGTCGCTGATACGCTGGATGCCATCATCTCCGACCGTCCGTATCGCTTAGCTAGAACGTTCGCGGAAGCCCGGAAGGAAATCCAGGAGTGGTCGGGCCGGCAGTTTGATCCGGAAGTGGTGGAGGTGTTTCAGCAGATGCCGGACGAAATCTTTAGCGAATTGCGCCGCGCCATTAGCGCCCAGACCGATCCTCTCGCCTACAGCGCCGGCAGGGACTAGCTTGCCCGAACTGCTCTGGGGGTAAGGGGAAGGTGAGTGTTGGTCTGAGGGCGCGCGAAGCGGCCTCGCTACGACGGATCGTTGTTCTATATTCCACGTTCTGTATTCCACGGCCCGCGGGCAGCAGTTTCTCCATTTCCGCCATCCAATGTATAAAGGGGTTCCGTTTACAGGGAGATACCTATGCTTATCCGCATCCTCCGCTTGCGTGTTGGGCTGGTCCCGCTGATCGCGCTGTTTTCTGTATTGTTGGCTGCGCAAGACGCACCTCCTGCGCCCGCTAACGCTGTCCCGCAAGGCACAATCTTTCTGATCCAGCTTGCCGACAGGCTGGATACGCGCGCGGTGAAGGCCGGCGATCATTTTCATGCGCGGTTGGCGGAGTCGCTAGTCACTGCCAACGGCCTGACGATCGATGCGGGGAAGAAGATCAAGGGGCACATCAGCGCCGTCGAGCCCGGCCTGAACACCCGCCTCCTGCTGAGCTTCGACGAAATTGAAACGGCGCGGGGATGGGTGCCCCTGATCGCGACCGTCACCGGAGTTCCCGGCGAACACGGCCTGAAGCAGATCGGCGAGGAAGGTGAAATCGGGCGCAAGGGGATGAGCAAAGAGCAAATTGCCGAGGCCGTGATTGTGGGAGCCGGCGAAGGTGCAGCGGAGGGCGCACGGTCCGGGGGAAAGCGCGGAGCCGCTACCGGCGCTGGTTCCGGCGCCGCGAACGGAGCTTTCTCTGCACTCGAGTCTGGACACGATCTCGTGCTCGACAAGGGGACGGCTCTGGAAGTTCGGCTGGACCGCAATCTGGCGGTGCGGTCGCGGTGATTGCGCCTGATTTCTCGCGCAGGGACTAGGGGGAACTGACCGGAAGGGGCGGTTCCGGGTCCGGTCAGAGCATATCCAGCCATCCAGAGTTCCCGTGTGTTCCGCTGGGCTTCGCCCTCGCGGGACAGCCGAGGCGGCTGTCTCCACATCGCCTAATCCCCGCTACAGAATCGCTGGGGCTGGGGTGCCTGGAGGCGCAGTTGCTCCGAGCGGGGCGACCTCGACGGTGAGGCCGTCAACTTTTCGCACTACCACCAACTGACCTACGGGGAGCGGCGAGGAAGCGACAGCATCCCAGAGTTCGCCATGGACGAAGACCTTGCCTTGCGGGGAGAGCGCGGTCTGCGCCACTCCAGTTTCACCCACCAGACCCTGTGCTCCAGTGACGACCTTGTTGCGTCGTGCCTTGAGGGCGATGGTCATCAGAAAGGCGGTAATCAGTCCGAGCGGGATGCTGACGGCCAGTGCGGTCACAAGGTGCACGCGCATTTCCGGAATGGGCGAGTCGACCAACAGTAGGCCACCCAAAGTGAGCAGCACGATGCCGCCAATGGTCAGAACGCCGTGGGAGGCGAATTTGGCTTCAGCGGCGAAGAGGGCGAAGGCTCCGAGGATTAGTCCCAGAGCTGCAAAGCGCGTGGGAAGAAGATTGAGAGCGAAGGCTGCGAGGAGGATGAAGACCACGCCTACCGTGCCAGGGATCACGGCGCCAGGGTGGTTGAACTCGATGTATAGAGCGAGGGCTCCGATGGCAAGGAGCAGAAAGGCGAAGTTGGGATCCATCAGCGCGTCGAGGATGTGTTCCTTGAGAGTCATCTCAAAAGGAACGATGGGCTGACCCGCGATGGCCAGTGAAACGGATTCCCCATTGAAGCGCTTGAAGGTCTTTCCTTGTATCTGGCGGAAGAGATCCTCGGGACTGGAGGCAACGTAGTCGATCAGATGTTGGGCCAGCGCTTCCTGTTCGGTAAAGGACTTCGATTCGCGCACGGCGCTTTCGGCGGCTTCGATGTTGCGTCCGCGCTTGGACGTGACGGAGCGCATGAGCGCTGCGGTGTCATTCTCGATCTTCCGATTCATCTCGTCATCCGGTTTGACTTGGACAGGGCCAATGAGTGTGACCGGGTGCGCGGCCCCGGCGGCCGTTCCTGGAGCCATGGCTGCGATATCGGCCGATTCAAGAATGAAAATTCCCGCGGAACCGGCGTGACCGCCAGTGGGCGTGACGTAAACGATGACCGGCACGGACGAGGCTGAAATCTTCTCGATGATTTCCCGCGTCGAACTGACGAGGCCGCCGGGGGTATTGATCTCGATCAATACAGCTTGGGCATTGCGACGGTGGGCTTCGTCGAGAGCGCGGGCGATGTATTCCGCGCTGATGGGCTGGATGGTGTCGTTGACGACGACCCTCAGAATCTCGGCGGAGGCAGGGAGACAGAAGAGGATGATGAATGTGATGCTGACGATCAAGCGCAACTTCGAGTAACGCTTTATGTTCAGGGACGAGGAGTGCATAGGTCCTTCGCTTCGCTCAGGATGACAAGGCATCGTTGGTGAAGGCCAATATTCGTCACAACGAGTGGCTAACAGGGGCCTTACTTATTGTCCCTCTATTTCGGGGCGCCGGTATGAATTTCTTGCGGCGCTGGTTGGGTTGCAACCGGAGGTGCGGGGGCAGGAGAGGTCCATCCGGGTAAGTAGGTGCTGCCTGTGATCAAGCGCGCACCACGTTCATAGGTGACATACGACCAGGCCCACTGAATGAAAACGAGCAGGCGGTTGCGGAAACCGATGAGGAAGAGGATGTGGACGAAAAGCCATGCCAGCCACGCGATGAAACCGGAGACATGTATCTTGCCAAAGTCGGCGACCGCCGCGGCACGACCTATCGTGGCCAGGCTGCCTTTGTTCCAGTAGTGGAATGCGGGACGGGAGTCAAACTTCCCACCCTCTCGCACAGAACGCGAGAAGGATGGGGCACCCAGACTTTTGTTTATGCGTGACTCCAGTTCGCGACGAATCAGTTTCGCTACGAAGCGGCCTTGCTGGATTGCTACTGGGGCAACACCGGGGAGCATTTTGCCTTGCTCGTCTTTTGCGGCGGCGAGATCGCCGATGACGAATACTTCTGGATGACCCGGGATGCTGAGGTCCGGCTGCACCAGCACGCGCCCGGGGCGATCGACGGGCACGCCCAACTTCTTTCCGAGCGGGGAGGCTGCTACACCCGCGGCCCACAAGACCACTGCGGCGGCGAGGCGCGTCTCGCCGAAATAGACAGCACCCGGTTCAATCTGCGTCACCGTTGTCGAGGTGCGGACTTCCACTCCCAGGCGATGCAGTTGTTCCTGTGCGCTGCGGGAAAGATCGTCAGGATAGGTGGCAAGGACACGCGGGCCACCTTCGATCAGCGAGATGTGGGCGCGGGCGGGATCGATGGAGCGGAATTCGTGCGCCAGAGCGTGGTGGCAGATTTCGGCGAGCGTTCCAGCCAGTTCGACTCCGGTGGGCCCGGCGCCAACGACTACGAAGTTGAGAGGAGTTTTCGATTCTCCAGCGGCCGCCTGGCGTTCCGCCAGTTCGAAGGCGAGGAGGACGCGGCGACGAATTTCGAGCGCGTCTTCAATGGTCTTGAGGCCGGGAGCGAGCGGCTCCCAGTCATCGTGTCCGAAGTAGGCGTGGCTCGCGCCAGCAGCTACGATCAGGTAATCGTAGGGAATTTCGGCCTCAGAAGTCTGGACAGTGCGGTGGTCGAGATCGAATCCGGTGACCTCGGCCATGAGCACTTCAACATTCTTGTATGCCCGGAGAATGGAGCGAACGGGGGCGGCGATTTCTCCTGGAGACAGGCCGGCGGTCGCGACCTGATAGAGAAGCGGCTGAAAGGTATGGTAGTTCTTTCGGTCGACGATGGTGATTTGGATCGGCGCCTTGGCCAGTGCGCGGGCGGCATTGAGGCCGCCGAAACCAGCTCCGACGATGACGACCCGAGGCGTGTTGTTGCGGGTCACTTTGCTAGTCATTTGCTGTTACATGCCTCACCTCTATAAGATTCAGCGCGATGGCAGAGGGTTCCATAAGTTCTTCGCGAGAACGAGCGACTCCGGCGTGGGTTCGCGTGGTCATGCCTTCAGTCGCGGATTTGATTTTTGTTGCGCTGCTGAGCCTGCTCGTGTTCACGCCCCTGTCGGTGCGCCTTCTAGGGGATGCGGGGATCGGGTGGCACATACGGACCGGGCAGCAGATTCTGACTACGCACGCGATTCCGCGCGTGGATTCGTTTTCCTCAACGATGGGTGGCAGGCCGTGGTTTGCCTGGGAGTGGCTGTATGACGTGGTTGTGGGCCAGTTAGAAGCCGGGTTGGGACTGAATGGGGTGGTATGGCTTACTGCGGTAGTAATTGCGGCCGTCTTCGCGTGGATGTTTCGGCTGCTGATCCGGCGTGGGACGCACGGGTTGGTTGCATTGGCGCTGGTGCTGTTGGCCGTGGCCGCGTCGATGATTCATTTTCTCGCGCGGCCCCACGTCATGAGCTGGCTGTTTACGCTGGCATGGTTTTGGATTCTCGACTCTTCGGAGCGGGACTGCTTTAGTGCTCGAAACCAACAAGGTCGGAGACGGCTGTGGCTGCTGCCGCCGCTGATGCTGGTTTGGGTGAACGTGCACGGTGGGTTTTTGGTAGGGTTCGCTCTCTTGGGAATTTTCTGGTTGGGAGCGACTTGGAACTGGTTCAGCTTGAAAGAAGGCCGGATCGAGAACTTACTTCGGAAGGTTGCTGCTGCGGACAGGGCGCGGGATCTGGTGTGGGTGGGGCTGTCTTCGGTGGCGGCAAGCCTGCTGAATCCCTATGGCTGGAAGCTGCATGCACATGTTTACTCCTATCTTTCGAACCGCTTCCTGATGGATCACATCGAAGAGTTTCAGTCGCCGAATTTTCACGGGGTAGCGCAAAGGTGTTTTCTGGCGCTGCTGCTTGTCGCAGTGGCTGCTCTGGCGGCTCGGGGGCGCGAGTTGCGGATGAGCGAAGGGTTGACGGTGCTGTTTGCGATGTACGCAGGGCTGTACGCGTCGCGGAACATCCCGGTTGCCGCTGTGCTGCTGGTGATGGTGGTAGGGCCGTTAGTGCCGGAGGGAGGGTCCCGAAGCTTCTTTCGGAGAATGACAGCAGTCGAGTCTGGGCTGCGAGGTCACGTGTGGCCGATTCTGGCGATTGCCGCCACATTTTGGATCGCTGCGACTGGCGGACGAGTCGGGTCGAGTCTATTGATGGATGCACACTTCAGCGCAAAGCGAATGCCGGTCGAGGCAGTGGATTATCTGGAGAAGAGTGACGTGAAGGGGCCAGTGTTGAGCCCGGACTACTGGGGTGGGTACTTGATCTACCAGCTTTACCCTGAGGCGCGAGTCGTGGTAGATGACCGGCATGATTTGTACGGCGAAGAATTCTTCAAGTCTTACTTGAGGATGGTACACGTGGAGCCGGGGTGGGAGGGTTTTTTGCGGGAGCATGAGACTTCGTGCGTGTTGCTGCCGAAGGAATCGGCATTGGCCAGTATTATGATTCGAGACCCCGGTTGGAACACGATCTATGTGGACGATGTTGCGATTGCTTTCGTGCGCCGGTGAGTGATCACTCGCGGCCGCACGGAGGCTTTGAACCACAGAGGACACGGAGTGCACAGAGGGAAACTTGCGTCTGCAAAACCCTTCACATTGACAGTGTCGGAGATGGCGGGATATGGTCAGCGGAGCCTTGGCAACTACGCGGGGTAGTTGCAGATGACTGCCCTGGGAATGATCAACAACTCTCTGCTCGTCTGAGGAAGACTCCGAATGAACTCCTGTTTCTCTGGCTCTCTACGCGGAAGGACGATTTTCTCCATCCTGGTTCCGCTGCTTTGTATGGCACTGGTAACTGCAGTGTCTGCGCAAACTCCTACAGTCAGCTTGACCCGGATCAGTTTCGATCCTTTCGCGGTCGGCCCGGGGCAGCACGCGACCGAAGTTGAGCCGCACATGCTGGCCTTCGGCTCGACGCTGGTGGCGGCGTTTCAGGTTGGACGCATAGCCCCCGGAGGCGCAACGGATATTGGGTGGGCGACGTCTACGAGCGGTGGGCTGCACTGGAGCCATGGATTTCTGCCGGGGCTGACGAAGGGAGAGGGGACAGGTCCGTATGACGCGGCCAGCGATCCAGCGGTGGCGTATGACGCGAAGCACGGCGTGTGGATGATCGCTTCGCTGCCCATTTCCAATACTTCGCAGACGCCGGCGGTGGTGGTCAGCCGGTCGACCGACGGAGGCTTCACGTGGGAGAGGCCCGTAAGCGTTGATCCGACTGCACCGAGTTCCGATAAGAACTGGATCGTGTGCGACAGTTGGGCGACCAGCCCGCACTATGGCAATTGTTATATCGAGTGGGACGATCCGAATAGCGGTGAGATTCTGATGAGCACCTCTAGCGATGGCGGGCAGACGTGGTCACCGGCGATCGGGACCGTGAACCAGGCCAGTGGCATTGGCGGACAACCGCTGGTGCAGCCCAACGGCACGGTCGTCGTGTCGATTGAGACGAACTTCATGTCGGCGTTCACGTCCACCGACGGCGGAGCGAGTTGGTCGGGGCCGAGGGCGATTGGAGTGATTCAGAGCCACACCGATGCGGGTGGGATTCGCAGCGGGCCCCTGCCTTCAGCAGCAGTGGATGGGGCGGGAACGGTTTGGGTGGTGTGGGAGGACTGCCGCTTTCGCGCGCAATGTGCGACGAACGACCTGGTGTTCAGCACTTCCACGGACGGCGTGCACTGGAGCACGGTGAGGCGCATTCCCATTGATCCTGTATCGAGTGTGGTGGATCATTTCATTCCGGGCATTGGCATTGATCCGGCGACGTCGGGGACGAGCGCGCACGTTGGGGTTCACTATTACTACTACCCGCGGAGCAACTGCAGTTCGATTTGCCAGCTCTACGTGGGCTACATTTCATCGCCTAATGGAGGCTCTACCTGGGCGCCTCCGGTGAAGGTGGCGGGGCCGATGAGCCTCAGTTGGCTGCCGAATTCGCAGAACGGGCTGATGGTGGGGGATTATATTGCGACTGCGTTCAGCGAAGGCGTGCCGCACGGGGTGTTTGCGGTGGCGAGGGCGAAGGCGGGCGCGACTTACAATGAGGCGATGTACACAGCGCAGGGATTGACGGTGCCGACGGTGGGGGCGGTGCTGAGTTCCGCGGGCGACAAACCTCTGCATAAACTCTCGGATAAGATTGAGAAGGAGCGTCCGGAAAAGGGCGTGATTCCACCGTCGCGGCGCGCGGCGAAACGGAGTGCGAAGTAATTTGATTGAAATATGAACAGAGGCCGCCGATGATGACAGTCGGCGGCTTTTTGATTTCAGGGCGCTTCCCGCCTGCGGGCGTACCCCGGACAGATCTGGATGACGAAGAATATGGCTGATGCCCTCTGGCGGGTCGTTTCTGGCTTCTTGGTTACGGTTTTCGTTCTGGCGTTTGCGGGGTGTTCGAGTTCTTCAAGTCCTTCCTTGACTCAGACGCCGCCCGTGAATCCGATCGGGCCGAACCTGACACAGGTCAGTTCGGATCCGTATTCGGTTGCTCCGGGGCAGCATGCGACGGAGGTTGAGCCGCATGCGGTGGCGAATGGGTCGACGGTGGTCGCGGCGTTTCAGACCGGGCGCATCGCCCCTGGGGGCGCCACCGATATCGGATGGGCGACTTCTACGGATGGTGGCACGACCTGGAGCCACGGATTTCTGCCGGGGCTGACCACGGGTGAAGGAACCGGGCCGTACGACGCGGCCAGCGATCCGGCGGTAGCCTATGACGCGAAGCACGGAGTGTGGATGATCGCTTCGCTGCCGCTCTCGAACACTTCGCAAACCCCAGCGGTGGCGGTGAGCCGGTCGACCGATGGAGGGTTCACCTGGCAAAACCCCGTGAGCGTCGAACCAACTGCGGTAAGTTCCGACAAGAACTGGATCGTGTGCGACAGTTGGGCGGCGAGCCCGCACTATGGAAATTGCTACATGGAGTGGGACGATCCCAACAGCGGTGATCTGATTCTGATGAGTACTTCGGCGGACGGAGGACTGACGTGGGGCGGGGCCACTCCAACCATAGGTTTTGCGCATGGAATTGGTGGACAGCCCCTGGTGCAGCCGAACGGAACGGTGGTGGTACCGATCCTGACGAGTGCAATGTCGGCGTTCAGTTCTAGCGATGGGGGAGCAAGTTGGACAACTCCGGTGACGATCGCGGACGTGCAGGTGCACGGAGATGCGGGAGGAATCCGCAGCGGGCCGCTGCCTTCGGCGGCTGTGGACGGGGCGGGAATGGTGTGGGTGGTATGGGAGGATTGCCGGTTCCGGTCGAGCTGCTCAACCAACGACTTGGTATACAGCACTTCGACGGATGGGGTGACTTGGAGCGCGGTCACTCGTATTCCGATCGACGACATCACCAGCACCGTGGATCATTTTATTCCCGGGATCGGGATTGACTCCGCCACTTCGGGTGCGAGTGCGCACGTGGCGATTCACTATTACTACTATTCGCAGAGCGCCTGCACGGTGTCCACATGCCAACTGATCGTGGGCTATATTTCGTCGGCGAATGGGGGGACGACGTGGAACTCTCCCGTCGCGATTACCGGGCCGATGCAGATTGGCTGGCTGCCGAATTCGCAGAACGGGCTGATGGTGGGAGATTACATTGCGACCGTTTTCAACAACGGCGTGCCCCACGGAGTGTTCGCGGTGGCAACAGCGAATTCGGGGACGATGTTCAACGAGGCAATGTACACGGGGCAAGGGCTAACAGTGGCGAAGGCAGGACGGCAGTTGTCATCGGCAGGGGACAGGCCTCTGCACAAGCTGTCGGACAAGATCGAACGAGAGCGTCCGGAGAAGGGCGTGATTCCGCCTTCGCGGCATAAGGCCAGGCGGAGCGCGAAGTAGTTTGATTGAGTGCGGGAATGATCCGCCGCGTATACATCGGCGGCTTTTCAATATGCGTCGAACCTACCCACCGGCGTGCTTCTTGATAGCCATGATCGCCAAAACTACGGCAGAGGAGGCCATGGTGAATTCGCTTTGCGAGCCTATGGTGATTCTCTCATCCACCGACTGGCCCGAATTGGCACAATGAACCACGTCTGCGGCAGCCCTGTGAAACCGAGCATGGTGGCTTCGGAGGGCCGAGTATTCGGGAAAGTCGGAGAGTGTCGCCCCCATGCTGTAAATCCATTGGCCCAACGGGCAAGCGTCGTCGACGGAAACGGCAAGGGGTTCTAAACTGCCATCCGGTTTGTCGAGATACTTCGCGAGCTTCCGTTTCCAGGCGGTATGTGCCGCGACGGCTTGATCGAAGTCCATTTTTGGTCCCTGGCAAAATTCTCACGTCTGTCTGGAAGCGAAAGGCTTCCAAAGTTCTTATCGGCAGAGAAAAGAATTACAACAGATTGGCGGGGCTGCAATTGAAACTCACTTGTGGCGTGCTGACGAGGAGTGCCCGGACCGGAAAAGGGGCTAGAGAGGTTGCGGAAGAAGTCGCATTTCCGTGGGCAGCGCCTGAAGGCGTGATTGATTCGCCGGCATTTGCGCTATGCCTGAAGGCATAGCCTGATACGAATCGTGAGTTTTTCCGCAACCTCTAGAAGCGGTCGTTGGTGTCGATGTTGAAGCCCAGGATCGCGGTGACCTCGACTGGCTGGTCGCCGCGCCGGGCGGGTTCGAACTTCCAGCTGCGGAGAGCGATGATAACCTGCGCAGTCATGTCGGCGGGGCCGGGTTCGAGTACGTGTACGTTCTTCACGTTGCCCGAAGCATCGAGCGTGCACTTGATCACCACACGGGTGCGGGCCAGACCGTCGGGCAAATCGGCGCGGATACTCACTGGACCGGTGAGCGTCCCACCATAGGGATGACCGGTTGCGGCTTCGTCCGCGAATTCCATGACCACCGGGCCAAGAGAAGTGTCCACATAAGTAGTGTACTTTTCACCGCGCAGCTGATTCTTGTAGGGCTCGAAGGCTCCGCCTGAAGTTGCCGTAGCGACGATGGTTACTCCGAGCGTTTTCTGTTGCTGCTTGACGGAGGAACGCCCAGGGGCTTTGGGATCGCCAGCAGGATCGTCGCCGAAACTGCTGAGGTTGACGATGGAACTGCCGCCGTTGACCGAGACTCCGGGAACAGGTGGGTTGCCGCTGGCTGCTGTTCCCGCGCCGCCCGGGCCCGGACTGGGAGAGATTCCGCCATGAGCATTCGGGTCAGAGCCGCGACCGGGGCCGGTTTTGCCAGCGCCCGGACCTGCCCCACTCAACCCACTGCCAGGGTCAGAGCCGCGACCAATGCTGGTGCCTCCGCCGGCACCGCCGAGGCCGGGCTTATCTCCGCCGGAGGGTGACAGCGAGAGCGCGCCATTGCCGCCTGTAGTTGGTAGTCCAACTTTGGGGCCGGGCTGGCTTGAGATCACAGCGCCGGCGTTGGTACCGCTGCCGCCAGCGGTGGGCGGCGCGACAGAGGAGCCAGCGTCCATCGGCGCACCCAGGCCTGTGCCCCTCCGCCCAAGGCCAGAACCGGTTTGGCCGGAGCCTCCACCAAGAGAAGGTGGTGGGGGGACGATGTTGTTTGCCAATAAGGTTCCTTTGGGCGTTCCCGTACCCCCGGCGGTATTGCCGGTGCCGCCGCCTGCGCCGGAGAGCGCCGGGGGCGGAGGAACAACGCTGGGCATGCCGATAACCGGTGCGGTCGACGATGCGCGTGTACCGGTTCCTCCGGATACGCCAGTTGATGGCGGCGGAGCGATCACGTTCGCACCGAGGGATGCGCCCATGCCACTGCGACTGCCACGAGGATTGCCGCCAGCCGCGTTGGCGCTGACGGTGGGCGGAGGTGGGACCACACTGGTCGGCAGCGCTGTGCCGGTGCTTCCGGTTGTTCCCGTTGCATTGACCGCGGGCGGCGGGGGAACGACTTCGGTCGCCCCAAAGATCTTGCCAATCAAGCTGCTCATAAAGGATCCGCTGCCCGATTGCGTTGGCGGCGGTGGGACGACGGACTTCGACGAATCAGCAACGTTGCCGCTGGCGAGGCGGTGCAAGTCGCGCGCGACATCGGTCGAGGGCGGTGGAGCGATGACGGCGGGGGCGGGCATCGCGAGCATGGGATCGCGCCTGGTTGCGCGTTCGGGCGCAGAGACGGGTGGCGGAACCACGGACACATTCGTCATCTGCACGGGTGAGCTGGAGATCTCGCGGCTCACCGCGCCGGGAGTTGGCGGAATCACGTTTGCGGAAAGCGTCGGGGTGGATCGAGCTACCTCACGGGTAACGCTCGGCGCAGGCGCCACCACCGAGGCGCCCAGAGAGGGCGCAATCAATGCATGGTCGCGCGCGACGCTCGGCGCTGGAGGAATGATGGCCGGACCGAGCGCCGGAGCGACAAGAGTATGGTCCCGCGAGACATTGGGTGCGGGTGGAACTACCGTCGCACTGAAATAGGGCGCGGTGAGCAATTGATCACGCCGCACCGACGGGGCGGGAGCGATCACTCCCTCAAGGGAGACACCGTTGCGGGTATAGTCGCGGATTACGTTCGGAGCTGGAGCGACGACAGTCGCGGGAAGATTGGGGGCGGTGCGAGTGGAGCGCAATCCCTCTGAGGGCGGAGGGCCGGGATTCGGCTTGACGGCCAGCAGGTTTGCCACCGCGTCGCTGGAGGAGGGAAGCTTGAGGTTGGGTGCGTCAACGACCCTGGGAACGAGCGAGCTACCACGGGCAATTCGGATGGTCTGGGTGCGATGATGGGCTTCTTCTCCGCCAGAGCGGCCGCTGCTTCCGGACTGAGCTCCACCGAGATCCTCCGTTCGCGGAAGTTCGTCGCCGCTGTAGTAAATCACGTCGTGGCTGGATAACTTGGGCGCAACGTAGGGGCGGAGCAGGGCGAGCTTCACCGGCACAATAATCACGGCAAGGATCACGAAGGCCTCCAATAAATAGGAGGGGATCATGATGCGATAGGGAATGAGCCCGAACGGAGCTTCGCCAGCCAGGCGAGCTTCGGAGCGGGCCAGAGCCGGGCCGATGGACGTGACAAACTCACGCCAGGGCGGGGACCACTCAACCAGCAGCTTGGGCGCTTCATGAAGCTCGACAGCTTCTTCGAGTTGGAGCGTTTCGCTCACGAGGGCAGTACTCGACCATCCCTTCCGGTGGTTATTTCAATTCTATCGCCCACCTCGGTGCCTGTTTCAGCGGCGGTGCGACACGGCAGTTCCAGTACCGACGTGGCCTGCATCCGAACCGGGGCGAATCGCCAGGGCTGCAAGCCGCGCTGGACGTGGATCACGGTCAGCGACCGGTCCAGGTAAACGACGTCGAGGGGAAACCTCATGCCCAGAGTATGAACGCCGTGGCAGGGAATAATCCAAAGGCCAGAGCCGTTACGGAAGTCATTCGGGGCGAGACCCAAAAGGCCGCGCAGCCGAGTCCAGTGCGTGTCCGCAAGCGCCAGTTCCGTCGCCAGGTCAACCTGGCGGGTCCGATTGAACACTTTTCCCTGCCTGAAACGTAGGGGCATAACGGTTAAGGACTGACTCCTCCTAACTGGCCTGCCCGCGCCCTTTCTAATGTCCGGAGAGCGAACGGAACATCAGGATCAGAGCCGGGCCAACCGAAACAAAAAGGAACGGCAGCAACACGAAAACGACCAGTGGGGGGACCATCTTGATCGTGGTTTTAGCAGCCTGTTCTTCGGCGCGTTGTCGGCGTTCCGTGCGGAGGGAGTCGGAATGCACGCGGAGAGCTTGGGCCACACTTGTGCCGAAGCGGTCCGTCTGAATCAGTGTACCAACAAGAGAGCGAATATCGTCAACCCCGGTGCGATCCACCAGATTGCGAAGAGCCTCGGCGCGGGGCTTGCCGGCGCGCATCTCCAGGTTTACCAGGTGGAATTCGTCGCTGAGATCGGGATGGGCATGGTGCAAGTCCTGGCCCACGCGCATCAAGGCTTGGTCGAGTGCCAGTCCGGCCTCAACGCAGATGACAGTGAGGTCGAGGGCATCAGGCAGGCCGATGCGAATGCGATGCTGGCGGTCTTTAATCATGCGCTTCAGCAGAAAGCGGGGAAGAAAGAAGCCCAATCCGGGAATGCCCACGAGAAGGAAAAGGTTGTCGAAACCGGAGAACACCGCTACCGCGGCGAAGCCGATGCCAGCCATCAGAAGGCGTGCGCCGAAATAGTAATTGACGTGAACGGCATCACGAAATCCGGCCTGAATCAGCCAGGCGTGCGTCCTGGAAACATCGGCTGCGGAGAGCGGGATGGCTTTGCTGAGGGGTTCCATCGCCTGCTCGATGCGTTCCCTGAGCGCGGGTTTGTTCTCTGTGGCCTGCTGCTGTCCGCCCAAGGCGCGTAGGCGCGCACCGAGAACGGAACTCGGTGTGATTGCGGCCGCGCCGAAGGAAAACACCACCACGACAACAGTCAAGAACACGACGATGGTTATGATCAGAGGCATGCCTACACCTGAATCTTAATGATCTTGCGAATCACGAAATATCCGACTGTTTGCAGGGTGATCCCGGCCACCAGCAAAGTGTGGCCGACGGGGTCAGAGAAAAGTGGCCGGACAAAATCCGGGCTAAACACCAGCATGAGGGCGACTACGACCGGAGATAAGGCCATCAGAAAAGCCATGGTGAGGCGCCCCTGAGCCGTATAGACGCGTACCTGGCGCTGGATTTTGAACCGTTCGCGGATGACATAGGACAGGTTGTCGAGGATTTCGGCGAGGTTGCCGCCGGTCTCGCGCTGCAACATGACGGCGGTGACGAAGAACTTTACGTCAACCAGGGGCATGCGCTCGGTGAGATTGAGCAGGGCGTCGCGGACGGGCATGCCGAACTTCTGTTCCTCGTAGAGTTGGCGGAACTCGCCGGAGACGGGCTCGGAAACCTCATTTGTGATCATTTCAAGCGCCGTGGTGAAGGCGTGTCCGGCACGAACCGCGCGAGCCAGGGTATCGATCGCCTCGGGAAATAGTTCCTCAAATTTCTCGAAGCGCTTGTTGCGGCGGAAAGAGACGACCGAGTAGGGCAGTACAAATCCGATCAACAAGGCGACCCAGGCGACTTCCACCCGCTTGCTCAGAATGTAGACCGCGATTGTGGCGACGATTCCGGTAATCGCGCACAGCCCCAGGAAGTTGCCGGCACGCATCGTCATGCCGGCCTGGGCCAGCATTTTCTGGATGGCGGAAATGCGTTCCGAGCGCCGGAGCAGGCTGTCGAGTGCTGGAATCTGGCTCAGTTGCTCATCGCGCAGGAGGGCGAGTTCTTCTTCAGGAGCGCGCTCGGGAGACTTGCGCTCGCTGGCTAAACGCTCCTTAAGCAGGCGGGCACGGGCTCTGCGCTGATCGACCAGCGAGCCTAGGGCGAAGGACGCGAGCGCGACTACGATGAAGACTAGAAAAGCCATCAATGCTGCGGGCATAGCACTCTCAAACCTCAGTTCTCGATTCAAACAGCGCGGGCCGCAAGCGGGTTCCCCCAGTGGCCAAGCGTTCAGCAAACTGCGGGCGGATGCCGGTCGCACGAAATACACCCCGGACCTTTCCGCTCTCGTCGATACCGGTACGGTCAAAACTAAAAATGTCCTGCATACCGATTGAGTCCTCGACCATTCCGGTGATTTCGGTAATCGTGATGACCTTGCGGGTACCATCGGCGAGGCGCGCGATCTGAATGACGGCGTGGACCGCGGACGCGATCTGGTGGCGCACAGCCCGTTCGGGAATGTTGAGATTCGCCATCGAGACCATGTTCTCGACGCGAGCCATCGCGTCGCGCGGGGAGTTGGCGTGCACGGTGGTCAGCGAGCCCTCGTGGCCGGTGTTCATGGCCTGCAACATGTCGAAGGCTTCCTCGCCACGGACCTCGCCAACCACGATGCGGTCGGGACGCATACGCAAGCTGTTGATGACCAGTTGCCGCTGACGCACAGCGCCTTTGCCTTCAATGTTAGGCGGCCGGGTTTCCAGGCGGACAATGTGTTCCTGCTTGAGCTGGAGTTCGGCGGCATCTTCGATGGTGACGATGCGGTCAGAGTTGGGAATGTATCCCGACAGCACATTTAGCAGAGTCGTCTTGCCGGCACCGGTTCCGCCGGACACCAGGATGTTGAGGCGTCCTTTGACCATGGCGGAGAGCAACTCGAGCATCGACTCGGTGAGGCTCATATTCTCGATCATCTGGCGTGCGGTAACGGGTTCACGTCCGAAACGGCGGATGGAGAGGCAAGGGCCGTCGATGGCCAGCGGGGGAATGATGGCGTTGACGCGCGATCCGTCGGCAAGACGGGCATCCACCATCGGCGAAGATTCGTCCACACGGCGCCCGACGCGCGAAACAATGCGCTCAATGATCTGCATAAGATGCGCATTGTCTTTGAAGGACAGGCCGGTGAGTTCGAGTTTGCCGGCGCGCTCAATGTAGACGCGATCGAACTTGTTGACCAGAATGTCGGAAATTGTGGGGTCCTTGAGCAACGGCTCCAGGGGGCCCAGACCGAAAATTTCGTCGAGGATTTCGCGCGAAAGGCGTTCGCGCTCGGCAAAGCTGAGGGGCACGACCTCGGCGTTCACGGCGTTGCGAATGACGACCAGCACTTCGTCGCGTGCAGAGTCTCCGGAGGTCTTTCCCAACTTCTCCAGATCGAGGCGGTCGAGAATCTTGCGATGCAGGTCGGCCTTTACCTGCTGGTAATCTGCGCGCTCGAACGATTGGAGATTTGCCATTGTGTCCTAAATCTGTGTCCTAGAGTACCTAAACCGACTTAAACAGCGACCATGCGGCGCGCTTGGCTTCGACATCGTTGCGTGTCAATTCCTGTGCCAGGCCAGAAAAACAGCGGGCGATCTCGGTGTTGCGCTGCTCCATCAGGGGCGTGCCGCGATCGATCGCGCCTGACACCGCGAAATACTGGTTCGGTACCCGCCACAGCAGCTTGGCGCCCACCGCGGCTTCGGCGTCAGACTCGCTGAATCCGGGGACTTTGCGAAAGCGATTCAGTACCAGCCGGACCCGCTCCCGGCTCCCGGTTTCTCCCAGATACTGCTGCACACGTGCTGCGCTCCAGAGCGAGGCCACGTCGGTGCAGGCGACGAGCAGCACCGTTTCCGAGAGACTTGCGATGAGACGGCTGGCCGCGTCGAAACGCGAGGAGGCATCGACGACCACGTAACGGTAGTGCGTTACCAGCATATCGAAGAGACGCACGAATTCCGCAGTCGAGGGATCGACCGCAGCCGGCATGTTGGTTCCAGCCAGCAATTGCAGGCCGCCGTTGTGGCGCGTCATAAAGCTCTCCAGCAGGGATGCATCCATGCGGTGGAGATTGCGAGTCGCGTCGGCCACGTTGAATACCGGCTTGAGATTCATGTGCAGCGCGGCATGGCCCAACGGAGCCAGGTCAACGAGGGCAGTTTGTCCGTGAACGGACTGCAGAGCCATGGCGAGATTGACTGCCACCGTGGTCGCACCGTTTCCACCCTTCGCGTTAATGACTGAGTAAACCTTGCCGCGAGGACCCTCCTGGCGACCCCGGCGCTGCGCCGTGGTGAGCCGGACGAAAGCTTCGAGCAGGTCGGTGGTGGTGGTGGGACGCTCAATAAACTCGCGGGCTCCGGCTCGCATGGCGTTGACGATGATCTGCGGCTGGTTGAGGTTGCCGATGGCGAAAATGGCGGCTTCGGGCATCTCCTGATGCAGCAGTTCGATGGCTCGCAGAGCCAGTGGAGGATTATCTGCGGGAATGTCGACCAAAGTGACGTCGGGATTAGCCGCGCGTACGCGGCGCGTGATCGGGTCCGATCCGGCCACCGGAAAACTGGCGCAGGTATGGACGGTGCGCGCCACACTAGTGCCATCGACCAGTACCTGCATCACGGCCCGCTGCTCATTATCGGTAGCGACGATGACGACTGAAAGCTCTGGCATAACTACCCTGTGGTCTCGTTCTTCACCGTGAATCTCCCACTCGCGCCGGGATTCTATCCCGGGTCTGGCCGCCTACTTGCTTTGCGGTTTGTCGAACTTGTCCTTATCCATAAACGGGCGCGGGTCCTTGGGCAGGATGGGCGCCTCCGTATCAGGAGAAATGCGGCGCACTGTGCACAGAACCATCAATTCGGAGTGACTCTTCTGCGCGCTCTTGCTACGAAAAAAATTCCCCAGGATCGGAATATCGCCGAGGCCCGGAATCTTGTTGTAAATGTCGGTGACACGATTGTCCATGAGACCCGCGATCACAAAGCTCTGACCATCCTTCAATTCAAATTCGGTTTCGGCCTTGCGGGTACTGAGAGCGGGCACGGTGAATCCGGAGATCGTCAGCGCATTGGTAAAGTCCAATGTGCTCACTTCCGGAGCTACCTTCAAATGAATATTTCCGTTGGGCATGATGACCGGGGTGAACTGCAGGCGGACGCCGAAGTCCTTGAACGAGATCGTGACCGCCGTGAAGCCGGCGCCGGGTTGCACGATGGGGAAGGGGAATTGGCCTCCGGCAAGAAAGCTGGCTTCTTTGCCGTTGAGGGCGATCAGGTTTGGCTCCGCCAGAATCTGCAACAGGTTCTTCGACTCCAGCGCCTCAACGACGGCCCCGAAATTAATGTCCGAACGAAAGAGAAAAAGGTTCAGGACATTGTTGATGGTCTCCCCGGCATTGGTGGTAACGGTAGTTCCTGCAGCGGTCTGCGTGCCCGGGGTCAAGGTCTGAGGTCCGAAGCCGCCGAACTGGCCGGTGGTGGTGCCGCCCAGGGTATTCCCGGCTCCCGTGGAAATAAAATTGATCCCCATCTGAGTAATGGCGGAGCGGTCCACTTCCGCGAATTTTACCTGGAGCAGAACCTCCTGGGCGCCAACTGGCCCGAAGGTAAGCACGTTAACTACTTTCGGAGAATAGGCAGTGGCAAGTTCTCCGGCGCGCTTGGCGACATCTTCGGTGGTCACATGTCCGGAGAGAACGATAGCAGCCCGCGAGGGCGTGACCGCGATTTGCTCATCGGGGAAGACGCGATGCTCTTCTTCAGCGCAAGCACTTACGTCGACGTCGACGCGCAGGTCGAAGCTGCGCGAGCGTTCCAGTTCATCCCAGATCAGAAGTGAAACTTCTCCTGGTGTCTTGCCGTGAACCAGAATCTGCGTGGGCGTGATGACCTGGGCGAAAGCAATCGCCGGATCGGTGACGGAGATGCGCTTGAGTTGCTCAGTCGTGTTAATGAGCAGCGACTTGCCCACCATCACGCGCAAAGGCGCCGATCCCTGGGACTGCTGGGACTGCGGCGGAAGCGTCGTGGTCTTGGTGCCGGTGGGTGCCTCGCTCTGGGGCTGAGCCGCGGTATCCGCTTGCTGTATGATCTCTGAAAACGCTGGCAGAGCGAAGACAACCGCGAACAGTAAAGCCCCAAGCAACGACGTGCGAACTTTCATTTTCAGATTCCTCTCCCTGTGAGGAGACTTGCCGGTGCGTAACGATGGAACTCGCAAGATTGAACTTTTCCTGGTCACTTGGCCCCGCAGCCATTGTCTGTGCAATTGACTACGTCGGGCTTCTTGTCGCCTTGGTACACCTCAACGCTAACCCCGGTGGAAGCGGGTGGAAGCGGCGTCGCAGTCTTCTTCGGCACCGTGCGATGAACCACGGGTTGCACCGGAGGGGCGGCGACTCCCTTGTAAAGACCCCGAGAGTTGGAGGAAGCCACTTCGTCCTGCTTGGTGTCGAGCGGATTGCGCAGCGCGAGTTGAATATGTCCTTCAGAACTGGCGAGAGTAAGACGTTGGGCGTCGTCGGGTGAAACCAAGAGCGTGATGACCGCCGTGTTCTGGGCCTCGCCCGTGGAGGTTCGTTCCAGGGTATGGCCCGACGCCAGTACGGCGACGTTCTGCAGAACGGTGGTTGTCTGCTGTTCACCGCCCGCGCCGGGCGTTCCCGTCAGGAGCACGTCGACGCGAGTTCCGGGTGTTACGAATCCAGCAACGGATACAACTTCATTCACCCGCACCGACACCGCGCGCATCCCCGGAGGAATCAGCGAAGGAAGACCGGATCCGGCGTTCTCCCCGGCGAGCCGGTTGGGGAGAATGAACTCACCCCTGGCGATGGGGATGATGACGCCATGTCCCAATACGTCGGATTTTCTCCTGGGCGCACCCGGTGGGAGATCGTCCCGCGGAATCTTGATGACCTTAATATCGTGTTCTTCCACCCTGGCCCCAACCTGAAGATCGTCCGCCGCGACGATGACTTCGACGCTGGGTTCGGTACTAGCCCCACTTTTCGACTGCAAATTCCTATAGACATACACGCTCGCAAAGAAGCCAAGCGCCAGGGCCAGTACTCCAATCATCATCAAACGTGTGCGGTTCATGCTGCTCCCTTGGAAAATAGAACGCCGGCCGTCTGACTAACAGGCGACAGTCCTTGTCCGTCGCTCGGGGTTGGTACTACTGAATTGAACTGGCGACGGAGGAGAACACGGTGTTGGCATTGGAACCGATCAACCGGACCGTTCCAACTACAATGACAAGAATCACGGCCAGCATGACTGCATATTCCGCGATGTCCTGTCCTTCGTCTTGTCTCCATAGCCTGCGTAAAAGCTCCATAAGGGTTCCCTCTTTTCTGATTTTTTGAGATCGAGTGGGATGATCTTCCCCGCGCGAGCCAGGATCATAGCTCATAGGCGCAATGATCCGCGAGCGCCCATGCGTCGGACCTGTGAAAGATTCCGCCCCCCCGAACAGGCTAATCATACCTTGCAATATGGGCAAAAGGTCGTATTTTCTTGCATACGAAGGCAAAAAATGGATTACCAGCGGGTCGAACCCAATGAATACGGTATCTGGTCCTAAACATCTGGGATTGTTGGGCTTGAAGGTGGTTCAAGCGCCTGGGTACGAAGGCCCGGAGCGAGCTGATTGGGCAGTTCTGGGTGAACAAATAGTAAACAACCCAGGGCAAGCAAAACAGCCAGCGGCAATAGTGGGCTGGTGTAAAGCGGGACCTCCCAGAAGCGAAGTAACGGGGTTACAGGGAGCCCAAGGGCGGCGACCAGTAGGCCGAAGCAAGCGATCCAGGGCCAAGCCAGCAGGATCCATGCGGCGAAGCGGAGACGGCGCGCGAGTGAATTTGCAGGCCGGTGGGGAACCGGCCTGGATAGCAGGCACAAGAACCCCGGCAACAACAATAGTTGTGCGTGAGGAGCGAGAGTCGGGATAACGACCACATTCGCCGCCAGCAAAAGGCTGCTGACCACAAAGAATCCCGGCGAGTCTGCCGATTGGGTTCGATATGGCCAGCACAATACCAAGGTCGCCAGCAGGAGGACGGCGGAGGCTACGTGACCGAAGGCAGAAGTGAACCAAACATCTAACAGAGAATGCCCGTAAGTGTAGTGGCCGTAGGCGCGAACGACATTCAGAAAACTGGGAACCCAGCCGCGCACCAGCCATTCGCTGACAACCGCGAGGGCGAGCATCGTGATGAGAAAACTCCAGGCCGCGGAGCGGCGACGGCGCCAGTCAGCGGCGGTCCAGAGCGCGAGCCAGGGAATCAACACGACCACGAACTGAGGTTTGAAACTGGAAGCGGCGAGGAAGATGCCAGCAAGAATGAGGTAGTCGGCCGAGAGAAGAGACAGCGTGATCGCGATGAGAGCCGCGGCAATCAGGCTCATGTTCTGCAATTTGATGGCCTGCAACGCGGGGAAACTACCCAGAACGAGAAGCGCGATCGCGAGCCGTTGCAGTGGCGGCGGACGGAAGTGTAAGACCCGCAGCCACAACGTAAGGCTCAACAACATGACCAGGACAGAGGTGCAGAAGAATACCTTCTGCGCAACCGGAAATGGCAAGTGCACCGTTGGCCAAAGAAGTAGAGCTGCGTACGGTGGATATGCAAAACCACCAGCGATGCCTGAAGGATCGTCCGGCGAAGACTCCACCGGAGCTCCGTAGATCACGGTTTGAATTTCGTGTGCGATAGCGGGCGAATACGGACTGCGGCCGTGGAGCAGGAGTTCATGTGCTCCCCACCAGGGAGCGTACAGGTCAGAGAAATATGGGGGCTGGTTGGCACTCCAGATCGCGTTGACGTAGTGCGCCATGCTCACGGCCGAAAGAATACTGAGCAGCAGCCACAGAACAGGCTTGGAGAGGAATGGGGACTTCTTCATCCGGTGGTTCCCCCGCGTGCTGGAGTCGGCCCTGCTCCATTGTGGCGAAGCGGACCGCCCGTGATCGCTATGCCAAGCGCGGCCACAAGTATCCCTGCGGCGATGTCGGCAACGTAATGCCATTCCAGCAAGACGACCGCAGCCGTGAGCAACACATCGTAGGCCGCGAGGGCAATCAGCATTCGCCTCCGACGCCGCACGAACCACAACACCACCAGCGGTTGAGCGATGTGCATGCAGGGAAGACCAATGTAGTAGTCAGTGGGAATACGCGTGATTGGCGAATGGTTCCACCGTGACAGAGCGTGCGCGATCAGGGTCTTCTGGATGTTGTAGGACTGAAGGCTCGCCGGAAATCGGGAAAAATGCGCCGGACAAAGATAATAAGGCCCCTGCGACGGCCAGATATAAAAGATGGTAAGGGCTATGTAGTAGGACATCAGAATCGTCCCCACGAACCGCAAAGCGCGCGCTTTTCCATCGCAGAGCGCGACGAGAATGATGGTCGCGCCAATCTGAGGAAACATTCCGAAGTAGACGAACTCAAGAGCGTGAAAGAAAGATAGCGGGAAGGCCTGTACTGCCCAGTGAGCGAAATCCCCAACCGAATGGCCGCGCAGAAGCCAGCGGTCCATTTCGGCAAGCGCTGGATCGAACGCGAAGTTGAAGCGAACCGAGACGATCGCACAGTTGTAGGCGAGGACCATCAGGAATCCGAAGAACAGATAGGCAGCCGGCGTGAGAACCGCGGCCGCGGCCCGGCGTAGTCCTTGTGCTTTTTGACGATCTTGCAGTTCGAGAAACGCGATGGTATCGACAGTCAACACCAGCGCCTTCACGCCGTTCGTGGCCCAGGCCAGGATGGCGAAATAGAAGATCAATGCGACGATGCGAAATGGGTTCTGGCGATAACGCGCGAGGAAAGGTTCCCACACCTGGTGGCGGGGCAAACCGATGAGGCATAGGAGTACTGCTACGAAAATGGCCTGCGCCGCGAGAAGACCCCAGTAGGCGACGCCGAGCGGGATCCAGTCGAACTTGAGCGGGAGATGCTGACTGCGCAGGACGGGGACGAGGGCCGCACACAATAGCAGGCTCACCCAGTAGTGCCAGTAACGTGGTCTCATCGGGCTGCAGGTTTCGATGTGCACTGGGAAGGCTGGAGTCTAAACAATCGGCCCGGCGTCAGACAACCGGCAGCGCATGCGACTCTAGGTCGAGCGGTTGCTTTCGCAGCAGCACCACGACCAGCATCGGCAGATAGAACAAGATCACAGTCCAGCGTCCGACTTCGATGAAGCTGTGGGGAATGTGGTACCAGCGCCAAATCCCCGCTCCCCAACTGAAAAACACAGTCCAGATAATTTCGCGGCGCGACTGGGGAATGAGCCAAAGGATGAAGCTGTCAAAGAACCAGCGTTGCGGCATGATCGCGGACGAGAGCAGAAACAGTGCATCGCGATCGCGGTAGCGGAGCAGTGCGAGGAGGAGCAGCGGTCCCGGAAGAACGAGGAGGGGAAAGAAGTGCTCGTAATTTCCGGTCTGCTTCCACCACAGCAAAGGCCACGTCGGCATCACAGCGAGGCTCAACGCACCAAGCGCCGCGCACGCCCAGAGGCCGCGACGGCTGACTCTGGTCAGGAACACCGGCAGTCCGACTTGCGGTTTGGCCATGGTCACGGGCAGAAGCAGCGGGAAGAACGCGCTGGCAGCTATGATCGGAGACCATTGCACGGTCAGGATTCCGGCCCAATATGGGTAGGCGAGGAAGACCAGTAGCCGGGTATAGCCATGACGGGTCAAACCGAATGCGAGCAGGGAAGAGCTGATACCCCAGAAGAATCCGGCGGCGAGTTCCGGTTGAAGACGCACGAAGGGCAGGGCGAACAGCGCCGCGGTGAGCGGATACTGTTCCAGCGGCGTATCGTAGGGATTCTGCCGGGCCAGCAGGCGATGCGCGAGATGAAGGGCCCAGCGGAAGTCGGCGGCATCCTGATGGAAATGTTTCATCAGGAACCAGCAGAATGCACCACTCGCGAAGCCGATTGCGGCCGAGACTGCGATGCGCCATCGCATGAAATGGATTGTGCCCACACAGTTGTAACATGAAGCGAATTCACTGGGACCGAGTTGGTGCAACCGGGCTGAACACGCCCGGCCGAAAGGAAAGAACGCTGCTTTGCTGAAGCGCCCACCGTTCGTCGTCGCACTTGCCCTGGCCGTCCTGGCCTCAGCGAGTACGTGGTTCTACGTCAATCGGATTCTGAGGGCGCAGCAGATTGCCGATGCCACGGTGCACAACCGGCCGCGGGGCAATCTGTCTGATCTCTACCCGCGATGGCTCGGAGCGCGCGAACTGCTGCGGCACGGGCGCAATCCTTACAGCGCCGAGATCACGCGCGAGATTCAGCGGGGATATTACGGCCGGGCGCTCGATCCAGCCCGGCCGGACGATCCCAAAGATCAGCAGGGCTTCGCTTATCCCGCGTATGTGGTATTTCTGCTGGCGCCAACCATCGGTCTCCCGTTCGATGCAGTGCAGATCGGGTTTCGATGGCTGTTGATCGGTCTCGCGGCGGGGAGCGTCTTGCTTTGGCTTCACGTTCTCCGCTGGAAGGCGACGTGCGGCACCAAGGTGATTCTGATCGCCCTGATCGTGGGTTGGCTGCCCATGGTGCAAGGAATCAAGCTGCAACAGCTGAGTTTGCTGGTGGCGGGATTGCTTGCTGGGTGTGGCGCATGCCTGGCAGGCGGTTGGTTTTTTTGCGCAGGCGCACTGCTGGCGCTCGCGACCATCAAGCCGCAACTGGCGTGGCCGGTGGTACTGTGGCTGCTGCTGTGGTCGGGCAGCGAGTGGCGCTCGCGGCGGGGCTTCGTTTTTGGGTTCGGCCTGGTCATGCTCCTGCTGCTGGTCGGAGCGGAACTGGTGTTGCCCGGTTGGCTGCGGATGTTCGTTGAAGCGATCGGGCAATATCACCGGTACACGCAGAATCAGTCGGTGCTGGTCGTGCTCTTTGGTTCTATCGTGGGCCGAATTCTCGAGGCGATGAGCCTGCTGGCCTGCGCTCTTTGCGTCTGGCAGGCTCGCAAAGAACCCGCATCCAGTGCCGCCTTTGGACGAGCGATTGGCCTTGTGTTGGCGCTGACGGTCGTCATCGTTCCGATGTTCGCGCCCTACAATCAGGTGCTGCTGGCGCCGGCGATTCTAGCGCTGGTGTGCGGCGAGATTTCCAGCGAGCCAATCCTGCCGGCAGTTCGACTGGCCCGTGCCGTCGGTGCCGTGCTGTTTGCCTGGCCTTGGATCGCAACTCTGGGGCTGAGTGCAGCCTATCTCCGGCTGACTCCGGATCTCAGGCAGCGCGTCTGGCCGATGCCGTTTTATTCCAACTTTGTGCTGCCCGTGTTCATCTTCGGATTGGCACTGCTGGATGCATGGATGAATGCGGCGCGCAACTTGCGAGACAACACAGCAGCAGAGTAGTCTGTTGAAGCAAGGCTTGCCGCGGCGGGGGCCGCGGCTTTTCAGCGCCAAGCACGGCGAACGGCGCGGCGAATTGCCATCCATGACCCTGAATAGCATCAGTCATCACGGCTCCGGCTCCGGGGTGTTTCCCGCCCTCGTGTTCGTGCAGGGGAGTGAGCAGAAGAACATTATCCTGAACCACATCCCGTTCAACGTGGGGCGGAAGGTGGACAAGGATCTGGTGATTGCCGACCCACGCGTCTCGCGGGATCATGCGCAGATCATGCAGGAGGGGCAGGATTTCTTCCTGGTCGATTTGGGCAGCAAGCACGGCACGTTCGTGAATGGCGAGCGGATCCAGCGCCAGAAACTCGAGCGGGGCGACCGTCTGGAGTTTGGCGCGCGCGATTCCGCCTATATCCTGTTCAACCCGGCGCATGCCACTTCTAATACGGCGCGCGAATTTCTCAGCCAGATCTCCGGCATTCAAATCAAGCAGGAAGCGACCGACCTCGAAAAGCTCACGCTTTTCCTGGAAGCCGCACGCAAACTGAATACGGCCGGCGTACTGGACGAGATTCTGATAACGATGCTCGACGTGACGCTGCAACTGACGCGAGCCGAACGCGGCTACGTTTTTCTCAAGGACGAGGAAGGGAAGCTCCGGCTGATGGCCGGCCGCAACTCCAAGAAAGAGCCGTTGCTGGACGACAAGACGATTTCGCATTCGATTCTGGAAGAATCCATGCGGTCGAACTCCGAGTTTCTGTTGACCGACACCAGCCAGTCGCTTGATCTTGCGGGCCGGCAAAGCATTGTGGCCTACGATCTGCGGACCGTGGTCTGCATTCCGTTGCGCAAGATGCAGGTGCAAGCGACGCGGGATGCCCAAACGCCGGTACCGGCGCCGAATTCCGCGGAGGCGATGGGAGTCTTGTACGTCGATTCGCGCTTCGCTTCGCGCGACATTGGCGGAGTAGGCCACGATATTCTGCACGTGATCGCGACCGAAGCGGCGTCGCTCATCGAGAACGCACGCCTGGTGCAGGCGGAGGAAGAAGCCCGCCGCTACCAGCAAGAACTGAGCATCGCGGCCAGCATTCAGCAACGGCTGATGCAGGTGAAGATCCCGGAAGTGCCCTTTGCACGGCTGCGAGGCAAGAACCTGTCTTGTAAAGAGATCGGGGGAGACTTCTTCGACGCAGTGAACACCAAAGAAGGTCTCGCGGTGGTGCTGGCCGATGTCAGCGGCAAGGGAGTTTCAGCGGCTTTGCTGGCTTCCACGCTGCAGGGCATGATCTATTCACACCTGAGCGCGGGGGCGCCGTTGCTCGATGTAGTGTCGGCGGTCAACCGGTTCTTCACCGAGAAACTCGTTGGCGAAAAATACGCTACCGTGCTGCTGGTGCGCCTGCGCCGCGATGGCGAGCTTGAATATGTGAATTGCGGCCACGTTCCTCCGCTGCTGGTGTGCGCCGGAGAGGTGATGCGACCTCCGCACGGGAATGTACCGGTGGGATTGCTGGCGGATGCGACTTTTGAAAGCGCGAGCTGTCAGATGAAATCCGGCGACCGCTTCATTCTAGTGACTGACGGCGTCACGGAAGCGGAGAACGCCATGGGAGATTTTTTCGAAGACTCGCGGTTGGAAGCGGCTGCGTGCAAGTCCCCGACTCTGGAAGGGATTTTTTCGGCCGTGTCGGATTTCTGTGCAGGAAATCCACTGAGCGACGATTGCACGGTGGTAGAGCTGTGCTACACCAGCGCAGACGATTAGTTTCCTGTTCCTCCGCAGCCTCAGCCAATCAGACTAGCCCAACTCAGGACACCGTGACTCTATAGTCCGTGCCTTCCCACCGATCCTCCTTGGGCCAGTAGAAAGTGAATATGGCCTGGCCTCCAACCGGCAGCGAGTCAGTGGGCAAGTCGAGGGTGTAGATGCCGAGTCCGGTGTCGCGCGTGTCGGTATCGTGCGAGGTCGCCCATCCGTCAATGCTCCAGTGCACACGGCCGGGTGAGAGCAACACGATGCGCAGCGTCTTGTTGCGTGGGATGGAGCGCGTTTTGTTATTAAACCTCCAGCCGAAGATTTGCCGTACATGTTTCTCAATCAAATAGCGTTTTACGGTCTGTGGTGGCTGGTCGAAAACCTTGCCGTCTCGAATCGAACGGCGGAGCTTGATGTACTCGGAATGAGCCCAGACCAGCGGGCAGGCTGAACCGGTGGGCTTTCCGCGGAACAGCTCTAGAGCGGGAATGTCGGCCGCGTCCCAGACCTGTTCAGGCAGCAGTCGGCTTTGTCCAGTGGTGGAATTCTCGATGACAGTGAGCAGAGCCTCGGCTTCATCGGGGTGCCCAGCGGCGAGCGCGTAGTGGGCACGCTCGCCTGCGAGCAAGGGCCAGGCGCGACCGATGCCAGTGCCATCGAAGGCGGAGCCGTCTTTGTGTTCGCCGTAGCCATCGCCGTTGTAGCGATACCAGCACGGGCCCTGGGGCAACTCAACGGCGAGCAGCGCGTCGATGGCGCGCAGCGTATTCAGAATGCGCGGATCATCGGGCGCGCGCAGTCCGAAACGCACCAGCGCCAGCGCGTCGGGACTGATGATGTGATAGGCGCGCTCGTCATCCTGCCCCGGCGGACGATTCTTGATTGGGACGAATCCTTGCGTGGGCGACGCCGCGCCGTCCGTGTCGGGCGGGGCGATGCGCACGTAATAGCCATCAATACCGAGTTGCTGCGCCAGATCGCCCCCGGTGGCGTAGACCCAGCGCTCGATATTGTCGTTCCAGGCGTCGGCCGTATCGCGCATGGTCTGGGCTTGTTCGGCGTGTCCGGTGAGATCGGCGATATCGGCCGCGGCCAGCAGCGCTGAAATCTCAGCCGCGAGCGTGAATGGGGAATAGCCTCCATCTTCTTCCCAGCGATCCTGCTGGGTTACGGGACCGTTCCTCACAATGAAACTGGCGGCGTTGCGTACCATGGGCCACCAGCGGTCCAGCCTTCCCAGCGGTTCGGGGGCCTCGCGCCTCAGGAGATCGACAAGCAGGATGGGGAACGCGGTTTCGTCCATCTGAATGCCGCTCCAGTAAGGACGTCCGTCGAGCCAAAGATTCTGTGCCCAGTTGCCCGCAGCCTCCTGCGTAGCTTCGAGGTAGCGAAGCACGCGGACAGAGTCGGTAACGGCTCCGGCGGCCAGGAGCGCGCCAGCGGTTTCGACCAGATCGCGCGGCCACACAAGATGGTACCCGCCGAGGTCTTCGTCGCCCTTGTTGAAGCCCCAGGGTATCGAGAGGCTGGCGATGATGCCACCGAGAAAATCCTTGGACTCGTGGGTGCGCAGCACTGCCGTCGAGGAACGGTAAAGATCGTACTGCCGTTTGGGTTCGTCGAGGTTGAGCAGTTTGGTCTGCCAGTTGCGCCACTGCGAGACGTAGTGTTGGCGAGTCTCTGTGTAGTCCTCGAACAACGTGGAGCGAGCCTGCTGTCCCGCCTCAGTCCAAATGGAACCAAAGCCGAGCGCCAGCACGAACTCACCGTTGCAAGCGGCGAGATCGACTTCTCCGGTGAAGGCAATGTTGCCGTTTTCGGCGTGGGTGTAGTCCCACTCCATCTGAAAATGCTGAGAGAGATCCTGCCAACCATCGGATGCGCCAACGAATCCGACGGACATCTTCTTCCACGGCGCAGAGGCTGCCAATGACAGAGTAGCGCCGTCGCGCTGGGCGAAGAACATGGGGAAGCCCTTGTAGTCGCCGATCCAGCCGGTATTGCCGTATCCGCAGTTGGCTAGATGGGGCGAGAGCACGGCATAGAGGTGGTAGTCGGAAAGTTGCCCTTGCAGCGGTTCGAACCGGATCTTCTGCAGAACGACGTTGCGATACGGATCGGTCAGGACTTCCTTGTGAATGCGGTAGCGCCCGCTGTTATCGGTGTTGGTCAGTTCGAAGGCGGGAATCCCCGGCTCGAACGGACGGTTCTCGAAGGTGCAGTGGCGTTTCTCTTCGGAGAAGAAATCGCGACCGTTGGTGACGATGAATCCCAGGTCGCGGGTGCAGGCCTGGTCGACACGAGGAAAGTAGACTTCGTTGAGGATTCCGTGACTCAGCGTGAACCAGACTTTGCTGTGCTGGTTGAGTGCCGTGCCGGCGCCGGTTTTGGCGCTCGATGTCCAGCGCGGCGGAATGCCCGGCCAACCTGGGGCATAGCCTATCGGGGAATCACTCATAGAAGACTCTGCCCTCGAGCCGAAGATACGTCCGCGGCGCAATTGACAAATGTTTTACAAGGCGAGACTGTCACTTCTGCGGCAGGCGTCATCAAAAGTAAGTGGACCAGAGATGTAAATGGCAACCAAGCTCAGATCAACGATCATAGACCACACGAGCGCGAAAGCATGGCCAAAACATTAGATTCGCGGGTGTGGAGCATAGTAACAGTCCTGTGCGCCTGTTGCGCTGTGTGCGTCATGGCGGGAGCCGAGGATCTCCCCAGAGTAGCCCTAGCTTCGCCGCTCGATCACGGGTTCTCCGGCCTCTACAATCTCGATTTCGTGGGGGCACAGAAGGATTTTGCAGCGTGGCAAACGCAGCATCCCGATGATCCGGTGGGCCCGGTCAGCGAAGCGGCGGGCTTCTTGTTTTCGGAGTTCAACCGATTGGGAGTGTTGGAGGCGCAGTTCTACGAGAATGACGACGCATTCACAGATCGGCCAAAACTGAAGGCCGATCCGGCACTCCGAGAACGGTTCCAGGTCGCGATCGGGCGGGCGGAAACCTTGGCGCATGCTCGGCTGGCAAAAGATCCCAAAGATCGCGATGCGCTCTTTGCCCTGACCTTGTCATCAGGCCTGCAAGCCGACTACGCGGCGCTCATCGAAAAGCGGAACCTGGCCTCTCTGCACTTCACGAAGAAAGCCTCCGCCTCGGCGCAGCAGTTGCTGGCAGTTTGTCACGATTGCTACGACGCGTTGCTGGCAACCGGCTTCAGCAAGTACATCATTGGCAGCATGGCAGCTCCGGTGCGCTGGATCCTTCGCATGGGAGGCTTGCCCGCCGACAAGCAGGGCGGCATTGCCGACTTGCAAACGACGGCCGAGCATGGGCATTACCTCGCGCCATTTGCGCGAATTTTGTTGGCGATCGCTTACGTCCGGGAGAAAGATAAGCCGAAAGCTCTGCAGCTGCTTACCGGGTTGCGCAGCGAGTTCCCTGGCAATACGCTGTTTCCGCGTGAGATTGCGCGCTTGGCAGGCCACTGAGGGCGCCGCAAAAGGCCTTCGTCCTCGAACTGTTTTTCCACTGACAAAGCCATTCTTTCCGCGGTTCATTCATCAGAAATTCACCCGTTTGTAACCCTCCTGTAACACCGCGCCGATAGAACGAGGACATCGATACCTAAGGAGGAATTACCTGGTGATGCGCAAAATCGTCCTGCTGTTGGTGTGCGGCCTCTTGACCCTGTCGGCCGTGGGGCAGACTACGCTGAACGGAGCCGGCGCGACGTTCCCCTATCCGATTTACTCGAAGTGGTTCAGCGAATACCATAAGATCCATCCCGAGGTTCAAATCAACTATCAGTCCATCGGAAGCGGCGGCGGAATCCGCCAGGTAACGGAAGCAACGGTCGAGTTTGGCGCCAGCGACATGCCCATGACCGACGATCAGCTTAAAGAAGCCAGCACCAAGCTCAAGACCAAGGTACTCAACCTTCCGACGGTTCTGGGCGCCGACGTGCCTGCCTACAACATCCCGGGTGTGACCGGCGAAGTGAAGTTCACTCCAGAAGTCCTGGCCGGAATTTTTCTGGGTAGGATTTCGAACTGGAATGACGCGGCCATCGCCAAGGACAATCCGGGCGTGAAGTTCCCCAATCAGGAGATTGTGGTTGTCCACCGTTCCGACGGCAGTGGGACGACGTTCATCTGGACTGACTACCTTTCCAAAGTCAGCCCTGATTGGAAGAGCCAAGTGGGCGCCAACACTTCGGTGAAGTGGCCCAAAGGGCTCGGTGCAAAAGGCAACGAAGGGGTGTCCGGGTCGATTCGGCAACTGCCGGGCTCCATCGGCTACGTTGAGCTGATCTATGCCGTGCAAAACAACATCCCGTACGGCAGCGTGAGAAACTCCGCCGGCGTGTTCGTGAAAGCGACGCTGGAAGGCGTATCTGCGGCTGCGGCTTCAGCTCCGAAAATGCCCGCAGATTTCCGCGTCTCCATCACCAATGCTCCAGGGAAGGACGCCTATCCGATTTCGAGTTTCACGTGGCTTCTGATTCCGGCGCAATCGAAGGACGCAGCGAAGGGTAAGATCCTGGCCGACTTTCTGAACTGGATGGTCACGGACGGCCAGAAAATGACATCTGCGTTGGCTTACGCGTCTCTGCCGGATACCGTGGCGGCGAAAGAGAAAGACACAATCAAGCTGGTCAAGTAAACCCGCGAGCACGGGGTGTTTCCATTCACCGTAGGAAAAAAGGAGAGTGATGATGAAGGCTGCGTGGAAGGTGTGTGCAATTCTGTTTCTGGCGACGGCGCTGGTCGGGCAAACCAGCACCGCGACCAAACCTAAGAAGGCTGCGGCGCTGACGGCGGCAGACGTACAGTCGCTGAAGGACGCGATTGCGTCCCAGCAAGCTGCTCTGGCGCAGCAGCAGCAACAGATTCAGGAACTGCGCGATGAGTTGCGCCACAAGGATCAGACCGTACAGCAGGCCCAGACCGCCGCCAGCGATGCTGCGGGCAAAGCGGACGCGGCGCAGGCTCAAGCTGCGCAGCAACAGGAAACGGTCACCGTGCTGAAAAGCGACGTGACCGACCTGAAGAGCGGGATGGCTAACACCGTCATGACGCTGCAGGAGACGCAGAAGAGCATTTCGGATCCTCCCACGGCGCTCCATGTGAAAGGGATCACGATCACACCGGGCGGTTTCCTGGCGGCCGAATTTGTGCGCCGCTCGCGGGCGCTGGGTTCGGATATCAACACGCCATTCAACAGCATCACCATGCCTGGCGCATCAGCCAGCACCATGTCAGAATTCTTCGGTTCTGGCCGCCAGTCGCGCGTGTCTATGCTCGCGGAAGGCCGGTTGAAGAGCGCGAAGGTGACGGGCTATGTGGAAGCTGACTTCCTCTCCGCGGGCGTGACCTCCAACAACAACCAGAGCAACAGCTACACGATGCGGCAGCGTCAGGTGTGGGGTCAGGCAGCCTTTGACAACGGGTGGAGCTTCACCGGCGGGCAGATGTGGAGCCTGGTCACAGAGACCAAACACGGCGTGGACAACCGCACAGAAGCGCTGCCCATGACCATCGACGCGCAGTATAACGTTGGTTTCAGCTGGGCACGTCAGTATGGGCTGCGCGTGGCGAAGAAATTCGGCAACAAGGCCTGGTTGGCGGTCTCGATGGAGAACCCGCAGGCTACCGTCACCACTCACAACAACGGCAACAATTTCTTAGTGGGTTCGGTCGGAACAGGCGGCGGGCTCTACAACCTCAACGCCAATTACTCATTCAACCCATCGCCCGACATTGTAGCCAAGCTCGTGTTTGAGCCCGGCTTCGGACACTACGAAATCTTCGGAGTGTACAGCCGTTTCCGCGATCGCGTCTTTCCTTGCGGCGAGGCGTCGGCGACCTTCCCCTGCGGACCGGCGGGCGCGGACACTACGCCGAACGCATCCGGAGCCTTCAACAGTTCCAAGAACGGCGGCGGCATTGGTGCTAATGTCCGGTGGTCGTTCATGAACAAGCGCCTCGACTTCGGGTTGCATGGCTTCGGGGGCAGCGGAGTGGGTCGCTACGGATCCGGCGGGCTCCCCGACGCGTCGGTTCGTGCAGACGGAACGCTGGATCTGGTCAAGAGCTATCAGGGCCTGACTACTCTCGAGTGGCACGCACGGAAGGTTGATGTCTACTTCAACGTAGGAGCTGAGTATGCCAGCCGTGCGGCTGGCTTTGATCCGTTTACCAATAAATATGTGGGGTACGGTTCTCCGAACTTCGCCAACTCGGGATGCTACACCGAGATTCAGCCGGGTGCGGGAGGTTTTGCGGCCGGCGGTTTGGCCAATTGCACCGCCGACACACGCTTCCTCGTGGAGGGAACCGCGGGGTTCTGGTTCAAGCTGTACGATGGCTCGAAGGAAAAGGTAAACCGGGGCCGAGTGCAGTGGGGACCGCAGTTCTCGTACGTCGATCGCAACACGTGGTCAGGTGTAGGCGGGGAGCCGCACGGACTGGACGGCATGATCTTCACGTCGTTCCGTTATTACCTGCCATAGTTTACAGCCGGAGCCTGGCGCAACGTAGCCTGAACGAGTGATATCCACCGGCACTTGGACGAAACGCTATCCGGGTGCCGGTTTTTCCGTCTCGCCGCAGCGGAAGTGTCTGGCTTGAGTCGATGTCCTGCGGCGTGCGGTTGGATGCTTTATACTGAGGGTCCCGATATGCTTCCTCGGAAGGCACTGACCGGCTTCGTGCTCGCCTTAGTGTTGGTGTTCTCGCTTATACGGGGGTATGGAGCAGAGCGGTCGTACGCCGCAGCGAGGATCGTTGACCTTCAGCAGAAGACGAGGGAGAAGGTTGATATGTACTTGGTTAATACGCCCGTCACAACGGCTGTGCCTTACTTTGAGGTCTCCGTGGAGCTAAGGGAGACGGCCTATCTGGCAGAGTACACTCCGCGTCGCGCGGGGGAGGAGTTGCCGGAGGCGTGGAGAGTCGGAGAGACCGTTCAGTGCAGGGTCGAGAAGCATCACTTATACCTGCAGCGCCCCGACGGCACCGAAATGCAGTGGAGCATCACCAAGAAGTCTCTGATCGACCAGAACAAATCACACGAATGATGCAGTAAGCGTGCGCCTTTCATGGCTCGTATTTCGCTCGACAATCCACAGTACTACCTCAATCGCGACACTTCCTGGCTCGCGTTCAACCGGCGTGTGCTCGAAGAGGCCGAGGATGAGGGCAACCCGCTTCTGGAGCGGTTGAAGTTTCTGTCGATTTCGGCGAGCAACCTGGACGAATTCTTCGAAGTGCGCGTGGCTGCCATGGTGCAGCAGATCGAGGATGGATACAACGAGGCCGGTCCCGATGGCCTGACCTTGACTGAAAAACGCGATCTGCTGAACAAGTTGACCCACGAATTCGTCGACGACCAGTATGACTGCTGGAATGCGCGGTTGCGTCCGGCGCTCTCGGAGAACGGAATTCGCGTGCTGGGCTTGCACGAGTTGGACTCCGACGCGCTGCGCTTCGTCGACGAATACTGCGAAAAGGAATTGGATCCTCTTCTTACGCCAGTGACTGTCGATCCGGCCCATCCCTTTCCACGGGTCATCAATAAGGCGCTGTGCGTGGGTTTTCTGTTGCGGCGGCGCCGGCGCTCGGCGCTGACCTACACCGGCGTCGTATCGGTCCCGCGAGCCTTGCCCCGGCTCGTGAGGCTGCCTTCGGAGGGCACTGCCGACTTCATATTCCTGGCGGATCTGGTCGCGCATCACGCCGTACGGATGTATCACGGCTATGACATTGTTTCGTCGGCGCCCTTCCGAGTGACGCGCAACAGCAACCTCTATCTGGCAGAAGAGGAGGCGCGCAGCCTGCTGGAGTCGGTCCGCGCCGAGTTGCATAACCGGCGCAAGGGCGACGCCGTGCGCATGGAGATTGAAGCCGATGCCGATCCGGAGATTATTGACCGGTTACGTACGGTCTTCGAGCTTGATCCCTGGCAGGTGTTTCCGGTCAACGGGCCGGTTAACCTTTCACGCCTGTTCAATGTCTACGAGCAAGTGAAGCGGCCGGACCTCAAGTACCGCATTTTTTCGCCGCGCGAACTGCGGTTGACCTCGAAGTCGAAGGACTTGTTCGAGGAGTTGCGCGGGCACGACATCCTGCTGCATCACCCGTACGACTCTTATGATGCCGTGGTTTCGTTTATTGAGTCCGCGGCCGCGGACGAGCGTGTCCTTTCCATCAAACAGACTCTCTACCGTACTAGCGAACATTCCCTGATTGTGCCTTCTCTCATGGACGCCGCGTCCCGCAAGGAAGTCACGGCCGTTGTCGAACTCAAGGCTCGTTTCGATGAGGCCTCGAACATCCGCTGGGCCCGCGATCTGGAAGACGCGGGTGTGCAGGTCTTCCACGGGTTGGTTGGGTTGAAGACTCACTGCAAGCTGTCGCTGTTGGTGCGGCGCGATCCGGATGGCGTGACCCGCAGTTATGCGCACATTGGTACCGGGAACTACAACACTACGACGGCTCGGATTTACACCGACCTCAGTCTGTTCACGGCGAATCCGGAAGTTACACGTGCGGTGCATGATGTGTTCAGCTTCCTGACCGCGTACGCCGAGAACCCCAGCTACGACCCGCTTCTGGTAGCTCCGCTCGATCTAGCAGAAAAATGTATCGCGCTGATCGAACGCGAAGCTGAGCACGCGCGCCAGGGGAAGGAGGGCCGCATTATCGCGAAGATGAATGCGCTCCTCGACAAGAACATTGTGCAGGCGCTGTATCGCGCTTCCCAGGCGGGGGTGGAGATCGACTTGATTGTCCGTGGCATTTGCGCACTCCGTGCGGGCGTGCGGGGGGTCAGCGATCACATTCGCGTGCGCAGCATTGTGGGGCGATTCCTCGAGCATAGCCGCATCTACTATTTCGCGAACGGCGGCGAAGAAGAGATCTACATGGGAAGCGCGGACTGGATGCCGCGCAATCTGTACGAGCGCGTCGAGGTGCTAGTGCCGCTGCGCGACGAGATGCTGCGGGAACGGGTGCGGCATGAGATTCTGGATGCCTACCTGGCCGACAACCGCAAGGCGCGCTTGTTGCTCCGCGATGCGACCTATATCCGAGCCTGGCAGCCGTTGCAAGGCAGACGGAACCGTAAGCCGCCGACCGGAGCTGCAGCTTTCAGTTCGCAGGATTTCCTGATCAGCGTCGCGGAAGGGAAGCCTCCTGCTGGCTTGCCTGCAGCGGCTCCGCTGCGCAAGCGTAGGGTGCTAATGGGAAAGGAACGATAGGCCCTCAATGATTCTTTACTTTCTGCGCCATGCGAGTGCCGGCGAGCATTTTGCAAATCCGAAGAAGGACGAGAAGCGCGCCCTCGACAAGGAAGGCATTGAGCAATGCGGTTATATCGGGCGTGCCCTGGCCGCGTTGGACACTCAGGTCGACGCGATCGTTTCGAGCCCGCTTAAGCGGTGCACGCAGACCGCCTCGCTTGTCGGTAACGAGCTCGGGTACGAAGGGAAACTGCAGATCGACGCTGGGTTGCGCCCAGGGGCTGGGCTCGCCGATTTCCGCAAGCTTCTGGAAAAATACGCTCGCCAGGAAGCGATCATGGTAGTTGGCCACAATCCCAACCTCAGCCAGTTTCTGGGGGCTGTGATCAGTGACTCGGGCTGCGAGGCGTCGCTGGAACTGAAGAAGGGCGCGGTCGCCAAGGTGGAAATGCGGCGCAGTTCCGGAACGTTGCAGTGGTGCGTAACGCCGAAGGTGCTGCGGACCCTTTACGACACCGCGGTGGAAAGTTCGCGTCCAAATACCTCGCGAAAATAGGCGCATTCTTTTTCGATCGCCCAGAGTTCCAAGTCCACTCCCAATCGACGCCGCGGAACCAAGGTTAACTTTACTTCTGCCGAACGCAGTCCGATGCGTACTTTTTGCACCGCACGGCTGCGGCCCAGGTTCAGGGCACGCGCCAGACGGAGCAACAGAATTGCCTTTTGCACGTTGGCGCGGTCCGCAGTGTCCACGAGTTTCATGGGGCCATCCTCCATCGTGGGGCGCGATTTTCCCAGGTAACGGGCGATCGCCGCAATGATCCGCCGCTGCTGCGGCGTGTAGCCCAGGATTTCAGAGTTCGAAATGATGTAGTGGGCGTGGCGATGGCGGCCCGTACGGTTTACATAATCTCCCACTTCGTAGAGCATGGCCGCGGCCGAGAGCCACTCGCGATATTCCGGAGGCAAACGGTGCACCGAGCGCAGCGCGGAGAACAGGAGCGTGGCCGATTCGCGGACGTCCAAGGCATGCTTGCGGTCAACGTGGTAATGGTCCACGGCTTTCATGATGGATTCCCAGCGCTCAGATTCGATCTGCCGGCCGGAGAGCGTACTGCGATCGTAGTCGGCCGCCATTTGTGCGAGGGTGCCGTCGCGCAAGCCGAGCGGTGAATAGCGGAACGCCTTAAGGTGGAGGAGGTCCAGCAATTCGTGATAGACCATGGCGCCCGCCACAATGATCTCCGCGCGCCGCGGGCCAATGCCTTCGATCTTGCGGCGCTCCGCGACCGGCAGACGCGCCAGGCGTTTCGCAATCCGCGTCATCTCTGCGCGAGAGACCACAGGCCGGCGACTCCCACCGCGGCGCAGGCGGGTGGCAACGGCCGCCAGGGCCGCCGCCGTTCCGGAAGTTGCGATTACGTTTTTTACTCTGGCGGCTGCGATGCGAGCGCCAATGCGCCCCACTTCGCGCGCGACAAATCCGCGCAGGCGCTTCAGTTCGCCTTTGCGGGCGGGGTCGTGACGAAGGAATTCATACGTCAACCGGACCGCGCCGAGGGGCAGGCTCACCGCGTCTCGAATGTGTCCACCCTGCGTGACGGTAAGCTCGCAACTGCCACCGCCTAGGTCGATCATGAGCGTGGTTGAACTGTCCACGCGGGGGCTGGAGACGAGCCCCAGGTGAATGAGGCGCGCCTCTTCCACGCCGGAGATGATCTCGACCCGCCAGCCCGTAGCCGAACGAACCCATTCCAGAAAGGCTTGGGAATTTCGGGCATCGCGCAGGGCGCTGGTAGCAACCACGCGTACATTGTCAGTCACGACCTGCTGGGTAGCGCGATGGAAGCGGCGCAGCACTTTCACGGTTTCCGCCATCGACTCAGGCGTGAGGAATCCGGAGCGAAACACGCCTTCGCCGAGACGCGTGACTTCACGGTCTTCGTGAACCGGGCGCAATCGGCCTGCCTGCAGGCGGGCAATCTTCAGCCGGACAGAGTTCGAACCGATATCGACCGCGGCAAATGTGGGCATGGGGGAGCCTCACAGTTTACATGCAGGCGTGACGATCGTCACCGGAGTTTAGAGAACAGGGAAAAGAGCAGACTGGCGGCGGCGCTACCTACGCGGCGACATCGGTCCGCACGACGCGCGTGGGAGCCTGCGTATTCAGTTTGCGTGACTGCTCCGTTGACTTGGTGTGCCGGAGAACACCTTTAAAGGCTGGCGAAGCTAAGAGCGCCGCGACGGCATGGCGGAACTTGCTTCCGGTTACGTTATGCAGCGTCGCGACCAGTGACGATTCGCTCACATCGCCCAATCGAGTGCCTGCGCTGCGAGTTAGAGTCAGCCAGTCATGCCAACTGCCAATCGCATCTTGAAGCCGTTTCAGCTCGGCGATGAATTGCGAGGCTTCCGCAGACTTGGGGGCGAATTCGGCCGCATAGCGAGCACGCTTTACCGCGGTGCGGAACTGATGCATCACGTCTTCGGTCAGCGGTCCTGCGGGGAACTCGACCTGCGCCAGCATTTGCCTGGCGATCGCCAGAGGATCGCGACTAGTTTCCAGACCTGCTTCTTTGGAGGCCCGCTTCAGACGCTTACGTACTTCGCGGATAACATTTCTGGTCAATATCTTACGCAGCTTGTTCTCATGCTTTAAGCGAAGTTCGATCAGGCCGTGGGTGAGTCGAGTTTTGCGGCGAGGTTCCGGCAAAATCTTCAGACTGCGCAAGGCGGTGAGTTGTACATCGAGGTCCCGCACCTTGCCCGCACGCTTGCGAACCCGCTCCAGTATTTTCAGCAGCTTCTTCTGGTTGCGGTCGCGCTCGGGACTGAGTTCCTCCAGCATGGTCTGTAGTCGACGGACAGTGGTGCGGAAGCGGTGAACCCGCTCAGCATCTTGGCCGGACGACAGTTTCCGCAGGGCCTGTTCTGCCTTCCGGAACACAAACTGGCTACGCTCTGACGTGATCGACATAGACAAGAATAAACAATTCCCAAAGGGAGAAAAACGGTACTGCGTGAACGCGACAGCACAATATTGCAGACGGCAGCGTTAGTCTGAATTCAGATTTAAACGATGGTCCCAGCCACGGCGGAAAAAGCTTCCCGATTTTAACACCTTTGTAACAAGTCTCTGCTAGGGTAGCCACGAATGGCCAACAAAGCATTACCACGGCCTGATATGCCCGGTCCGCAACCCGTTGAACAGACGAAGGTTACATCCGTACCGGTGCAGCCGGCAGCGCCCCTTCTGCGCGCCTCCGGGGGCGAGGTGCCCGACCGCATTTTCAAGTCTGCGATGACCGCATGCGGTTTGGCCGTTCTTGCTGTGTTGGCCGTCATCGTCTACGAGCTCATATCGGGGTCCAGACTCTCTTGGCACGCATTCGGGTTCAAGTTCTTCGCGGCCAGCGATTGGGACCCGGTCAACGAGCACTTCGGCGCCTTGCCATTCATCTACGGGACGCTGGTTTCTTCGCTATTGGCGCTCATCATTGCGGTTCCCCTGGCCGTGGGCGTTGCCGTATTCACCACCGAGATGTGCCCCAAAGGGTTGCGCGGACCACTCTCGTTTTTCGTGGAGTTGCTGGCCGCCATTCCCAGCGTGATCTACGGTCTTTGGGCGATGTTTGTACTTGTGCCTCTTCTAGGCCAGCATGTGCAACCCTACCTGCAGCGGACTCTCGGCTGGACGACGCTATTCGATGGTCCTCCTATCGGTTACTCGATGCTCGCGGCGGGGATCATCCTGGCCATCATGATTGTCCCCATCGTTTCGTCGATCACCCGGGAAGTGCTCATGGTCGTGCCCCAGCACCAGCGCGAGGCTGTGCTAGCGCTGGGAGCCACCCGGTGGGAGATGATCCGCATCGGCGTGCTGCGCAATGCACGAGCCGGAATCCTGGGGGGAATCATTCTCGGACTGGGCCGTGCGCTGGGCGAGACCATGGCCGTGACTATGGTGATCGGAAACAACCCGCAGATTGCCAAGTCGCTGTTCGCTCCCGGATACACCATGGCGAGCGTCATGGCGAACGAGTTCAGCGAGGCCACCGGCGATGTCTACATTTCGTCGCTAATCGAGATTGGGTTGGCGCTATTCCTGGTCACGATTGTCGTGAATGCGCTGGCGCAACTACTGGTGTGGACAGTGACGCGTGGCCAGCCTGCGAGGGGTAATGCCTGAGGCTACCGTGACCACTGCCCTCCACTCGGTGCCGCCCATCAGTTTGCGGCGTCGCTTTACCGACCACCTCATGACCGGCGTGGCCGTGCTGACGGTGCTGCTCGTGCTGGCTCCGTTGGTTGCCATTTTCGGCTACCTCGTCTACCGGGGCGTTGGGGCCATCGACTGGGCGTTTCTGACACAGACTCCGAAGCCTGTCGGCGAGTCGGGTGGAGGCATGGCGAACGCCATCGTGGGTTCGGCCCTGATCCTAGGCATCGCCAGCCTGGTCGGCGTGCCCTTCGGCGTCGGTGCGGGAATTTACCTGGCAGAGTTCGGACGGAACAGCATGGGCAGGGCAATTCGCTTCACTGCTGACGTGCTCAACGGTGTGCCATCGATTGTGATCGGTGTTGCGGCTTATGCCATGCTGGTTCTTCACCGGCATTTCTCCGCACTCGCGGGCGGCGTGGCGCTCGCGATTATGATGGTGCCGACGATCAGCCGGACTACAGAAGAAATGCTGCTTCTGGTGCCGCAGGCATTGCGCGAGGCCGCCTATGGGCTCGGCGTTCCGCGCTGGCGAACCACGCTCTCCATTACACTGCGCACCGCGACCTCTGGGGTGATTACGGGAGTCATGCTGGCCTTCGCCCGCGTCGCCGGGGAGACGGCGCCCCTCCTTTTTACAACGTTGGGCAATACATTCTGGAATCTGCACATAGACCAGGCCACGGCAGCGTTGCCCCTCCAGATCTACGTGTACGCGAATTCGCCCTATGACGACTGGCACCGCCAGGCATGGGCGGGAGCGTTTGTGCTCATCGTTCTCATTGTCACAGCCGTAGCGGCCGTGCGCTATGCTGTGCGGCGTGGCACGTTTGGAGCGGCATAACTTATGGGCGTGGGAATCCAGGTCGAGAGCCTGAATGCGTGGTACGGCAAGGGCCAGGCGTTGTACGACATCAATCTGAAGGTGGCCGCGAATCATGCTACAGCGCTGATCGGTCCCTCGGGATGCGGGAAATCTACGTTTATTCGCTGCCTGAACCGAATGCACGAGACCATTCCCGAGGCGCGGGTGGAAGGCCGGGTCCGCATCGGGGAAATCGACGCCTACAACGGAACCTCTCCCACACAACTGCGCCGCCGTGTGGGCATGGTCTTCCAGAAGGCGAACCCGTTTCCCACCATGTCGATTTACGACAACGTGGCGTCAGGGTTGAAGCTCAACGGATTCCGCGACCGGCGCAAGCTGGACGAAATCGTCGAACGTTCGCTCGAAGCGGCAGCGCTGTGGAGCGAAGTGAAGGACAACGCACACAAGAAATCCGGCGCTAGCCTCTCCGGCGGTCAGCAGCAGCGGTTGTGCATTGCACGGGCACTGGCGGTTGAACCGGAGGTTCTGTTGATGGACGAGCCCTGCTCGGCCCTCGATCCGATTTCGACCGGAAAAATTGAGGAATTGATCTTCCAGCTCAAAGAGCGGTATACCATCGTGATTGTGACGCACAACATGCAGCAGGCGGCGCGGGTGGCTGAGTTCACGGGGTTTTTCCTGCTGGGCAAGCTGATTGAGTTCGACAAGACCGAAAAGATTTTCACCAAGCCGTCAGACAAGAAGACGGAAGATTACATTACAGGCAGATTTGGATAAGGCTGATTTTGGACAAGGAAGGTTCGGATAATGCGCACGCGCTTTCAGCTAGGGCTTGACGATCTGCGACAACGGTTGCTTCGCATGGGAGGACTGGCGGAGCAGGCGGTGGATCGCTCTCGCCAGGCGTACGTGGAACGCGACCTCACCCGGTGCCAGATGGTGCTGGAAGGCGAGAGTCTGATCAATACCGCCGAACGCGAAATCGACGAGGCTGCGTTTGACCTGCTCGCGATGCAGCAGCCCATGGCGGTCGACCTGCGATTCATTCTGGCTGTAACCAAGATCAACTCCGATCTTGAGCGCGTCGGCGACCAGGCGGTCAACATCGCCGAACGCGTGATGGACATGGTGGAACTTCCTGCTGCTGACCTACCGGTCGACATCGCACGCATGGGCGCGGCGGTCAGTGCCATGGTGAGGCGGGCACTGGAGTCCTTCATCGAAGGCAAGGTGGAACTGGCACAAGCTGTGCTTGAAATGGACAGTGTGATCGACCGTATGCGCGACGACGCCTTCATCCAACTGGTCAAGACCATGAACGAGCGGCCTGACGTCGTGAGGCAGGCGCTGGATGCGCTGCTCGTAGCGCGGAATCTGGAACGGGTTGCAGACCACGCCACCAACATCGCCGAGGATGTCATCTTCTGGGTGCAGGGCGCCGACGTCCGCCACAACGTGCATCCCGAGGAATCGGAGAGCCAGGAGTCGGAGCGGCCGACGTCGCGAGCTTCCGGACTGTAGCACCCTAGCCTTGCCTAATCGCGGAAGAAGCGACTCGACACCTTGTCATCCTGAGGCCTGCGTTCTTTGCGGGCCGAAGGACCTATCCATTCGCCGTTAGCCCTGGTGCTGCCAACAAATGCGGAGGTCCTTCGCTTCGCTCAGGATGACACGGGTTTGAGTGAGGGACGAGATTGCAATCGTTCAACTCGCTATCCGTTCAGCTCGCTATCCTTTGACCGTCTGACCCGCATTGGATTACGCTCATCTCCTCTTTCATTTCTGATGAAGTCCTGCGGAGGCACCGTGAGTCGTTTTCTCCTTCGTTCTCTGTGTGTTCTGTTGTTGGGACAAGCCACGGCTGTTTTTCCGCAAGCCCCAACCGGCGACCGACCACCCGTCATGCTGCCGACCAGCAAAATGCTGACCGTGCCTTCACCTGGGCGAATTGGGAGCACGAATAGCTTTCCCGCGACGATGGTGTTGAGTCCGGACGGCCGTTATGCCGCGCTGCTCAATGATGGCTACGGAACGCAAGAGACGCTGGCGCACCAGTCGATCTCGGTACTCGACTTGAAGAGTGCTCAAATCGTCGAATACCCTGACGCGCGCTTGAGCGATCTGTCGCATCAAAGTTATTTCATCGGGCTGGCATTCAGCACTGACGGAAAGCATCTTTATGCCTCAGTCGGTTCGCTGTCAGATCCAACAGGAGCAAAGGCCGGCAACACGGGAAATGGCATCGCAGTCTACGGCTTCGCTGCAGGCAAGGTTACTCCTGAGCGGTTTATTCGGGTTGCGCCGCAGCCACTGTCAACGGGCAAGAAACTTGCGGTCGGATTGAATGCTCCTCCGCATACGGCAATTCCGTATCCCGCCGGGCTGGCGGTCATTGCCGATGGCGCCCGCGACAAACTGCTTGTCGCCAACGATCTTTCGGACAACGTTGTGCTGCTCGATCCCGCGTCAGGAAAAAATCTACAGAGCTTTGATCTCAGCACGAATGATCTCGTGCCTTCGTCGTTCCCCTACACGTGTGTCGCTACGCGCGATGGGCGGCGGGCGTGGTGCAGTTTGTGGAACGCTTCCCAAGTGGTTGAACTTGATCTGTCAGGCGGGGAGGTAGCTCGCTGGATCAAGCTGAAACAGCCTGCCGATCCACTTGCGCCTGGTTCGCATCCGACGGCCATGCTGCTGAGTCCGGATGAGAGCATCCTGTATGTTGCACTGTCGAATGTCGACGAAGTGGCCGTCGTCGCGACCGCGCGTAGAAATGACGATACCTATTTTTCAACGATCGTACCCGCACAAAAACATTCCGGCGGTTATCCGACAGCATTGGCCCAGTCCTCGGACGGAAAATATCTATTCGTGGCGGATTCCTCACTGGATGCTGTCGCTGTGTTCGACACAACGCAGCCGAAAGGCGCGGCTTCCAACGTTCTAGAAGCACGCGGTTTCATCCCCACCGACTGGTACCCCAGCGCCCTTGCCGTTCACGGCGACGACCTGCTCATCGCCACTGCCAAGGGCGAAGGCGCGCGTCCGAACAAGGAGATGGGCAAGACAGCATACGAGACCAAGCACCACGATCATCCATATATTCCGACGCTACTGAGAGGATCAATCGCCCGCCTGAACATTCCCTCCACGCTCGAAAAGCTCCCTCAGTTCACGCAAGTGGTCGAGCACGACAATCTTCTGCACAACGATCCCGGAACCATCGCCTTCGCCGGCGGCAAGAATCCCATCAAGCACGTGATCTACGTCATCAAGGAAAACCGTACCTACGACCAGATCCTCGGCGACCTGAAAGTCGGCGACGGCGATCCCTCGCTGAACATGTACGGCTCCGACATCACGCCCAACGAGCACAAGCTCGCCCTGCAGTTCGGCGTGCTCGACAATTTCTACGACAGTGGAGAAGTATCCGGTGACGGGCATCTCTGGTCCACCGCCGCAATTACGTCGGACTACAACGAGAAGACCTGGCAGATCGCCTATCGCGGCAAGGAACGCACCTACGATTTCCAGGGGCAGGTGGCGGATGAGTATCCGCTGGAACATAACCAGCCTGACATCGATGATCCATCCACCGGATTCCTCTGGGACAATCTCGCACGCAACCACCTCACCTACCGTGACTACGGCGAATTCGTGAACGCACAGTGGTGTAACGAAAAACGCAAGGCGGCGAGCCCGAAGCAGGGAACTCCGTCAGGGCAGCAGGCGACTTGTCCGCGCACCGTAATGCAACAGGGCGACACGCTGCCGCCGAACGTTGGCGATCCGCACGCCGGGCCGAGTCCGTTTCCGTGGGCGGTGCCGCTCTTCAGCGGAGTGAAGCCCACCAAGGCCGTCTTGCGTGACCACTTCGATCCGCTCTATCCGGACTTCAACACGGATTATCCCGACCAGCTCCGTGCCGACGAGTTCATGAATGAATTCAGCGCGTACGTTCGCGCCCGGGACGCGCACGAGGGGCCCGAGTTTGAGTTGCCGTCGTTCGTGCTGCTGTACCTTCCCGACGATCACACGGGAGGCACGCGCCCCAACTTGCCCCGCCCCGCGGCCTCCGTCGCAGACAACGACCTGGCCCTCGGGCGCGTAGTCGATGCTGTTTCACACAGTCCCTATTGGGATGACACCGCAATCTTCGTCCTCGAAGATGATGCCCAGGATGGCGCCGACCACGTTGACGCGCACCGCTCGATCGCTTTCGTGGTCAGCAAATACTCGCCGGGATCGGCAGCTCAACCGTATGTAGAGCATCGCTTCTATACCACAGTGAACGTGATCCATACGATGGAGATGCTGCTCGGCCTTCCGCCCATGAATCAAAATGATGCCTACGCACCGGTGATGGGACAGTTGTTCTCTGGCACCGGAAATCAACCGGCCTACAAGGCTGATTATCGCAACCTCAAGAATGGGCTGATTTACGAAACCAACAAGCGCGAGGCTCCGGGCGCGAAAGTATCCTCGAAGATGGATTTCTCGCGTCCTGATGCGGCTGGTGCCGCCCGTCTGAATCGTGTGCTGTGGCGCGAGCAGATGGGCTCAACGCCAATGCCTGCACCGAAACACACGATCTTTCCCGCAGGCGGCGACTAGTGGCCTTGAACCCAGTTGAAATCTCCACCGACCAGTTTCGCCGTCTGGCCGAGCGTGTCACGAAACTGGCTGCGGAATATCTGGAGAACATTGATGCTCGGGTCGTTTCCCCGGCAACGGATGGAGCAGAGACGCTCCGACGGTTCCGCACCGCAATACCCGAGCAGGGAATCGGAGAAGAAGCCCTGAGCGCCCTGCCGGACGTGATGCGGCTATCTCGAGTGCAGAATGCGCGCTTCTTCGGCTACGTTCTGGGATCGGGCGAACCTGTCGGCGCCGTGGCCGACCTATTGGCCAGCGTCATCAACCAGAACGTGACCGCGTGGCGCTCGGGGCCAGCGGCCGCGGTGATCGAGCAGACGGTCGTGGAATGGCTAGCAGAAGCGATCGGCTGCCCTGGTTTTCGCGGGCATCTCACAGGAGGTGGTTCCTCCGCTAATCTGATGGGCCTGACTATGGCCCGCGAGATCAAAGCATCTGCCAACGAAAAGGGGGTGGCCTCGGGCGGAGTAGTCTACGCCTCCAACGAGATCCACATGTCCATTCCCAAGAGCGTGGCTCTGCTGGGAATTGGACGGGACAATCTGCGGCTCATTGCCACGGACGCCGCGTTCCGCATGATTCCCGAAGAACTCGAAGCACGAATCCTCGGTGACGAGGCTGCGGGCAAGACGCCGCTCGCCGTGGTGGCTTCGGCCGGCACGGTGAACACCGGCGCGATCGATCCGCTCCGAAAAATCGCAGAGATCGCCCGCCGGCATGGCGCATGGTTCCACATTGATGGTGCCTATGGTGCATTGGCTGCCATGGCCGATCGGACCAGGTTTGATGGGCTGGAACTGGCGGACTCGATTTCTCTGGATCCGCACAAATGGCTTTACCAGCCTTTGGACTGCGGCTGCCTTCTCTATCGCTCGTCCGAGGCAGCCCAGACAACTTTCGCGCACAGCGGCGACTACGCGCGTTCCCTCAGCGCGGATCCAGTGGAAGGATTTGTGTTTTTCGAAGAATCGCTGGAGTTGTCGCGTAGATTCCGAGCTCTGAAGCTATGGCTGTCGTTGCGTTTCCACGGATTCACCGCGTTTCGCCAGTCGATCGCGAAAGACATGGCCCAAGCTCGCCGCCTAGCCGCCGCGATTCAGCAGGTACCTGCACTCGAACTGCTGTCGCCGGTGGAACTGAGCGCGGTGTGCTTCCGCCATCGAGGAACGGGCGGGATACCGGACGGAGAACTGGACAGCTTCAACCTCGCACTGCTGAAGCGCGTTGTCGCCAGCGGGCGAGTCTATCTGTCAAATGCTTCGATTCGAGGCAAGTTCAGTCTCAGAGCTTGCGTTGTAAACCATCGGACGAAGGACTCCGATATCGACAGCGTCATTCCAGAAGTGCTGGCGGCGGCAAGGGAACTCGGATAGGCCCTAGCACGCCGCGCGGCCGCATTACTTCAAGTTGACCGACTCCTTCAGTGGCAGACTCTGCGACGACCCACCGACCATGAAGGCGTAGTCTCCCGGGATCAACTGCCACCCGTTTTGCTCGACGTTGAAGATCGAGAGATACTTCGCGTCCACGTCGACCGTCACTGCCTTGCTCTCTCCGGCATTGAGTTTCACTTTGCTCCAGCCCACGAGCCGTTTCGGAGGCTCCGCCGCTGCGGCCGGCAGGGATGCGTAAACTTCTGCGACTTCTGCACCGGCGCGACTCCCCGTGTTGGTCACCGTGAAGGTCACACGCGGAGTTTTTCCCGTCGTCACCTTGAGATTCGAGTAGGAATACGTTGTATAGGAAAGGCCGTATCCAAAGGGGAACAACACTGGTTTCTTTTCCGCGTCGTACCACTTGTATCCGACTTTCACGCCTTCGTTGTAGGTGACCTGGAACGCCGTCAGCCCAGCGGCGATCTGCTTCCAAACATCGGGCAAGCGGTAATTCGGAATCGACTCGGACGGAGGCTGCACGACGGTGGGATGCGGCAAGTCGGCCTCGCTCTTGGGGAACGTGAGAGGTAGCTTCGCACTCGGGTTGACGTCTCCAAAAATGACATTCGCGACTGCCTCGGCCCCACGACTGCCCGCGTACCAAGCTTCGAGAACGGCGCTGACCTGGTCTACCCAGGGCATCGTCACGGGACCGCCGCTCTCAATCACGACGATCGTGTGCGGGTTTGCCGCAGCGACCTTCGCGATCAGTTCATCTTGATGTTCCGGAAGAGACAGGCTCTCCAGGTCCATCCCCTCGCTCTCCCACTGGTAGGCGAAAACGATGGCCACATCGGCGGCCTTGGCCAAAGCCGCAGCGGCCGAAGGATCCGCACCTGAGTCGAACTGAACGTTCGCAGCCGGGGCTTTGGCTCGAATCGACTTCAGAGGCGAAGTGGGGAACCAGATCTTCTCCAGCCATCGTGTCTGGCCCTTGCCCGGCGGCATGATCGCGTTTCCGCCCGGAGGATCGACCTGCGCCGATCCGCCTCCCGAGATCATTCCCACGTCAGCATGTGGACCGATTACGGCGATGCTGTGGATTTTGGAAGTATCGAGCGGAAGCTGCACGTGATCATTCTTCAGCAGCACAGTGCTCTGCTCGGCAATCTTCTGCGCCACCTCGAGCCCGCCCACGACGTCAACCACGCTTTTCTGCAGCGGATCGTCGATCACCCCTGTGGCGAACATGGCCCGCAGGATCCGGTGAACATGATCATCCAGTTCCGCCACCGGAATCTTGCCAGACTCCACCCCCTTCTTGAAATCGTCTCCATAGAAAATCCACCCCGGCTGCTCATGATCGAGACCGGCGGCCGAGGCCTTCTCCGCGCTATGCGTGCCTCCCCAATCGGAGAGCACAAATCCTTTGAACTTCCAGTCCTTCTTCAAGAGATCGGTGAGCAGGTACTTGTTCTCGCAGGCGTAATCGCCGTTAAGCCGGTTGTAAGAGCACATCACAGCAGCCGCATCCGATTCCTGCAATCCAATTTCAAACGCGAGCAGGTCGCTCTCGCGGGCAGCGCGCTTGTCGATGTTTATGTTGACCGCATTGCGACCGCTCTCCTGATCGTTGAGGGCGTAATGCTTGATATCGCCGAGGACATGCTGCGCCTGCAGACCCTTCATCACCGATCCGACCATCTTCCCGGCCAGAACGGGATCCTCGCCCAGATACTCGAAGGTGCGGCCGTTGCGCGGCTCGCGAGTGAGATTGATGCCGCCACCAAGCGACATGTTGTAGCCCTGAGCGCGCAATTCGCGGCCGATCAGCGCTCCGTATTCATAGCCAGCATCGAGATCCCAACTCGCGGCGCCAGCCACATCGGCGGGCAAGGCGGTCGAGTAGCGGCCATTCTCGCCGCTGCTCCGCACTCCGTACGCGGCGTCCGACATCTGGATAGCGGGAATGTCCAGCCGTGGAATGGCTGGCACGTATCCCGCGCCGCCGTTCGAGTGCACGGCCAGCGGGCTCATCGGGCTGAGCCCCACCATGCCCGTCCCGTGAAGCAGCGAGACCTTCTCGTCCAGCGTCATTTCCTTAACGACCATCGAGGCGCGCTCGTCGGGAGAGAGGCTGGGATTCATCCAGGGATGCGGCTTGCCGCCAGACTGCGCGACAGCGGACACCAGGAACAGGGTGAAGATCAGGATCGTAAAAGGGAAAAGCAGGAAGATCGACGGCTGTTTGTCGGATTGCAGGGGCATCATCCAACCTCCGGAATTGTGTGCAAAATCGATATTGTAGCAGCTTGCGTCGGCATCGTCTCGTCGCGCACTTTGGAGAACCTGATTTCCCAACAGCGGTCTCAACCCGGCTGTGCAGGACAGGAGGACCGGCTTTACACTAAAGATGTGAAGATTGCCCTCGGCCAAATCAATCCCACGGTCGGAGATTTCTCCGGCAACGCCGCCAAGATCATCGATTTCTCGCTGCGGGCTCTGGAGGGTGGCGCCAGACTGATTCTGTTTCCCGAACTGTCGGTATCTGGCTATCCGCCACGGGACCTCGTCGAACAGCCTTCATTCGTGGCGCGGAGCCGCGAGACTGTGGAACGGATAGCGTCGGAAACCCGCGGAATTGCCGTGATCTGCGGGTTGGTTACGCCCGCCCACTCCGACACGGGTAAGGCAGTCATGAACTCCGCAGCCTTGCTCATGGACGGTAAGGTCGCCTTCGTCCAGTCGAAGATGCTCCTTCCTACCTACGACGTTTTCGACGAGATGCGCAACTTCGCTCCCGCCAAGAGCCAGGAACTGTTCTCGTTCTGCGGCAATCGCATGGCGCTCACCATATGTGAAGATGCTTGGAATGACAAGCGCTTCTGGCGCAAGCAGTTGTACACCATAGATCCGGTGGAATCCCTCATTCAGGCGGGCGGAAACTTTGTGCTGAATATTTCGGCCTCGCCGTTCTGGATCGGCAAGCGCGAGTTTCGCCGCGATATGCTGGCCAGCATCGCACGCCAGCACAAGGTGCCCGTCGTGCTGGTCAATCAAGTCGGCGGCAACGACAGCCTCGTGTTCGACGGCTCCAGCCTGGTCCTCAATCGCGAGGGGCAGGTCATCGCGCAGGGCCGCTCCTTCGAAGAAGACCTCGTTTACTTCGATTCCGCCTCCCTTTCGGGAGAGATGCACGAGCAGATTGCCGGGGACGAAGCCAGCGTGTACTCCGCCTTGGTGCTGGGTACGCGCGATTACATGCACAAGTGCGGATTTCAAAAGGCGATCATCGGCCTGAGTGGTGGCATCGATTCCGCATTGACAGCTGTCATCGCGGCAGATGCTGTCGGGCCGGAAAACGTCATTGGTGTCGGCATGCCAGGTCCTTATTCGTCTCCGGGTTCGATCGACGACGCCCGTGCCTTGGCGAAAAATCTCGGCATCCGATTCGAGTTGCTTTCGATCAATCCCGCCTGCGAAGCCTACCGTCAGACGTTGCAGGGCGTGTTTGCCGGACAGAAAGAAGATGTGACCGAAGAGAATATCCAGTCGCGGGCACGGGGCACCCTGCTCATGGCGTTGTCGAACAAATTCGGAGCGATCGTACTCTCAACCGGCAACAAGAGCGAACTGGGAGTAGGCTACTGCACGCTCTACGGTGACATGGTGGGAGGCCTGGCGGTCATTTCTGACGTTCCTAAGACGTTGGTTTATCGCGTGAGCCAGTACGTGAATTCACGGCGCGCTGTGATTCCGCAAGCCACTCTGGAAAAGCCGCCGTCGGCCGAGTTGCGGCCTGACCAGAAAGACAGCGACTCCCTGCCGCCCTACGAAATCCTGGACGCCGTACTCGAAGACTACGTCGAAGATTCCCATCCGGCGGACCGTATTGCGTCCGAGCGTGGACTCGACATTGAAGTGGTGCGGTGCGTCATCCGCATGGTCGACCGCGCCGAATACAAGCGTCAGCAAGCGGCTCCTGGCCTCAAGATCTCTCCCAAGGCCTTCGGCTACGGGCGCCGTTTCCCGATTGCCGCTAAGTGCGAGGCTTGAAGTATCCTAAGTCTGACGTATCCTGAATGATCGCTTGCCGAAACTCACCAAGACCCTGAACGCGAAAGGAAGCGCATGCGCAGTTTTCTGAAGTCGATGTTGATCGTTGTGTTAGTGGGCGGTCTGGCCGCAGCCCAGTCAGGTACAGCAAAGCCGTCTGCAGCCAAGTCCCCCGAGAAGTCCGGAGAAAAGCCTGCGGAGATTGGGTCCGCGAATCTTCCGTCAGAAGCCACGGTTGACGCCTTCCTTAAGCAGCAGTTTGGGTACGAGGCGGATTTGAGCTGGAAGATCTCCAGCATCAAGCCTTCGCCGGTCGGGGGATTGGCGGAAGTAACCGTCGTGTTGGCGAACCAGCAAGGCCAGCAGTTGACCCGCTTCTTCGTTGCTCCCGACGGCGAACATGCTCTGGTCGGCGAAGTGATTCCGTTCGGCGCTCACCCATTTGATCCGGCGAAAAAGCTACTGCAGAAGGGAATCACTGGCCCGGAGCGCGGCCCCAAGGATGCACTCGTCACGATCGTCGAATTCGGCGACCTGCAGTGTCCGGCCTGCAAAGCGGCGCAGCCCACGATCGAAGCACTGGTAGCCGCCGAGCCCAGCGCGCGGTTCGTATTCCAGAATTTTCCGCTGGAAATGCACAATTGGGCGGCGAAGGGTGCGGCCTATGCTGACTGCGTCGGCCGCGCTTCGAACGATGCGTTCTGGAAATTCATCTCAAAGACCTATGAGACGCAAACTGACATTACCGCCGCGACCGCGGACGAGAAGCTCACAGCACTCGCCGACGGGGCGGGCGTAAAAGGCGCCGAAATTGCCGCCTGCGCCGCCATGCCTGAGACCAAGGCTCGGGTGGATGCGTCGATCGCCCTGGGAAAATCTGCGGACGTGACTGGTACACCGACGATCTTCATCAATGGACGCAAGATCGGAAGCTTCGATGCGCGCCTGTCGGATGTGTACAAGAGCCTAGTCGAGTTCGCGGCGAAACAAGGAAAGTAGTCGAGACTCGTCTCTTACCGAAGCCTGAGGTCTGAGATCCGACGCCTCTTGGCTACTTCTCGCTCAGCCAAATCTCACTGGTCGTCCGGTTCGTGTTTATCAGCACGTGCGGGGTGATGACGATCATGAGTTCGTCGGTGTCAGATTGCTTGCTGTTATTGACCATGGCTTGATTGAGAATAGGAAGAAATCCCAGGCCCGGGAGCCCGCTCATTGACAGCGTATCGGTCATCGATATTTCGCCGGCCACCACTGCGGGTTCGCCATCTTTCAGAGTGATGCTCCCCTTGTACTCCCGGTTCGAGATGACCGGCACACCGTTGGCGGATTGCCCGGTAAGCGAGCGCACCTGCAGTTCGAGTTGCAGGCTGACATCGCCGTTGCCGTGAATGATTGGCTTCGCCTTCATATTCAATCCAATATCCTCATAGCTGACCGAGGGGAATGGAGGAACATAGGTCTGGTTTCCCAGCACCTGGGAAATCTGCGGAGAGTTGAAGATCGGAGCGTAGCTGGCATTCAGGATCGGGAAACGTTCTCCCAGATGGAACGTGGAGTCGTTGCCCTGGCTGGCGAGCATGGTCATGTGTTCCAGGCTGCGCGTCCAGGATTCGTTGAGGGAGAGAGACGCGACCAGTTGGTCGAGGCTCAGGCCCATGAAGGTGAGGCCGCCTCCGAACGTGGCCAGAGGCTGGCTGAAGATCGAATTCTGCTGCCCTCCCAGTTGAGCCAGTAGACCGGCAAGCGATGTGCCCCCTGCCTGGTTAATGCCGCCGGAGGCGACAAGTTGGTTGATCAAGTCCTGGATGTTCTGCCCGCCCAGCCCCGCGAGCGCCGCGGCGGGAATGTTGAACATATTGAAGGTGTTGGGAACGTGTACGCCAATATTGCGCGTGAGCTGGTGGTTGATCTGGAACACGTGGACATCGAGCATCACTTGCGGCCGTTCGTTGCTGAACTGAGCCAAGAGCTTAGCGCAGGCCTCGAGGATGGGTTGAGGGGCGCGCACTTCGATCTCGCCCGCGGTCTGTCCCGAACTAATGAACCGCACGTCGAACATGGTGCGCAATGTGGTAACCACCTCGGTCACTTCCTGCGGCGAGGAGTGCGCTGGCAGTACAAATGTTCGCAGCGACATGCGGTCGAACTGCTTGTGGTTCTCCGGGTTGTCGGCGGCGATCAGAAGCTGGTGCGCGTCGAGAGCCGACCACATCGCCTTGCTTACCTGGCACGCGAGTTTCAGGGCGGTAAAGAAATCTACGTCGTCAACGTTGAAACGTACTTCCCGGTTCGGCATCGAATCGTCAAACTGGGTGGTAACTCCGTAGGCCATGGCGAGTTCGCTGAAAAGTCCGCGAGCCGGCCCGCTGAAATGGAAAGTCGCCCGGTCGTTCTTAGGCTCGATGTGGATTTCGCCGGTGTCCGCCAACCGCGCGGGTAGGGCTCTGGGCACTTCTGGAACGGGTTCCCGGTTGGCTTCTGCGAGGCGCTCACGGGCGAACGCGTTTTCGGGGTCGAGATTGAGCGCCGCACGAAACTCGCCGGCGGCGAGGGTATGCGAATCTTCCAACAGCAGGAGGTTTCCGCGCTCCACGTGGTTGAACACAAGCTGCGCTTTCACCAGTTCGCGGGCAGTCCGAAACTGGGGATTTTGCGGCATCAGCCTGGTGGCTTCGTCGAACTGGGTGAAGGCCTCTTCAAGGTGTTTGTCATCCCGGAGCTTAAGGCCGCGGGCAAAGGCGGTACGAGCCTCTTTCAGCTCTTTCTTCGAGAGGATGCAGTTGACGCCCCCAGGAATTCCGTTGCCACAGGAAATTGGCGGAGCGGAGGAGGGATCGTCGCCGCCGCAGAACGCGGGCGAAGCCAGCGTGGCCGTCAGAACTCCCACCGCGAAGATAAACGCTGTCCGCCGCATTGGTCTGATTTTAACGTGCTTTCTGGGAGTTCGGATCACGCCGATGGACCTCGTACCTCCGGCCTCAACGGCCTGATTCCGAAAGTTAGACCATTTACAGAACGATAAATCGGCCACGCCTTGCAAAGTGTTTGCGGATCGTAGAGACGTAGCTTGCTACGTCTCGCTTGCACGGGCGTGGAAGGGGTTGCAAGCAAAGTCTCTAAGACAGCATCAGGCGTTCAATTCCACGGGCCTTGCCGGTCGTTTCGTCACAGTCAATGACTACCGCGCACAACCGCACATCCCCCGTGGCGGGCTCGAACCGCACCGGCATTCCGCTCAGGAACTTCCCCACGACCAGCTCTTTCTTCACGCCGATCACGCCGTCGTAGGGACCGGTCATGCCGACATCGGTGACGTAGGCCGTTCCATTGGGCAAGACGCGTTCGTCCGCCGTCGGCACGTGCGTGTGCGTGCCGACCACCGCGGTGACGCGACCGTCAAGGTACCATCCCAGCGAAATCTTTTCCGACGTTGCCTCGGCGTGGAAATCCACAAAAATCACTTTGGCTTCAATCTTCTTCAGAAGCTGGTCGACCGTTCGGAAGGGATCGTCATTCGACGCCATGAAGACCCGCCCCTGCAGGTTGATAACGGCATAGGGAATTTTGGCCTTGGAGCCCTCGTAGAGGCCGCGGCCTGGCATGTCCGCCGGATAGTTGGCAGGACGCAGCACCCGCCGCGCCGGTCCATGTCCATTGCCCTCGACCATCTGGAAATAGTCGACGATTTCGCGCTTGTCCCAGACGTGGTTGCCGGTCGTGATCACGTCGATGTTGAGTTCGAAGAGTTCTTCCGCCAGTGCAGGAGTGATGCCGAAGCCAGCCGCGGAGTTCTCGCCGTTGGCAATAATCAAGTCGATGGCGTGATCGTGCACGATCCCCGGGAGGCGATCTTTAACAATCACTCGTCCGGGCCGTCCAAAAATGTCGCCGATGAAGAGAATTCGCATGTCAGCAGAGGCAAAAGTTGATGGTACCACGCGCTCCAGAGTCGCCTCAGGCGGGCGGTTCTTGCCGAGCGTTCAATCTCAGCGCGGCAGCTTAGGGAGATCGGTGCGCGCGAGCACTGTGCCCCAGGCATCAAGCACGTAGACATCGGTCCACGGTGCGGCCGGTTTCTGCCGCGCGGCAGTATCCACAAGGCTGAAAGTGATCGTAGTTCTGGGCGAGGTGCAACCGGTCAGTTGGCGAACGTCGTCAGGCCCCGCCTCATCCGACCCCGGAAGATGCGCTAGGCGTGCAATTTTTCCATGCGTTGGGCCGGCGTGCAGCACGACCTCGACCGCTCCGGCTAGATTCTGGCAGTGCATGGGAATCTGGATCTCCCATTCCTTCGAGCTGTTCTTCCTGACCGTAGGCTCCTCCGCAAATACGACAACCGGCGGATTCCCGCCCGGCGAGGCATAAAACTCAGGCCAGCGTCGCTCGAATTCAATGCTCGCCACGACATAGGCGCGGCTCAACTCGTGGTCACGCTCCTCCCAGCACGGATGCATGGCGTAAAGCGTCGCCCTATTTGTGCCAATGCCTCGCGCGTGCAACAGATGGTGAAGCGCGGGGACGAAGTCGGGATGATAGCCCGCGCGGGCCATCAGCATCAGGCCTTCACGGTCGGCTTCCAGTTCCATCTGGCGACAAAACCTGCCCATATCCGCGGAGGCCTTCTCTGAGCTCGCCCATGAAGCTGAAGGCAGGCTCGGATCGCCCAACACGATGGCGCTACCACCGCCATTCTCCAGATTCTTCTGGTACAGATACCGTCGGGCCCAGTCGCGGCGCAGGACGTGTGCGATTTCGTGCGACAGGATCGCTGCCCACAGTCCGGTGCTCGGACCGGCAAGCCGTGCCAGTCCGCTCTCGACATAAATAGTTCCATCCGGGGACGAGTAAGCGTTGAGCTCGTCGTCGTCGACAATCCGCATCTGCCATGTAAACTTGACGCCCGCTGGCGCGCGAATCTGCTCCACCAGTCGTTCGAATACGAGTCGACCGGTAGCGTAGCGGCCCGAAGCAGCATTGCTCTGCGTCATGAGTTTAGGGTTCAGGCGGGCTGCAGCTTCCATGTCGAGGTTGAACTTGTCAGGGACTTCTGGCGTGGCCAGATCCTGTTGGGCAGCTGCGAAAGCGCAGCACAATAGTGAAGAGAACATTAAGAGGATGGTGCGCATCGACGACTTATGGAGCGCAGTTCTCACGGTTACCTCACCGGAGATTGGTTCTAACTGCATTATGCTCCCACTCCGGTACGGCGAGTAAGAAAACGCTGAGAAGATTACGAAAAGCGGAGGTCCCGCTCTTTAGTCGAGAATCGACTGATCATCAGTTCCGAGCGCTCACTTGGTATTCAGGAAGCCCCTCGTCGATCTTCAACCCGTTCACTGCGCCAGCTCGACCGTACGCAGGAAATCGTAGTTTCCCGCGGGATTCAGCTTCAGATTGCGTACCCTGCGCGTGTGCACCAGGACATTATCGAGATACCACAGATTGATGTACGGCAGGTCCTGGGCGAGGATGCGCTGCACTTCGGCGTAAAGGGGCTTGCGCACGTTGGGATCGACTTCACGACGGGCCTTGTCGATCAGCGCATCGATCTTCGGGTTTGAGTAGAAGGCGCGATTGGCGCCATTCGGCGGGAACTTCGCTGAGTGGAACGCATACTCGAAGATGTCAGGGTCTTCGTTGCCCCCAATCCAGCGTAGCCCGTACATCTGAAATGCTCCGTGCGTCACGTCCGAGAAGAACGTAGCGAACTCGAAGCTGCGAATGTCGAGCACGATCCCCACCGCCCTCAACTGCTGCTGCATGACCGCCACCATCAGCCGGGTATTCTCATCGGTAGACGTCTTCATGGTGATGTGAAAGCGCACGCCATTCACGGCTGGATATCCCGCGGCGTCGAGCAACTGAACAGCCTTGTCGGGGTCATGATCATAAGGCGGCACATCGCCGTTGTATGCCCAGCTTTGCGGCGGCAAAACACTGCGCGCTGGTTGCGCCTGTCCCCGCCACAGGTAGTCGATCATCGGCCGCCGGTCGAGGGCGTACGCGATTGCCTGCCGCACGCGCACGTCTTTCAAAATGGGATCGCGAACGTTGAATCCCAGATACGCCAACCGCGTCCCGGCCGAGCGCTCGACGGCAAGCGCGGGCTCACGCGCCAGCGTAAGCACGGTATCGGGTGTGAGTGAGTTGATCGCAATGTCGCCGCTGCCTTTGCGCAGTTCGAGGGCCTGCGTGGTCGCGTCGGGCACGACCACGAAACGCACGCGAGCCAGCTTCGCCTTCTCGCCCCAGTAGTCGCTGTTGCGCTCGATGACCACCTCGCGGTCGGTCTCGGCGCTGACGAACCTGAATGGCCCCGAACCGATCGGATGACGTGTCATCTCGTCCAGACTTCCGTAGGGCACAATTCCCATGACCGCATCCGCCAGATTCCAGAGCAACGGTGAGTCCGGTTCCTTCAGGTGAAATATCACGGTGAAGTCGTCCGGCACATCGATGCGGTCCACAAAACGATAGTTGGCGGTCTTGGTGCTGCGGATCTTGCCTTGCAGCAGTGAGTCGAGGGTCCACTTTACGTCGCGCGAAGTCAGAGCGCGGCCATCATGAAACGTGACCCCGTGATGAAGGTGGAAGATATAGGTTAGCGGATCGGGAATCTCCCATCGCTCGGCAAGGTCAGGGACAACGTTCAAGTTATCTCCACGCGCTAGCAGGCCGTCAAAGAGCAAGGCATCAATACGCGCCGACGGTGCGTCCAGTCCGACCCGCGGATCAAGATTCGTCGGGCTCGACTCGATGATCATGACCAGCGTGTTGGGGTCGGGCTTGGCGGAACAGGAAAGGACCGGGAAGATCGATACAAGGCTGAGCACCGCGAGAAGTCCTGTGGCGGCCCTACGCATACGAAATCTTTCCTAACACCGCTGCTCGTTTCGCGCCCGTGGCCGACGGCACATTGGAAGGCCGGCGGTTCCACGTTTCGTACGCCAGTACGGCAAAGGCCACAGCTTCTTTGGCCTCTGAAGGCAAACCGAACTCATCGGAGAACCGCAAACCCACTCCGAGCGGTGCGAGACGTTCAACCAGCATGCCAACCAATGTGGCATTCCTGCTGCCACCACCGGAAAGAATCATTTCTCGAAAGGGGTTCTCGCGGCGTGCGCCCGAACTCGGTGTCACGAATCGCCTCAGGGCGTCGGCAATCGAGCGTGCTGTCAGGGCGGTGGCGGTAGCGACAGCATCCTGCTTGGGTGCGCTTCCGCAGTCGCGCAGAAACGCGCGAACGAATTCGCGGCCGAATTCCTCGCGTCCGGCGGTTTTCGGTGGCTTTGCGCGGAAGAATTTGCGCCGCAGCATTCGCTCGAGAACAGACTCGATCACCCTTCCCGAAGCGCCAATCTTCCCCCCGCGATCGAACGGCTTGCCAAATAGCGCCTCGGTGACAGCATCGATCACCATATTTCCTGGCCCAGTGTCGAAAGCCAGCACGCGGCTTGCGCTTGCCCCCGGCGGCATCGCAGTAAGGTTCGCGATGCCCCCAACGTTCTGCACAATGCGGCCGATCTTTGGGTCACGGAAAAGCAGGTAGTCAAGATACGGAACCAACGGTGCACCCTTGCCGCCCGCTGCTATATCGGCTGGACGAAAATCCGAAACGACGGGCACGCCCACCCGCGCAGCGACAACCGCGGCTTCTCCCGTCTGCCAAGTCGCGGCCACTTTTCGCCCCAGAAACATCTGGGGCTCGCCCTGGTGGTATAGAGTCTGCCCATGGCAGCCGACAAGATCGGCCTTCACCCGAAATTGCCGCTCCGCAGATAGCACCGCGTCCGCATACAACTCGCCCAGAAGAAAATTGAGCCGGGCGAGATCCGCCACGCTGGCGTTTGGCGCGTTCATCGCGGCAAGGATGGCGGCACGGACCTTGGGAGCGTAAGAGTACTCCGCGTGCCCCAGCAACTTGATCGTATGGGGCGCGTGCCCCCGCGCGCGAGTGCCAGTAGCCGAAACAGGCCTACGTCGCGAGCCCCAATCCTGCACGGAGCCAATGCGCACCAGCGCCACATCAATCCCGTCCGCGGACGTTCCACTCATCACCCCGGCCACGATCATGGTCTTCTCGCTCATGCGCGCGACCGTTGCTTCGCCGCCAAATTCAAAGCCTCCAGACGTACCTGTTCCTCAAACTCCCACAGCTTGCGCGACAGCTGCGCGACTGTAGCGGCAGACGGCGTCCTCTTGTGAAGCAGCACCGTTGCCCACTTCGCTTTAAAAGCAAGCACGCGACGCGCCGACTGCTCAACGCGTCGCCCGAACCTCGAATCTCGTTCCGCTGCTTTGGTCAACTCTTCGTGTGCCTCGATAATGTAGTCCTCGCGGTGGCAGATCAAGCAGAGATCGCCACCCGCGCGAATGAACTCCACCGCAGCCTTCCCAACCGGCGCGGCCGAAAGTACTCCGCCCATCTCCAGATCATCGGACACAATCAGATTCCGGTAGCCAATCCGCTTCCGCAGAATGTCGGTGATCCAGATCTTCGAAAGCGAGGCGGGAGTCTGATCCCTCGTGACGGCTGGATAGGCCGCATGAGAGATCATGACAAACGGCAGTTGTTGGCGCAGCGTCCGGTAGGGAACCAGATCCTCGGCCCAGAGTCGCTTCAATTTCTTCTCGATCACAGGCAGTTCGTGATGGCTGTCGAGCTTGCCCTCACCCAGGCCCGGATAGTGCTTGCCGCAACCCAGCATTTTGGCAGCACGCAGCCCGGTGAGAAACTCGCGCGCGTACAAGGCCACTTCGCGAGGATTCGCCGACACCGCACGCGAACTCATCACGTTCCGCGACGCCTCAAACGCAAGATCGAGCACAGGCGCGAAGTCAACATTGAATCCGAGTGCACGGCAGTTCTCGCCAATGACTTGCCCGTGCTTTCGAAAGAGCTTGCGATCACCCGTGGCGAACACATCCGCCGCCGCGGGCGTTGGGCCGAACACATCGCGAAAGCGGTCAACATTTCCGCCCTCGAGATCGACGCAAGTGAATAGAGGCATGGTGACGCACTTCTGACATTCGCGCAGTAGTCGCCATGTCTGCTCCGCACTTTTGATGTTTCGCGCGAACAGGATCACTCCCGCTGGCTGCAACCGCGTGAGCAGGGAACTGAGCCGCGGCGTCATCTTCGTGCCATCGAAGCCCACGATCAAAAGCTGTCCTAACGCTCGCGACAGATGTCCCTCCGTGTCCCCTGTGTCCTCTGTGGTTAGATTTCCTTCTTCAACTCCGCCAGCAAATTCAGAGCTTCCAGCGGTGTCAGCCGGTTCAGATCTACTTCCCGCAGCTTATCCAGCACCGGCTGCGACAGCGGAGTAAAGATCGTCAACTGCGTCGCCGGCGGATTTGCTCCCGGCGAAAGGTGCGCAGTCGCCTGCGCCTCAGCGAATTCATGCTCAGCCAGCACCTCGCGCGCCCGAACGACGACTTCATTCGGCAACCCAGCCAGCTTGGCAACTTCGATGCCGTAACTGCGGTCCGCCGCTCCGGGCTCAACTTTCCGCAGGAACACGATACCCCCGCCCGTCTCTTTTACTGAAACGTGATAGTTCTTCACCCCCGAAAGCTGCTCGGCCAGCTCGGTCAATTCGAAATAGTGCGTCGCGAACAGAGTCTTGGCCCGCACCCGCCCGTGCAAATACTCGACCGCGGCCCAAGCGATTGCCAGCCCGTCGTAGGTGGACGTACCACGCCCCACCTCATCGAGCAGAATAAGAGACCGCGCCGTCGCCGTATGCAGAATCGCCGCGGTCTCCGTCATCTCGACCATGAAGGTCGAACGCCCGCGCGCCAGATTGTCGCTCGCTCCAATGCGAGTGAACACGCGATCGACCACACTCAACCGCGCCGACCGTGCCGGAACAAACGATCCCATCTGCGCCAGAATCACGATCAACGCCGTCTGCCTGAGATAAGTCGACTTGCCTCCCATGTTAGGCCCGGTCAGCAGCAAGATGTTATGCGTGTTGCCATTCAAGTACAGATCGTTGGGCACGAAACGTTCGCTGCCTCCAGCCATTTCCTGCTGCTCGATCACCGGATGCCGGCCTTCAATGATTTCCAGTTCGCTGCCTTGAGCCAGCGTCGCAAAAGCCGGACGGCAGTAGTTGCGCAGCGCGGCGATGTGAGCCAGCGAGGCGAGCACGTCTACCTCAGCAAGCGCCAGCGCGGTCTGCCGGATCCGCTTCGCTTCGCCCGCGATCGCTGTGCGCAGCTGAGTAAACAGGCGGCGCTCGATCTCAACGATCTTCTCCTGCGCGTCGAGGATCTTGGCCTCATACTCTTTCAGTTCGGGCGTGGTGAACCGCTCCGCCCCGACCAGAGTCTGCTTGCGTTCGTAGTCCGGCGGAACGAGGTTCAGGTTCGGCTTCGAAACTTCTATGTAGTAACCAAAGATGGAATTGAATTTCACTTTCAGCGACGAAATGCTGGTGCGCCCGCGTTCCCGCTGCTCGATCTGCGCCAGCACCTGCTTGCTGTTGCGCGACAGTTCGCGCAGTTCGTCGAGGTCGCCGTCCACACCGGCCGCGATCACGCCGCCGTCGGCAAAACTCAAAGGTGGCTCCGGTACGATCGTCTTCTCGATGCGCTCGCGTAGGTCCGCAAGCTCATCGAGCGACGTGTGCAGCATCGTCAGCCGCTCTGCCGTCATCCGTCCCAGCGCAGCCTTGATTGCCGGAATCTTCCCGAGCGATGCGGCCAGCGCCAGCACATCCCGCGGATTCGCAGTTTCCAGCGTGACCCGGCTCAGCAGTCTCTCCAGGTCGAGCACGCCATCCAGAGCCCTCCGCAATTCCTCGCGCGCCACGGTACCTTTAACGCCTGCTTCCACGGCGTCGAGCCGGGCATGGATCTCATTCAGATCGAGCGACGGCCGCAGCAGCCACGCCCGCAGCAACCGCTTGCCCATGGGCGTTACCGCAGAATCGATGGACCGGAACAAGGTGACGCCCGCATCCGTGCCCGCAAACAGTGGCTCAATCAGCTCCAAATTGCGAACCGTGACCACGTCCAACACGAGGCAGTTCTGGCGCTCGTACCAACCAATACGATCCACGTGATCGAGCGACCCGCGCTGCGTGGAGCGCACGTAGTACAGAATCGCGCCCGCCGCGGATGCGGCCGCCGTTCGCCCCGCCAACCCGAATCCTTCCAAGGACAAAACACCGAAATGGTTTTCGAGCAGAGGAATCGCGTGATCCGGAGTGAAAATCCAGTCATCGAGCGGAGTCTCGGTACAAGTGGTCCCTGCAGCCCGGGGCTGCGGGCCCATAGCTGACATTGCGCGCGTAGCGACGGGCGCCTCGCTCGTTCGTTCGAGCAAAGCGCGGCTGCTCCTATTCTCAAATAACGGTGCCGCCGATCCATACAGCAGTTCCTTCGGCCGCAGTTGCTCCAACTCCTCCTGCACCCTCCGCAGCGCGCCTTCGCCTGAAAACTCCGTCGCGCGAAACTCGCCTGTCGACAAATCCAGCGCCGCGAATCCCACTCGATCTCCAACCTGCGCCAGCGCCGCCAAAAAGTTGTTCTCATCCGATCCCAGCGACGAATCCGCCGCGGTTCCGGGTGTTACTACGCGCGTCACCGCCCGCCGCACCAACTTCTTGGCCAGGCTTGCATCCTCCATCTGCTCGCAAATGGCTACCTTGAAGCCCTTACGAATCAGTTTCCCGATGTAGCCCTCGGCCGCATGATAGGGCACGCCGCACATGGGTATGGCGATTCCTTTCTCCTTGTTGCGCGAGGTCAGCGTGATCTGGAGTTCTTTCGCCGCCACCACCGCATCGTCGAAAAAGAGTTCATAGAAATCGCCCAACCGAAAGAATAAGAGCGCGGTGGGATGATCTTTCTTGACGGCGGCATACTGCCGCATCAGCGGAGTGGACGGCTCGGTCATCGGGGCGGGCTTCGGCGGATTATAACAAAGCGCGCCGCTTGCCTTCTGCGCCATTTCGCATGGCTCGGCTCGGAATTACAGTGGGAAATCGCGGTTGACGCCGGCTCACCTCAAGTGTTCTCCTTTCCTGTGGAACTCCGCAAAGATCCGATTACACGCTCGTGGGTCATCACGGGCGATGACCCTGCCGAATCCGGACCGCGCCCCGAGTCGGCCTGCCGTTTCTGCGCTGATTCAGGGACCCCCGCGCACGTGATTGCGACCTCGCCGAACACGCCCGGAGTTCCATGGTCGGCGCGCTCCGTGGTTCACCCCACGCCGCTCTACCGTATCGAAGGCGAACCCGGCCGGCGCGGCGATGGCATTTATGACTGCATGCACTCCGTCGGCGCGCACGAAGTGCTGGTGGAAAACCCGCGCCACGACCGGCATCTGTGGAATGCCGGCGACGACGAGATCGCGTACTTTCTCCGCCTGGCCGCCGAACGTATTCTCGACCTCAAGCGCGACCCGCGCATCAAATACGTCAGCCTGTTCAAGGACTACGGAAAGAACGCCGGGCAGGAATTCAGCCATCCCACCTCGCAGATCACCGCGACCATGTTCGTCCCGCGGCGCGTGCTTTACGAGTTGCGCGCCGGTCGCGAGTACTTTGTCAGCAAGGAACGCTGTGTCTTTTGCGACATCCTCCAGCAGGAAGAGCGCCAGGCCCAGCGTGTCATCGAAGTTCGCAGCGACTATATTGCGCTGTGTCCTTACGCTCCTCGCGTCCCCTACGAGACCTGGATCTTGCCGCGCAATCACGACGCCTCTTTCGAACGGACTGGATTGAACAAGCCGGGACTGCGGACAAACTTGGCCGCTCTTCTGCGCCGCACGTTACAGCGGGTGCGCTCCGTGACCGAGGACTTTCACCTCGTGTTGCACACCTCTCCCAGTAGCATCCACCCCTCAAAGAATCTTGGCTACTGGAAGACCATTGACGACGACTACCACTGGCACATCGAGATTCTTCCCGTCATAAGCTCGAAGGCGCGCTCCTACACCTTCAAGGAGGTCTACTATTCACCCGTCAGTTCCGAGACTGCAGTAAAGCAATTGCGAGAAGCGAAGATCGATGGCTGAGGATTGCTTTAGAGTGATTGTGTGGGGATAACTGTCCGCCGGGTGCGCTGGTTCTCACTGGCCCTAGCCACGTACGCCGACGATCGAAACTCGAGGTCAATTTGACCGTCAAAGTGCAAGCCCTAGTCCCCATGGCCCATGTTGCCAGCGTGCAGCGCTCCGTCGACTTCTACAAACTGCTCGGGATGGAAGTTCGCAACAGTCTGCGCGATCACTCAGACGCACTGCAATGGGTCTATCTGTTCTGTGACCAGGCCCAGTTGATGTGTGCCCGCGCATCCGGGCCCGTCATCGCCAGTCAGCAGGCCGTTCTCTTCTATCTCTACTCGCCCGATCTGATTGCATTGCGCGAACATCTGCTGGCGAGCGGTTTGAAAGTGTCGTCGATTACTTATCCCGACTACATGCCTAAGGGCGAGATTCGCATAGAGGATCCGGACGGCTACGTGCTGCTCATCGGCCAGACGGGCTAAGAGCCGCGCCTTCGAGCACAGCCGACTCGCTACCAGAGCGAAGGCAGTAGCGAGACGCTTCGAAGTGTTTCGGGCTCGATGCTTGAACCACAATTCACCTTCTGCAAACTGAAACGCTCACGGATCCTGCCGCACCATACGAGTGTAGGGTGGCCGCACCCAGAGGCCGCCAGGCGGGCAGTCGCGGCACCAGGACGGCCCGCAGCAGGAGGATTCTATGGCCGCATCACTAGCTTCGCCAATGGGCCTCGCGCCTTCAACTTCTGAGGAAATGGCTGGCGTCGTGTGCTCAGTCGACTGGAAGACCACGTATCCGCCAGAGGCATGGCGGCGAATCCGGTGGGAAGGGATTTATCTCGCTTGTGTGCTGTCGTTCGCAGTGGTAGTGACGACGATCCTGTTGCGCATGGACCTCTCGAAACACGACGTGGCTCAACGGTTTCTTTGCTGTGCCCTCGGAGGCATTGCCGGTAGCTGGATCTACGCGATGAAGTGGTATGTCCGCGCCATCACCAATCACATTTGGCGCCACGACCTCATTGTCTGGCGGGTGACATCGCCTTTTATGGGCATATTTCTGTCGGTCTCGGCCTATGCAGTGGTCCAAGCCGGCCTTCTTGGAATAACGTTTGAAGCCAGTTCCGGCACCGATCCCAGGCTTTACGCCTACGCTGTAGGCTTCCTGGTTGGAATGTGTTCCGATGTGGTGATGGGAAAGCTCACCGAAGTTGCCGAAACTGTTTTCGGCAAGACTACATCCCGGCACCTCCAGAAGCACTAGCTGGGCTGGCACAGTGAAGGATTGCAGTAGCGCAGAAAATGCGCATTGAGCCCCGGGGGGACGACACTAGTCCTCCCCAATTGGCGTCCTGCTACAATCCCTGCCGTCAGGAGACGCCCACCGTGAAACGCTCCCTCTGTTTCGTCTTACTTGTTGCCACCAGCTTTGCCCAGACTGCGGCGCCACTCCCGTTGCTCGGCAAACATAAGGTTCTGTGGCAGAAGTTGGAGTCGAGTATTCAGGAGGTTGACCAGCATCTCGATGGCGTCATGGGAGTAGCAATCAAGGATCTCGCCACTGGTGACCACGTCTTCCTGCGCGAAGACGAAGTATTTGCTCAGGCCAGTTCCATCAAAATCACGGTTCTCGCCAATCTTTACTTGCAGGCCGAGCAAGGCAAACTCAAGCTCAACGATCTATACACTGTGCAGGCTTCCGATCTCGTTCCCGATAGCGACATCATGGGCGGACTAACGCCTGGCGTCACCCGGGTAACCTTGCGCGATCTGGCGACCATGATGGTTGCCGTCAGCGACAATTCCGCGACGAACGTGCTCATTGACCGCGTTGGCATGCAGAACGTCAACGCCATGCTCGACTCGCTCGCCCTCTCACGCACACGCCTGCGCCGCAAGATGATGGACCTTCAGGCCGCGAAGGAAGGCCGTGAGAACATTTCCACCCCGCGTGAAATGATGACCTTGCTCGATGCCATCTACCACGGCAAGGTCCTGAACAAAGAGTCCACCACCGATTTCTTTAAAGTGTTAAGCACGAACAAAGATTCCTGGATTCCCCGCGATCTGCCCGCCGACCTCAAGATCGCCAACAAGCCCGGCGCGCTGGAGGCGGTACGCAATGACTCCGGCATCGTGTTCGTCGAAGGCCGCCCTTACGTGATTTGCGTCATGACCTCGTTTCTCCGCAACGAACGCGACGGCGAAGAAGCCATCAGCCAAGTCTCGCTCGCAACTTGGCGCATGTTCGACCGCCTAAGTCGTGCTACGGAGTATGGAAGGGTTGTGTCTCCGGGGAACGGCAGTCGGTGAGCCCGCTCTGACCGAAGTCGATCTACGACCGCAAAGTAGTGCACATCTGCTGTGGATAACTAAGAAAATAAAGCCGGCTCCCTCGTTGTTATCCCGCGCGAACCGCGCTACCATGGCCGCCATTCGCCGATTCAACCTTGAAGTTGTTGAGCCCGGAAGCTCACCAACACGTCGGCGAACTGGGGTTCCGCCGGCAACCACACGGGGGTTTCACGGTTGCCAATTCCAACCGCAGTCAACTCGGCTTGAGTGGGGATCGTTCCCGAGGGTTTCGATCCGTCTGCCCAGGCTCTCCACTTCTTCCCAGGAGGATGTAATGGATTTGAAGAACGAAAGAGTGTACCCGACAGCCAGTCTCCGCCATCGGCGGACCCCTTGGCTGAGTGTCGCCATTGCTGCATTCGTTGCAAGCACGGTTCTGCCGGCGCTTGCGGCGAGCGGACAGTTCGTCGCTCACAACACACCCAACTACGTAAAAACCGCAAAGAACCTTGGAACCGAGAATCCGTCGAAGGCCATTGAGATCAGCGTGTGGTTGAATCCGCACAATCGGGCTGGGATGGACGAACTGGCGCGACAACTCTACGACCGCACCTCGCCCAACTACCGTCACTTTCTAACCCGTGCGCAGATTGATGCGCGATTTGCGCCCACTGCCGCGGAAGCCAAGACAGTTCGAGACTATCTGGAAGCGCACAACCTAAAGGTCGTGAGATTCGGGCCCAGCAATTTCTTCGTGAGAGCCAAGGGCACGGTAGGCGACGTGGAGACGGCGTTTCACATCATGTTGAACAACTACCAGGTTCGCGGCGAAGTGATTCGCGCCAATGACCGGGATCCCTACGTCGACGGCGCTGCCGCTCCGTTGGTGCGGTCCATTTCCGGATTGGACACGGGCAAGTATCAGCATCCCATGATGGCCAAGCCAACATCGCTGCCTAAACAGAAGGCCGGCACAGCGATCGGTCTGAAGACGGCGAGCGCCCTCACGCCCGACGACTTCTTCAACAACAACTGCTTCGACGGTACGGAAACGGACGTGTTTTCCAACAACAACAACGGTTCCTTCCCGATTGGCACGTACAAAGGCAATCACCTGAACCTGCAAAGCCTGACCAGCGCCGGTTGCGGCTATACCCCGCCGATGATCCAGACTGCCTACAATCTCAGCGGCCTGTATGCCGAGGGATTCGACGGCTCCGGCCAAACCATCGGCATCATCGACTGGTGCGGTTCGCTGACCATTCAGAACGACGCCAACGCTTTCTCAGCCCAGTTCGGGCTGCCGGCGCTGACCTCGTCGAACTTTGCTATCACTTATATCCCGACGGCCAGCACCTGCCAGGCCGCCGACCAGGTGGAAATCAACATTGACGTAGAGTGGGCGCATGCTGTTGCCCCCGGCGCGAATATCAATCTGATCGTTCCGCCCTCGGCGACTTTCCTTGACGTGGACGAGGCTGAATTCACGGCTGTGAGCTATGGCCTTGCGAATGTCATTTCGGGGAGCTACGGCTCCGTCGAATCGTTCACCCCGACGAGCATTCTCGAAACTGAGAACCTGATTTCCGAGATTGCTTCCATCTCGGGCATCTCCACCAACTTCTCCTCTGGCGACGATGGTGATTTCAGCTTCTTTGGCATTCCCGCCACCGTCAGCGCTCCGGCGGACTCGCCCTGGGCCACGGCCGTGGGTGGTGTCAGCCTGGCGCTGAACCCAGATAACTCCATCGCATGGCAATCCGGTTGGGGAAACAATGAAGTCTTGCTTGCGGAGGAAGGTTTCGTCTTCGATCCGCCCCTCAGCTTTGGATTCATCGGCGGTTCCGGCGGAGGTCCAAGCAACTGCGTCACCGTCGACGCCAACTTCAATTGCCTCGCTGGCTTCCCCAAGCCGTCGTTCCAGAAGAAGTTGCCCGGAAAGTATCGCCAGGTTCCGGACATTGCATGGCTGGCGGATCCGTTCACTGGAGCCGTAATCGCCATCACGGTTCCCGGCCAGGTTCCTTCACTGGTTTGGCAGGTATGGGGCGGAACGAGCGTGGCCGCGCCCATGTTCTCCGGATTGTGGGCGATTGCGAACCAGGAGGCGGGCGTTGCTCTTGGACAGGCCGCTCCCTATTTGTATTCGCTACCTGCGGGAGCGGTTACCGACATCGTTCCCTTTGGCGCTAAGAACAACGTGACCGCGTCGATTCAAGAGTCAGCCACAGTCACGACTAAGTACACCCCGAATGAGGTATTGGGCGGCACAGCGCAAGGAAAGTACGTCAGCGCGCTGTGGGACTATCCCGCATTTCAGGATACCGCTCTTGTCATCTCGTTCGGAACCGACTGCTCAACGGAGCCTCCTGCCGAGTTCTTCGGCACGCTCTGCACCGACCCCACCAGTCTGAAGACGAAAATAGGTTGGGACAACGTTACCGGCGTGGGAACTCCGAACGCGAAGGCGTTCGCCGATGCCTTCGCCCCAGCGCCCAACGTGAAGAAATAGTTGAAGGTGTCGCTGTTACACGGCCTCCGCTGCCCCTTCGGGCGGCGGAGGCATTTTTCTTGTGGTCGAGGAACCAATCGAGGCTGGACGTCTCATGAATCGTTATAGGAAGTGAATCGCCGGGGAAAGGGCACGGCTAGCTGTTCCGTCATTAGCCAATAAGAACGCGAGCTTGGGCGCTGTCAAGCCCGGCTGACTCCGTCCCGCGCGGTCGAAGGCGGACGCAGCCTTTATCTGTGGCAGTTGAAGATCAGATCCGATGCGATCGTCTGCGCTCCGTCGAGAACGTCGGGGATTGAGTGCGGTGCATCCGCCATGCAGCCGTAGCTCGTGGGTTGCGCGATCCGCGACTGGTAGTTCAATCCCTGCCGAATTGCAGAGGATGTGTCCAAGCCCCCGAAGAGAAAACGTATCTTCGTATTTGGATAGCTCAGGACCGCATCGGGTGAAGTCACCGAATCGAAAAGAAACTGTTCCTGATCTTGCGTGCCGTGGGTCTGCAAGTCGGTGGAGCAGTACGGCCCTGGGTATGCGGGATCGACGTAGTCGATCGCATTCGTCTTACCCACTCCCATTCTGACGTCCGCTCCCGAACAATACTCAACCGCGGGCGCCACGTTGTTGATGCAGGCATAGTCCACGCGATTGAAGGGCGGGCCACTTGTCATTTCGGCAAACGACAGAAACTTCCCCAGCCCGTAGTGGGCCAGCCCCTCGCCGATGATTTGTCCACCGGCGGAGTTGCCGGTCGCGCACAGCGGCGCGCCTTCAGTCTGGTTGTCATAGACCCACTGAACGACGGTCGCATAGCGGCAGCTCGCTACTCGAACTCCCAGGCCTGCGGCGTCGTACTCCCAGCCCGGACTGGTTGAGAACGGCTGCCCAAAAGTCAATTCGACTGCCGTAAACCTCGCGTTGACTACGTCCCGGACAGTGGACGGGCCATATTTATAGGCCTCATAAAGGGCTGTTACGTCGCCGCCGCTGGTGAAGATGACCGTGCCATGCGAGTGGCGCGAGGGCGCGATGACTTTGACGTAAGCCGTGTAATCCGGGATCTGCGGGCAAGTGATGTCAAGAGCGTAGCAAACAGTTGCCCTCAGGCCGCTGGCCGGACAGCTTACCGGAGAAGCCTTGATGGTACCCAGTTGATCTTGCGCAGCAGCGAATGAACCCAGGAGTAAGAAGAACGCCAGCGCGGCCAGTTTCATTTTCCGCCATCCTCACACACGAAGTTTTTGCCTGATCCCCAGTTCCTGTGGCAGTGAACTTTCACAGCAAACGAGTGCAGGCTTGCCCTTGGAAGTCTCGGGGAGAAGGTGCTAGCCGTACTGGAGACTCAAACCATCCAGCAGTGGAAGCACAAACAGCGGGCCATCCAGCTTTGCCTGGCATCTTAGCATGGTTCCACGGAGGTGAATCTAGCCGGAAAGTGCCATTCCGCTCAATAAAGAGAGAGTGAAAGAACTTGCGACTGCCTAGCGCGACGCTGCCCCGCTTGCGCTCGGTGGAGCCACCTGCTGGCGCAGGAACTGCTGCGCGGCCTTCGCATCGAGGGGCTGGGAGAAGTAATAGCCTTGCCCAAGTTCGCATCCCAATTCGCGCAGGCGCTCAACCTGCCTGGGGGTCTCGATGCCCTCGGCGATTAGTTTCAGATTCATCTTGTGAGCCAGGGTGATGATCAGCTCAACCACGTCGGAGGCGGAGCGGTCGGTTTGCATTTCCCTGACCAGCGACCGGTCAATCTTCAGGGCGTCCACGGGAAACTGCCACAGGCCACGGAGCGAAGCAGACCCGATGCCGAAATCGTCGAGGATCACGCCAATTCCCATGTGCTTGAGGTGCGAGAGCACAGTGATGGTAAGTTTGGGATCGGCGGCGGCAACGCTCTCTGTCATTTCCAGTTGAAGCCGTGCAGGATCGACGCCCGTCTGTCGCAGGGTGTCCTGAATGTCACTCGCCAACCGTGCATCGGCAAACTGCCGCGCCGAAACGTTCACAGTAATGTTCACGGGTTGCTCGGAGAAATGATTGACCTCCCACTCCCGCGATTGCCGGCAGGCTTGGAGCATCAGCCAGTGCCCAATGGAGACGAGGATGCCGGAGTCCTCCGCTGCCTCGATGAACCGATATGGAGAAATCAATCCCTGCGTGGGATGTTCCCAGCGCAATAGCGCCTCAAGGCTCACGATGCGGCGCGTGTCGAGTTGCACGACGGGCTGGTAGTGAACGCGGAACTGGCGCTCGGCGATCGCCGCGCGCAAGTCAGCTTCCAGCCGCAACCGGCCGACGGCGCGGGTGTGCATGGCTTCATCAAAGACTTCGCAGCGCGATCCGCCCAGCGCCTTGGCGCGGCGCATGGCCACATCGGCATCCTTCAAGACGTCCTCGGGCTTCTCGTGCACCAAAGCACTCAGGGCAATGCCGATGCTCATTGAAGCCCGCACCTCCTTCGAATCGACGAAGAAGGGTTCAGCCACGGCTTCCTGAATCCTTTTTGCCACCCGCAAGGCATCGCTGGGATCGCCGACGGAGTCGAGCAGGATCGCGAATTCATCACCTCCCAATCGCGACAGCAGGGCTTCCGCGGAGGAGCTATTACTCGCACCGCGTGCGATTGTGTCGTCTTGTCGCAAACAGGCGCCGATCCGGCGGCCGATTTCCTGTAGCACATGATCGCCCGCACCTGTTCCCATAGTTTCGTTGAAGACTTTAAAGTGGTCGAGGTTTGCGAGTAACAGGGAATATTGGTGGCCAGCGTCGCGCCGCGTGCGCACAAACGCGCGCTGCAGTCGGTCAAGGACCAACCTCCGGTTGGGCAGGCCAGTCAGGGGATCGTGAAAAAGATTGTGCTCGAGCTGCATTTCCGCCCGCTTGCGCTCGGTGATGTCGCGATTCACGATGACCAGCTTCGCGACTTCCCCGCGGGCGTCGCGGATCGTACTGGCCAATGACTCCAGTACTCGCCAGCTGCCATCTTTGTGCTTGATCCGGTACTCGAGCCGTTTTCCGACTCCGGTCTCGCGCGCTTCTCGAGCGGCCTCGAGCACCTGGAAGCGATCGTCGGGATGGATCTGCTCGAAAGCAGAAGTCTCACCGAGTTCCGCCGCGGAATAGCCGAGGATTCTCTTGTATGCCGGACTGTTGTACAGGCGCCGTCCTTTTACGTCGACCAAAGCGATCATGTCGGCAGCGTTCTCGGTGACGATTTGGAATAACTCCTCGCGTTTCCTGGAGGCCCGATGGATCCAGTAAATTTGGCACTGCTGGTATATGACCAGGATGGTCAACGCCCCGAGCGGCATCCAGAACCATTGCAGCAGCATGCAAACTTCTCCTGAGAAGACATATCGGCTGCATGCCGCGGAAACTTGAATTGAGAATTGGCTGGAGTTTTGCCCAGTTCAAGACGCCGCAGGTTGTGGAAATCACCCGAAAATAAAGTCTGAAGACGGTGCCAAAACCTCGTTCGCGGAGTTGTTCCGTTCTGGGAAATCCCAGTTCCAAGGGGGTACCCCCCTCCCCCACCCCCTCCGAAAGCCTTGATTGGCGCGGGGTTTGCAAGAATGGTCTGCAAAATCTTGAGCCCCAAGGGTTTAGAGGTCAAAATCTTGACAACAAAGGAGTTAAGCCCTCTGCCGCCGTTTCTTTGTGCACCGCCTCCGCCTTGACGATGATCTGCCTCCTTGCCTGTGGATGGCAAGGTTAGATGTCACAAGTTAAGTTGCGGCAGTCTCCGGGTTGCCCGTCATCCGCCCGCAATCGGCAAGCTCCAGATGGAGTTTCCAACTTCCCACAAGAGGATTTCTGGAGAGTCTGGAAAAGTTTACTTCTCGGGTAAGTGGGTTAATCAGGTCATAGCGTTGGTCATCGGGTAGTCTGTTTCTCTTATCGCACGTCATCAAAGAAAGGGCCGCCCCAATCGAGCCCCTTCATCCGCAGTTCGGCCTTTTGTATCGGTGGCAGATTGTCCTCGGGCTTATCCAAGTAGAAGTAGGCACAACTCGACCAATCGTCCTGTCTCTCAAAGAGTCCAAAGGATCCCTTTTCTCGCTCCACGAGGCCGACGCCGGCCTTGTAGATTGGAACGCCGGTATTGTACAGAGGGTCTTCGGCACTGGTTTGTAATGTATGACCGATTTGCTGAATCGTGACACGGATATCATTGCGGAAGTAGATCGGGTCGGGAATGTGGTACCGATAGAATGCATATCGCATTTTCGAGCTATCTGCGACAAGCGTACCCTGGAAGAGATTGGAGTATTGCTTTTGTACTGCCCACCCAGTCCCCGCGTAATCTTCCGAACCGGTCCCAGCCAAGGTGGGCCATTCGCGGTCGCCATCGAGATAGACTTTAACCTCTCCCTCTCCCCACCATTTATCAAAATAGAGTTTCCGATTGCCTTGCATCCCAAGGTTTGCTCCGAGGAAACGCCCTTTCCCCAGGGTCCTCGGAAGGATCTCAAAGTCCTTCTGCATTTCAGTAGGGTTTTCACGCCGGAAATGGGCATGAAAGTAGAGAACGCTGGCATCATGTTTGTCGCCCAGGGTGTAATCGACGTCATAGAAGAAAAGCGCGAGATCCTTACCACTCTCGTTGGTCACCACGATTTTCATACCTGTCCGGAAGGGCATGGGAATGTAGCAGTTGAAGCTTTTCCCTTCAGGGCTAGAAAAAAACGCAGACTGGAAAGCGACCATCTGCCCAAGCCCGAGCCCGAAGAAGTCACCCAGCGGCGCGCTTACCGCTGGCTTGATCGCTCCATCCCAGAACATCTCAATCTTCAACCCTCTGAGCATGGCAGGACTTCGGTCGTTGATCGTGACCCAGATCCTACGGACTGTGCCACTGGACCCACGGATCTCCGCCAGCGTGACTTGCTCTCCCGCCTTGATCGGAACTGCTGGTAGGCCCTTTCGTCCGCCGTCGGTCTGAGCGCCCTTGCCCTTCTCGCCTCCTGGATTCTCCGCGCTGGCCCATCGTGTTTGAACCCCATCGGGCAGAGTATAAAGAGATTGTGCCGCCGCCTTGCTCAGGGAGCAGCCTGCCATCAAAAGCAGTGTGATGCCGAGACGAATCTTGCGAAATTGCATCTTGGTCCTCGCAGTGACAGCCTGAGCGATGCTAAGGCTTACGAACTGAGTAGCATAGTAAAAATGCGACATGCGCTGATGCTGCCACTGAGCGGTCTCTTGGCGTCTCGTCAAAGCCGCCGGTTCTCTCGTCGAGTCGCGGAGAGATCGGCTGCAGGCCCGCCCTGGCGCAGGAGCAGAGAGCACGAATTGGTCCCGGACGCAGAGTGCGGGGAAGTTAGTGCCGCGCTACACTCTATGGATGCTTCGCCCCGCAGAACCCGCTCAACGATTGAGCCGATACGTGCGGAAGTACGTTCATGTGGAGTCTTCTCTCGCTGACTCGGTCCTGTTTTGGCCGATTCCCGCGCGAAGCGTGACATGCATTGAGTTCACGTTCGGTGATCCATATCGGATCCATCATGCGGATGGCTCGGGTTTGGAGATCCCGTATCCGTCTACGCTAATTGGGGCCAAGACTTGCCAGCGGATTCGGCTGGAGTTGCACGGGCACGTCGAGACGTTTGTGATCCTGTTTCAGCCTACAGGTCTTCAGCGGCTATTCTCTTTGCCCGGCGGAGTGATTGTGAATGAGCACTACGAAGCCGATATGGTGCTCGGCCCGGCAATGGCGCATCTTTGGTTACAGCTTGGAGAGACGAAATCGTTCGCGGAACGTATCGTGATTGCCGATGCCTTTTTAGCTGCGCTAATTCCGCGTGTTGATGACGCACCCTGCGTTGATGCTGCAGGCAACAGATCGTTTCGAACCAGGGCCGTGTGCGAATTCTGGATCTTGCCAGCCACGCCGGTCTCGGCTTGCGTCAGTTCGAGCGGCGGTTCGACGATGATATAGGCATCAGTCCCAAGCTCTATGCCCGCATCGTCAGGTTCGAAGCCGCAATTCGGAAAAGAACCGTTGCCTCCTGCGTCAACTGGACGACAATTGCGCACGAACTTGGGTACCACGACCAGATGCACATGATTCACGATTTCCAACTACTGTCCGGCGAAAGCCCAACGCCATTGGCCCCACATTTGGAGTATCTTAGCTCAGTCGCCGCGCGACCACAGGCGTGACTCCAGCTATTCAGGTACCAATCAGCATCTCGATGGCCGGGCCCCCTTATCGGTGATTATCCCATTTCTGAGCGTGTTGTCGGCGACTGGGAAACTGGCCCAATACATGACGCAGGCGAGGTTGCCTTCTTTAGGATTTCAATCTCGCGGTTCGGCACGTCAGGAGACGTGTTCCGGAAGAGCGGGCGCGGTACTGACAGGAGTTCTGACTGAGATTGCGTCGAGGATGAGGCAATCTCGAAGTTTTGCATGTCACGGTACGGGCGGCGACAAGCGCCTGGTCGGCGTTCCATAATGTCCGCATGTCTCCGAATCCGTCTGTCCGCCGCCTGAAGACCTACACCGGTGCCCAGGGATATGTCTACCAGTACTACTTCGTTGGCAAACGTCCCGCGCTGGTCGACGATCCCGAAGCTCCCGCCACCGAATTTGTCTTCGACGTTACTTCCGACCGCAAGCTGACCTACTCTGTGAGTGTCTTTCTCCCGGAAGGCCCACGGGAGGCATGGAGACAGGCTCATGCCCGTCCACTGAATGATGCCGAGCAGTACGCCGCGGTCAAACTCCGCCTCTTCCGCGCTTTTGATGAACTCGAAGATGTGAAGGGGCACGGACGCCGCTTGAGCATCGATACGGGTTTGCTCGAAGAAGCGTTGGCCAGCCTGGGTGTGGAGTGAGGCCGCCTACCGGTAGGGTTTGAGTGGAACATCTGTATCAGGGCATGCGTTCAGGGACGCCGCGCGAGCGCAGCGCCTGAAGGCGTGATTGATTCGCCAGCATTTACGCTATGCCTGAAGGCATAGCCTGATACGAATCGTGCGTTCCTTCGCAACCTCTCTAGCCGCTGGACCTGCTTCGCCACGGCTGCAGCGGCTTCAAGCCGTTTGGGGTCTCGTGTGATCCGGCGGCATCGCTAAAGCGGGGCCTTGATACGAAGCCCTGATACGAAGCAACGTTGGGGGGTGAAGATTTATTTGCACCGCACTCGAAGTCTTGATCAGTCTCGTATCACAGCATATAACTGCAAGCGGAGTCCTCACTGTGAAGATATTCAAATCCATTTTCATGGCGGCATTCTTGGTGGTGCTGGGCCTATGCCCAAGCGCGGCGTGGGCGCAGACCGCGCGCTGGTCCGAGCAGAAGGCGAACGATTGGTACGCGCAGCAGCCCTGGCTGGTGGGCAGCAACTACGTCCCCAAGTCCGCGATCAACGAGTTGGAGATGTGGCAGGAGGCCACCTTTGATCCCGCGCAGATCGACAGGGAACTTGGCTGGGCCGAAGCCATGGGGATGAACACCATGCGGGTGTTTCTCCACGACCTGCTCTGGCAGCAGGATGCCGCGGGTTTTCGCAAGCGCATGGACCAGTTCTTGACGATTGCATCGCGGCATCACATCCGCCCGTTGCTCGTGCTTTTCGATTCCTGCTGGGACCCGCTGCCGCGATTGGGTCCGCAACATGCTCCCGTGCCCGGGGTACATAATTCCGGCTGGGTGCAAAGTCCGGGCGCGAAAGCGCTGGCCGACTCCAGCCAGTATCCGCGGCTGAAGGCGTACGTGCAGGGAGTTGTAGGAGCGTTCGCAAAAGACGACCGCATCCTGGGGTGGGACATCTGGAACGAGCCTGGATCGTATGGTGGCGGTGATTACGCGAAGTCGGAACTGAAGGAGCCGGACAAGATCGGCCGCGTGACTGCGCTTCTGCCCCAAGCGTTTGCGTGGGCGCGGGAGATGAATCCCAGCCAGCCGCTCACCAGCGGCGTCTGGGACATCGATACTTCCAAAGACGAATCGGCACCCGATGAGATTGAGCGCATTCAGTTGCGCGAGTCCGATGTGATCACGTTTCACAACTACAGCTGGCCCGAGTCCTTCAAAAGCGAAGTCGCCTGGCTGAGGCGATTCCATCGGCCTGTGATCTGCACCGAATACATGGCTCGCTCCGTCGGCAGCACATTCGACGCGATTCTGCCCATCGCGAAACAGGAGCGGGTCGGGGCCATCAACTGGGGATTCGTCGCGGGCAAAACACAGACTTATTTTCCGTGGGAGTCGTGGCAGCATCCCTACGTTCACGACCAGCCGCCGGTCTGGTTTCACGAAGTGCTGCGTTCCGATGGAACTCCATACCGGCAAGCGGAAGTGGATCTGATCCGGCAACTTACGGGCAAGTAACGGCTGACAAAGCCTCAACCACAGAGGACACAGAGTACGCAGAGGAAGCCCTCCGAGTACTTTGTGTCCTCTGTGGTCCCAGTTCTTTGCGGTTGGCAGGACGATTTACAATCACGGTGTCATGAAAAAGATCTTCGTAGTCCTGATTGTTGCCCTCTGTTGTCTGGTCGGTTGCAGTAAGCCGGCGACTCCCGCCGCGTCAAGTGCTCCGGCGTCCACTGCAGCGAAGGCCCCGGATGCCGTGCAGCAAAAGCTGCAGGTGTACTCTGGATCCGGCGCCACCGATTGCGGCCGCCTCAGCGTGCAGGCCAGTGCGGACCAGTCCAAGACGGCAGCCGATTGCGCCATGCAGGCGAACCAAAGCAAACATCCTTTCTACGTGGCCTACGACATGCCCGGCATGGCAGTCGGGGTCGCAGGTAACGCAGAGGGCAAGTTGTTCACCGTGCAGTCGCAAGGCGCCGGACCCGCGCCTACGTTGACCGGCGGCGCGTGCCCGTCGCAATTGCGAGTTGCTTCCAGCGGACGCATCACCTGTATCGCTCCCGGGGATATGGGCTCGATGGGCGGCAGCCACGCGGCCGGTGCGATGCCTTCCGGGATGGCCAATCCGCACGCGACTGGCACTGCGAATCCGCATGCGGCTGCGAAACCAAAATAATCGGCTGGGCGACAAAATGGTCGGCGCCCGAGCCGTCTGTGATCCTAATCACAACCTTAAGTGACCCCCTTTGTTTGCCTTACCCCAATCCGCGTGGAAAATAGACTACGTACTACGGGAACAAGGACCGGACCCGCGATTTGGGGTAGACTCATGGGATTCCGGAACTTACGGGGACTATGTCTCTTCTTTGGCTGCGTTTCGCGCTGGGTTGCTACTTCATCAGCCTGATCTACGCCTTTGTTGCGCTCACTCGCACCAGTGATCTGTTCAGCCGGATCGCCCTGCATGCGGCCAGCCTGGGAATGGTTTTTCATTTTGTCTCGCTCGTTGAACTGTTCCTTTCGGGCCAGGTGGTCTGGGCGTCGGTGCACAACGGGGAATCGCTGCTGGCGTTCTTATCGATGACCTTCTTCATGGTCATCTATGCGATTTACAAGACCACTTCGCCGGGCGTGGTCGTGTTTCCGGTGGTGTTCTTTCTGACCTTTGTGGCAGCGGTAGATGAGCAACCCGTCCTGCTGACGCAGTTCGTTTCGCATAAAGGATGGCTGGTCGCGCACATTATCCTGATCTTTACTGGATATGCCGCGCTCGTGCTCAGCTTTGGCGCCAGCCTGCTCTATCTGTTGCAGGAGCGCCGCCTGAAGGCCAAGAAAGCCAGCAGCCTGATTTCGTTCCTGCCGGCGCTCGAAGTGATCGACCAGATCGGCTACCGCTCGCTGCTGCTGGGCTTCCCCTTCATGACGCTGGGACTGCTGACCGGGTCCGTAGTGGCGGTCACGACGTATGGCCACGTGGATTTCCTCGACCCCAAGATCCTGTTGTCGGTGCTGATGTGGGCCGTCTACATGGTCATGGTCTTCACCCGCTGGAACTCGGGATGGCGCGGACGGCGTGCCGCGTTCCTGGCGACCTTCGCCTTCGTGGCCGCGCTGGCGGCGTGGGCGGCCAACTACTTCTCGACGATTCACAGGTTTGCCGCCTCATGAGATTCCAACTCATCGGCGTGAATCATAAGAGCGCGCCGCTCGAAGTGCGCGAGCGCCTGGCGATTCCTGAATCGCGCCTGCCGGATACGTGCCGCGATCTTACCGCGTATCCCGGGATCGAAGAGGGCATGGTGATTTCCACCTGCAATCGCGTGGAGATTGTGACGCACACGACGAACGGCTCAGCGGACTTGCGCGGATTTCTGCACGATCACTTTCATCTCACCGCCGCAGAACTCGACTCGCATTTGTACGAATTCCGCGAGAAAGAGGCGGTTCGCCATCTGTTCCGCGTGGCTTCGAGCCTGGATTCGATGGTCGTGGGCGAGGCGCAGATTTTGGGCCAAGTCAAAGAAGCTTATGCCACCGCCCGTGCTGTGGGCGCCGTGCGCGGGCAACTCGACCAGCTCTTCAGCCGCGCTTTCGCCGTGGCCAAGCGGGTGCGCAGCGAGACTGCGGTTGGATCATCGTCGGTGTCGATCGCGTCGGTCGCGGTTGAGTTGGCGAAGAAGATTTTTGGAACGCTGCAAGGGAAGAACGTGTTTATTGTCGGCGCTGGAAAGATGAGTGAACTGGCCGCGCGGCATCTGATGGCCCACGGCTGCGCTTCCATCTTCGTCGCCAACCGCACCTATGACCGCGCGATTGGACTGGCACAGAAGTTCAACGGGCAGGCGATCAAGTTTGAGGATCTTTACTCCACGTGCGACCGCGCCGACATCGTCATCACCTCGACGGGCGCTCCCCACGCCATTTTTCGCCGTGAACATGGCGAGCAGTTCCTCGCGCGCCGGAAGAACCGGCCAATGTTCTTCATCGATATCGCCGTGCCGCGCGACGTTTCGCCGGAGATGGCCAAGCTCGACGGCATCTTTACCTATGACATCGACGACCTGCAGCAGGCTGTCAGCAGCCATGTTGCCGACCGGCGAAAAGAAGCCGAGCTTGCCGAGGCGATTATCACCAGTGAAGTCGAGCGCTTTGAAGCGCGGCTGCATACGCTCGACGTGGTGCCGACGATTGTGTCGCTGCAGGATCACCTGGAAACGATTCGTCAGGCGGAAATCGACCGCGTGCGTGGAAGGCTCGGTCAGTTGACGCCTGAGCAGGAAATCGCAGTCGAGGCGCTGACTCGCGGGATCATCAATAAGGTCATGCACACACCGATCACCACGCTGAAAAGCGCTGCCAGGGAATCGGAGGCAACGACGGTGGTCGATGTAGTCCGGCGCTTGTTTAATCTGCACGACAAAGTTACGACGCCTCCAGACAAGAAAGACGAAGTGGGGACGCGCCAGTAATGTCTAAGCTCCGCATCGGCTCCCGTGGCTCGCAGCTTGCCCTTTGGCAGGCCAACCACATCTCCGCGCTGTTGCGCGCGCACGGCCACGAGGTCGAGATCGAAATCATCCACACCACGGGCGACAAGATCACTGACGTTGCTCTGGCAATGGTTGGCACGAAGGGCATGTTCACGAAGGAAATTGAAGAAGCTCTCGCGGCCGGACACGTCGATCTCGCCGTGCATTCTCTGAAAGACCTGCCCACCGAGCTTCCACCGGGATTTGAAATCGCGGCCATCACCGAAAGACAAGATCCGCGCGACGCCTTCTGTTCGCGCCACTATTCGAGCTTTCAAGAATTACCGCAAGGCGCACGCGTCGGCACCTCTAGCCTGCGCCGGCAGGCGCAACTCAAGGCTGTCCGCCCCGACCTCGACATTCATCCTCTGCGCGGCAACGTCGATACGCGGCTGCGCAAACTCGAGCAAGGAGAATACGACGCCATCATCCTCGCCTCGGCTGGACTAAAGCGCCTCGGCAAGACGGAACTGATCAAGCAGATCATCCCAGTAGACATCATGTGTCCAGCTGCGGGGCAGGGAGCGCTGGGCATCGAAATCCGCAAGGGCGACGCGGCGACGCGCCAGCATCTGGAATTTCTGAACGACCCCGCTGCCCGCGCTGCTACTACTTGCGAGCGCGCCCTGCTCAACAGCCTCGGCGGGGGCTGCCAGGTTCCCATCGGCGCATTCGCGGAAATGCGGAATGGCAAGTTGCATCTCGAATCGATCGTCGCCGACCCCGACGGCTCGAAACTCCTGCGCGATTCCCGCGATGGAGACGATCCGGAAAGGCTCGGCAACGATGCGGGCGCCGCGCTGCTGGCTCGCGGCGGCGACGCCATCCTCGAAGCGGTTTACGGGCGTGGGCTTGCGGTTCCGCCACAGCCTTGATCGCACCAGCAACTGCAAAGGCGTGAACCACTAAGGACACGAAGGTTCACGAAGGTCATGAGCCGGAACGTTCTTCTCGAATTTCTAGGCGGTACCCCAAGTACGAACCGGTGCACAAGGCGGAAGTGAAAGACGAGCAAGGAGTCGTGATCGCCGAGGCGGAAAAAGTTTTACACGTACGCCGGATAGAATCCGCGCCCGAGTCGGAAAGCGGCGAGAGAACGCAGCCCACAGCGTACGCGGTGGAAACCGCCGGCAGAAATTGAACCGAGCCCGGAAGGGCGGAAGAGAGCATTGTGTATATCCCCGAACATTTCCGCGGCCGCGACGATGCCGACGCGCTCACGTTCATGCGCGCGAATCCGTTCGCGATACTGGTCTCGTCCACCGAGGAAGGCCCCTTCGCGAGCCATATTCCAGTAACCATGCATCAGACCGGAGAACAACTTGTGTTGCGCGGCCACTTCGCGAAGGCCAACCCGCACTGGCGCTATCTGGAGCAGACACCGCAGTGCCTGACCATCTTCCACGGTCCGCACTCCTATATTTCGCCAACTTTGTACACGAACCGCGAGAGCGTTCCCACCTGGAACTACGCTGCCGTTCATGTCTACGGAGAGGTGCGCATATTCTCGACGCCGGAGTCGTTGCTTGGCATGTTGCACGAACTGATGGGCACCTTTGAACCTGCATATGCAGAGCAATGGGCCAGTTTGAGCGATACGTACCGAGAGCGCATGCTCAGCCATATTGTGGGCTTTGAAATTACGGCTACGAAAATCGAAGCCAAGTTCAAACTGAGCCAGAATCGAACCAAGGAAGATCAAAGGAACGTCATCGCGGCTTTGGAGAAGGCTGACGACTCGACAGTCTCAGGCGTGGCCCGCATGATGGAGAAATGGGGCCTCGACAAGATTCCTACGAATAGAAAGGGCGACTGAAGCCGAATGTGGGGCGGGCACTCCTGTCCGCCAACTCTAGCCATGAGCAAGAAGCCAAAATCTGCGACCGACCTGCCACTGCGCGGAATCCGCGTGCTCGTAGGCCGGGCACGGCATCAGGCCGGCGTCCTTTCCGTGCAACTGCGTTCATTGGGCGCGACTGTGCTTGAGATTCCGTTTATCGAGATCCGCAAGCCACGTTCGTTCAAGCCCTTGGATAGTGCGCTGCAGGATTTGTGCGACTACGACTGGCTCATCCTGACCAGCGTGAATGGCGTCGAGGCCCTGTGGAACCGGATGGCTAAGCTGCGTCTCGCCAAGGCAAGCCTGAAGCACTTGCGCGTAGCAGCGATCGGTCCCGCGACGAAGAAGGCGATCGAGCAGGGTGGCATCAAAGTCGACGTCGTGCCTAAGGAGTACGTAGCCGAATCAGTCGTACGCAGCTTACGGAATCGCATCAAAGGCAAGCGCGTACTGCTGGTTCGGGCTAAAGTGGCTCGGGACGTGATCCCGCGCGACCTGCGCGAAGCCGGTGCACAGGTTGATGTTGTCGAAGCCTATGAAACCGTGGTACCGCAGTCTTCGCGCACGCGGCTGCAGGCGGCCCTTGAGAACCCGCAGCGTCGGCCTCACATCGTCACTTTCACCAGTTCTTCCACCGTGCGGAATTTCGTGGCCTTGCTCGGCGGCTCGCGACGGGCAGCGATTCTTGACGCGATCCGCTTCGCTTCCATCGGGCCTGTGACTTCCTCAACACTGCGCGCACTTCGATTGAGAGTGGATATCGAAGCCAGGGAGTTTACGATTCCGGGCCTGGTCACGGCCATGGCGGAGGCGGTCGCAACATCGGTCCACTCCGCGTAATTCTCTCCGCTTAACTCGCCATGAAGTTGCAGGATCTTGCAACTGCGTAATGAATAGGGCTCATTTTCCTAATTTGCCTTGACTCTACTGCATGCCATAGTAGACTTCGAATGTTTTTGCCCCATGGGACAAATCTGCATAAGAAGAGGGAATTAGTTATGAGGAATTGGTTGACCATTTGCGGTAGGTTTGGAGTCGCTTGTGCAACAATCGGCTTGTTGCTCTGTGTAGCCGCGGCTCAGGAAGGTTCTTCACCACTCACCTTGCGTACCAGTGACGGGCATGTTGCCCACATCTTTCCGACAGTGAATCTGGCTCCTGCCCTCCCTCCAGACGCAGGTCCACTCGTCTACCACAACGGCACTGCGCCGGTGATGCAGTCGTCGGTAACGACCTACGCGATTTATTGGGTTCCGGCCAAGCTGCAGAATGGGGGCGCCACCAGCATCCCGACGCACTACCAGAGCGTGCAAAACAACATGCTCAAAGACTACGAGGGGCACGGAATCGATAACAACAACACTCAGTACTATCAGGTTACTGCCACTGGGTCGAAGCAGTACATCCAGAACAAGGGCGGTTTTGGCGGCTCGGTCGTCGATACCACTCCCTATCCGGCCTCGGGTTGCTCAGACTCGGCCACACCGGGCAACTGCATCACCGACGCGCAACTGGAGACGGAACTCCTGAACGTGATGGCGGCGAAAGGCTGGACCGGCGGGCTGAACAAGATGTTCCTGGTGTTCACGTCGAGCGGGGAAGGTTCCTGCTTTGACTCGGGGAGTTCGTCATGCTCGTACGTGCAGTTCTGCGCCTACCATAGCTATATCCCGGGCAGCGCTCCCATCGTCTATTCCAACGAGCCCTTCGGCAACATCAGCGTTTGCCAGGCTTCGGGGGTTCCATCGCCAAACAGCGATCCGGTGGCCGATGCCGCTTCGACCGCGGCCAGCCATGAGCTGACCGAGGCGATCACGGATCCAGAGTTGGACGCCTGGTTCACGGCTCTGGGGAATGAGATTGGCGACCTGTGCGCCTACAACTATGGCACCAACACCTGGGACTCGGCCAAGGCCAACCAGATGTGGAATGGCCACTTCTACGAACTGCAGACGGAGTTCTCGAACCACCATCCGGGGTGCGTCCAAGTCGGGCCCTGATTATCGATAAACAACAAACGTTTTGATGGCGGCCAGAATACCGGCCGCCATTTCTTGTTTGGGTTGAGGTTTTCAGCGGGGATTAGTGTCTGGAATCGGCGATTCATCATGCCTTTGTTTGGGCGGGTGCGACCTTTGCGACCTTTGCGGCCCGTCTTTGCGTTCTTCGCGGTTAAGGGCTTTAACAGCTTTTGATCGCAAAGGACGCAAAGGTTCCGCGAAGAACGCAAAGCAAATCAGAGCAAAATCGAAGGAGACGCTACTCTGTCACCGTGCAACTGCAATCTGCGGGGACGACATGCGCTAGCAGAAAATCAGCGACGCGCTTGTAGGCGTCGATTTGGTTTTCGACGCGTGCGAAGCCGTGACCTTCGTTCTCGTAAATCTTGGAGTCGACCGTGCCGCCGCGTGTCCGGATGGCGTCGACCACTTGCTGCGTTTCTGACTTTGGACAGCGCGGGTCGTGTCCTCCGGCCAGCAGCAACAGCGGAGCTTTGATTTGGTCGATGTAGTTGATGGGTGACCGTTCTTCGTACAGCTTCTTGTTCTTCACCGGATCGCCCATGGTGGCCAGATCCGACTGCTGCAGCACCGGATCTTCGTTTTCAATTTCGGTGAACCAGTTCACAAAGGGTACGATGGGCACGCCCGCCGCCCAGACTTCCGGAGCCTTGGTTACCGCCATCATGCTGAGGTAGCCTCCGTAGCTCCCACCCATGACCGCGATCTTTTTCGGATCGAGATGTCCGGTCTGCTTGATCCAGTCCACGCCCGCGAGCACGTCCTGCAAGTCGCCGCCGCCCATATCGAACAAGTTGGCTTGCTGAAACTCTTTGCCGTATCCGGTCGATCCGCGATAGTTGGGTGCGAGTACCATGTAGCCCTGGTTGACGGCGTATTGTACGAAGCGGTTGAAAGAATTCATGCTCTGCGCGGTTGGTCCGCCGTGAATGTAGACGATCGCCGCGTTCTTCCCGTTGCGCGCCATATTGAACGGCACATAGAGAAACGCGGAGATGGTCCATTTGCCGTCGCGGCTGGGAAAGTGCACCAGGTGCGGCTCGACCATATCTTCCGAACGCACGCCAGCCACCAGCGAATGGGTAATCTGCTGGGACTTGCCAGTGGCGACGTGATACACCCAGAGATCGCCCGGCGCGGTGGGACCGTTGTGGTTGTAGAGGAGACGCGAACCGTCTTTGGTGAAAGCAGAATGCCCGCCGACAGGCTCATTCACGCCCTTGGGAATCGGCAGAGCTGTCGACTTGCCCGTCGCGAGATCGTACAGGTAGATGTCTTCGTTGCCATCGACGTTGGCGCTGAAAGTGATGTGCTTTCCGTCGGCCGAGAACTCGCCGCCGCGGACTTCCCATTTGTCCTGCGTGAGCCAGGTGATCTTGCCTGGGGTGAATCCTCCGTTCAATTCACCCTTCGTGCCGAACTCGAGCAGGCCGATGTTCTCGTAGCCGTTCGCTGCGTTGGATGTGACTAGTATCTTTCTGCCATCGGGAATTGCACGAGGATCGATGTCATTAGCGTAGTAGCGCTGTTCTCCTTCGTGGGGCGTAAGCAGCGTACTCTTTCCCGTCGCGACGTCTGCAATGATGATATTTGAGTCCGTGCCCTTGGCCTGCTCCTGCGTGTAAACAATGTACTTTCCGTCCTTCGACCAGATCGGACCGTAGTTTCCCTTATCTTGCGGCGTGCTCGTCGTGATGTGTTTCACTTCGCGCATCACCATGTCGTAGATGTCGATCTCGTAGGCTGCAGAGGTTTTTGGCTTCACTTCGTATGCCAGGTAACGTCCGTCGGGCGACCACGTCGGGTTGAGTTCTGCGATCTCGCGGGTTTGCGTGAGGTTCACGACTTTGCCGGTCTTGGGCGAGACGAGAAAGACGTCCCACTGCTCGTCGCCGTCGTAGTCGGACTGGTAGGCGATCCACTTTCCATCGGGAGACCACGCGGGCGAAGACTGACGCTGGTCGCTGACTGTGAGTTGCACCGGCCAGCCGCCGTCAGCAGGGACGACCCAGAGGTTATTGCGTCCGCTCATATTCGAGATGAAGGCAACACTCTTGCCATCAGGCGACCATGTCGGCCGCCCGACTTGGCGTGTCATGTAGAGTTTTTCGATGGTCAGGCTGCGCGGCTCGACCTGTGCGTTGGGCTTGGACGAAATCTTCTTTGGATCAGTGACCGCCTCGGGCGCAGGCAGGTTCTGGGCGGCAACATCGGCGGCGACAATGCTTATAACCGTGCTCATAGATACGACGATAACAAAGAGTGCGCAGCGGCGCATGGCGCGGAACCTCAAGGTAAGGTAGAAAGGAGAGTCTAGCAGAGGCAGTTTCGGCTCTGTCAGCACCAATCCCGATCAGGTCGTGACCATTCATGAACCCTTTTGCACTTCGTCTCACCGTCAGCATGTTTGTTCTCTGCAGTGCGCTTGCATTCGGTGGTACAGCCGCTCGCCCGCAGGGCGGTCTGACGCCGCCGGCCCATCACATCGGCATCGAGGGAGATCGCTTCGTGCTCGACGGACAGCCCCTGCAGATCATCTCCGGCGAGATGCACTACGAACGCATCCCGCGCGAGTACTGGCGGGATCGCCTCAAGAAGGCGCGCGCCATGGGCCTGAACACGATTTCGACTTATGTTTTTTGGAATGTGCATGAGCCCAAGCCGGGCGCGTACGACTTCAGTGGACAGCTGGATGTGGCGGCCTTCGTCCGCATGGCGGAGGAGGAGGGCCTGTATGTAATCCTGCGGCCCGGGCCGTATGCTTGCGCCGAGTGGGACCTGGGAGGTTTGCCTGCCTGGCTTCTGGCCGATCCGAATATAGTTTTGCGCAGCAGTGACGAAAAGTTTCTGGGTCCGGCTGAGAAGTATCTCAAGCGTCTCGGCAGGGAACTGTCTTCTTTGCAGATCACGCACGGCGGACCCATCATCGCCGTGCAGATCGAGAACGAGTACGGTTCTTTCGGAAACGACAAAGAATACGTGAAGCGCATCCTCGGCGCTATTAAGAACGCCGGATTGGGAGAGGTTCTGCTCTATACGGCAGATGGTGGCGACGAACTACCGGCGGGAACGCTGCCCGACGTTCACGCCGTCGTGACCTTCGGCCCGGGAGACGCGAAAGGAGAATTCGCCAAGTTGCAGAAGCTTCGGCCCGGCCGCCCCATGATGAGCGGCGAGTACTGGGACGGATGGTTTGACCATTGGGGCGAAAAACATCACGACCCGGACGCCGCCCAGCAGGCACAGGAAGTGGATTGGATACTGAGTCAGGGATATTCGATCAACCTCTACATGTTTCACGGGGGAACGAGCTTCGGCTTCATGAACGGTGCGAACTGGGACCATGACACCTACGAGCCCGACGTGACCAGCTACGACTACGACTCTCCGGTGAGCGAGTCGGGAGCGCTCACCAAGAAGTATTTCGCTTTTCGCGACGTCGTCTCGAAGCATCGTCCGGGAGTGAAGATTCCCGATCCTCCAGTTCCGCTACCCGTGATCGAAGTGCCCGAGTTTGAGTTGGGCGAGAGCGCGCCGCTGTGGTCGAACCTGCCGAAACCTATCAGCATTGAGAAGCTCCGACCGATGGAGACCTTCGGCCAGTCGTACGGATACATCCTGTACCGCACGAAAGTCAAAGACTCGGTCGCGGGCGAATTGGAGATACACGAATTGCGCAGCTATGCTCGGATCTTCGTCAACGGCAAGCAGGCTGGCACGCTGGACCGCAGGAAGAAGCAAGATCGACTGCGGATCGAGGCTGGCGCCGACTCGACTCTCGACATTCTCGTGGAGGGTACAGGCCGCATTAATTTCACCACTGAGCTGCGCTCGGAGCGGCAGGGAATCGGCGGTGCCGTGTCACTTGGGGGGCAGGAGCTGACAGGTTGGCAGGTGTATCCCTTGCCGATGGACGAACTCGCTGGGCTGCGGTTCTCGAAGGAGAACAACGATGCTCCGAAGGGGCCCGCGTTTTATCGCGGACAATTCGAATTGCGCGACATAGCCGACACGTTTCTCGATACACGCGGCTGGGGCAAGGGCGCCGTCTGGGTCAACGGTCATGCGGTGGGGCGGTTCTGGAATCTAGGCCCGCAGCAGACCCTGTACGTGCCTGCACCGTGGCTCCGAACGGGAATCAACGAAGTCGTTGTCTTTACTCAGGATCAGCCAAAGACTCGTCGCATTCGTGGGTTGCGCGCACCCGTGCTCGATCAGTTGGGAAGTGAGTAGCTTCGCCCGGATTGGCCGACGGCGAGTGGACGACGATACGCCTACGTCTTCGCGTTCTTGTGCATGTCCACCGTGCTCCAGGTTTTGTCCCCGGCGTGGCACAGATTCTCCAGCGGGCAATCGGCGCACTTGGGTTTGCGGGCGATGCAGAGTCCGCGCCCGTGCCAGATGATCTGGTGCGAGAAGAGAATCCACTTCTCGCGCGGGATGATGCGCATCAGATCCTGCTCGATTTTCTGCGGATCGTCCTGCTTCGTGAGTTCCAGGCGGCGCGAGATGCGGTGCACGTGTGTATCGACGACCACCCCCTCCGCTTTCTTGAACCACGAGCCGAGCACAACGTTGGCGGTTTTGCGGGCAACGCCGGGAAGGGTTAACAGCTTTTCCATGTCGTCCGGGACCTGCCCGCCAAACTCCGCCACGACTCTCTTTGCCGCACCCACCACCGATTTGGATTTATTACGGAAGAATCCGGTGGAGCGCACATCTGGTTCCAGTTGTTCTGGTTCGAGTGCGGCGAAGGCCTCCACCGTCGGATACTGGCGAAAGAGTTCAGGAGTCACGCGGTTGACGTTCACATCGGTCGACTGGGCGGAGAGGATCGTAGCGACCAAGAGCTCCCACGCGCTGGAGTGGGTGAGGGCACAGGTCACAGCCGGGTAAAGCAGGTCGAGACGCTTCAGGATCTCAGTGACGCGCTCGGGAGCTACGGGATTGTAGGCCTTCACCTTAGCGGCGGGAGCAGGCTTTGGCGCCGATTTCTGGCGCCCCTCCAGGGCTGCTGCCGAGGCGTTGCCTCGGCCTGGACGGGCCGGAGTGCCCGTCCCCACACGAACTTTGTCTTGGCGTCCGGTTCGGGCGGGCTGGCGAGGGACTACTCCACGCGGCATGGGGTCTCCTTGGGGCCAACATCTTAGCAGAGCGTGTCTTAACCCAGGGCGCCGAATGGCGACGCCGCGACTGGCCCTCGGTAACCGCCCTGGCATTTGACGCGTCCAAATGCCCCCGGTAGTCTAGAGGTAACCTCGTTAGAGTCAGGAAGACATCGTGGCAGTCAATTCCATCCAGCTCGGGCAAGTGTGGCGCAGCGACGCGGACGGCCAGGATTACCTGGTCACTAAGGTCTATAGCGAAGTCTTTACCCAGTTCGCCATGCTGCGGCCGGCGGGGATCACCGCTCCCGATGCACCCACCGTACGGATAAAAGTCGTCAAGACTCCCCAGGGCGCGACCCTCCCCGGCTACGCGTTTACTCAGGAAGGGTCGTTCTAGCTGCGGCCATATCTGCCGCGAATTTCCATTACACTGGAATGCAAGTTCTCAGTTCTCGGTTCTCAGTTCTCAGCAAGAGCCCGTGGGGTTTAACTGAGAACTGAGAACCGACAACTGGGAACTGGCTCCTATGACTGAAAAACTTCTCGCAGTCCTGTTCGTCTTTATCAGCAAGGTCATCGCCGTGACCGGCTATGCTGGCATCACTCTTCTTATGGCGATTGAGTCGGCGTGCATTCCGCTGCCTTCCGAATTGATCATGCCCTTTGGCGGATACCTCGTGTTCCAGGGCACATTCAAACTGCTGTGGGTGGCGACGGCGGGCGCAATCGGCTGCAATCTGGGGTCGCTGATCGCCTATGAAATTGGATGCTATGGTGGCCGCCCCATGGTAGAGCGCTATGGCCGCTGGATTCTCATGGGACACCGCGAACTCGACTGGGCTGACCGCTTCTTCGCGCGCTGGGGATATCTGGCGGTTTTCATCGCCCGCCTCCTGCCCGTGGTCCGCACCTTCATCGCGCTGCCCGCAGGAGTGGCCCGCATGCCCCGCGGCCGCTTTCACCTCTACACGTTCCTGGGATCGTGGCCGTGGTGCCTCGGGCTGGCTTGGCTCGGCATGAAGCTGGGCGAGAACTGGCGCGAACTTGGAAAATACTTCCACAAGTTCGATGCTGTCATCGGCGTGGTGCTGGTAGCGGGCCTGGCGTGGTTTGTGTGGAGTCACTGGCAGAACCGGCTCAGCAGTCAGCCGTCAGCAGTCGGCCGTCCATAAGCGCTGTGCCGCTCTTATCGCGGAAGTCAACTTACTCCAGCAAGTTCCGCGAAATTGAGTTTACTGAGCGCTGTTTGCGTGGGCTTGTGCCTTTGCTTCGTCTCTGTGCCAAGAGTGCCGGAAATATCCCCCACGCCGTAGCCCCGTCGAGTGGTGGCGTGGGAAGCAAGTTGAAAGCCGCGACTCCCAGGCTAAAGAAGCCGAGAATTACGAAGAGCATATTCAGGGCTTCAAAGCGCGAGTAACCAAACACCGCAACCCAAGCTACGAGGGGAGTGGCGATTACGGCTTGCGCCAGCACGCCCGCCCAGGCGATCACGCAGTGGTCAACACGCGACCAGGGCGTTCCAAATCGCGTGACGCCAAAAATGGGATAGAGCTCAATCGAGAAGACGGGGCATCCCAAGCGTTGAGCCGCGATCAAATGTCCGGTCTCGTGAACTAGCAGCACTCCCCAGTACGCCGCCAAGCCCAGGATGGTTAATCCCGGGCGCCTTATGACTCCTGCCAGGATCACCGCAGCTACGAGGAAGACGGTCCAGTGCACATACGTATCGACACCGCGGATCTGCCCTATCTTCGTCTTCTTGTCGAACCTGATCGGATTTGCGAATTTGAACAGCGGAGGCACGTTCTGATCTTCTGACGAAATTTGAAGTTGCTATTCTAGCAGCGGCCCTCCGGAGTGCTCCTTGAAGTCCCCGCACTGCTTCGCCAGTTGTGATCCCACGATCTGCCACTTTCCATCACGCTTCATCACGACATCCATGTACACGTAGCGAACAAGGAAGCGCTTTCCGTCCCGCTCGACTACATCGTTCTCCGATCCGTGAACGACGGCCACGTCGTCCCGCAATATGCGAATGCGGCGCCCGGTCGAGACCATCGAGACAAACCGAATCGCGCCGGACTGAAGATGATTGATCACGTCCTGCTTAGTGGAGAGCTTGCCTGATTCGTCATACTGAACGTAATCGTCGGCAAAGATGCGCGACAACTCCCCAACGTCGCCAGCGACCAGAGCGCGATCGCCGTCTTCAAAGAGTCTCAGAATTTGCTGTTCGTCGCTCAGTTCCATCAATCAATCTACCTTCATGGCTAGAAACCATACTTGTCATTCTGAGCGGAGTGGCCGATCGCGAAGCGAACGGCCACGCAGTCGAAGAATCCCTAGCGCTCAAGCACGGCAACCGCGCCGGCCGGGAGTTCTCAGAAATCCGCCAAGCCTATTGATGCTAACCGCCGCTTGGTGTACAAGCAAAAAGCACCCACTCCGAGGAGGATCCACGTGATTCCCATGCGCCGCATTCTCGCCGCCTTGCTGTTCATCACTATCGCCGTCCCCATCGCTTCAAACGCCCAGTCTGCTCCCGGTGCGTCCGACAAGCCCTTCGTCGTCGAGTACTACTACAAAACGAAATGGGGCCACGCGGAAGAATTCCTCAAGCTCTTCAAGAAGAACCACTATCCGCTGCTAAAAAAGGAAGTCGAGATGGGGCGGATGGCCAAGGTCTGGATGGATCAGCCCCGCTACCACACGACCGAAGACGGCCGCTGGGATTTCCGTGTGACCATCGTCTTCAAGAACGCCATCGTCGCCAACGAGGCGTTCGACGAAGACGCGTTGAAGAAGCAACTCTGGCCAGACCAGGAAACGTACATCCGCGAAGAGCAGCGACGTTTCGAAATCCTCGATGCGCACTGGGATTTGCCGCTCAAGAGCGTGGACTTGGAGGCGAAACCCTAAAGGCTTTCAACCACAGAGGACGCTGAGGACACAGAGAGAGCTTTTTCGTCCGTGTCCGCTGAGGTTAAGTGGCTTGGTCAATCTTCAGGAAATTCGCTACCAACTTCTCGTGCCATTTCCAGGGCAAGATGCGCTTCATCGCAAGCTGGATCTTGGCGTCGCGCCCGGCCAGGTAGCGCAGCTTGGGATTGGGATTCAGTGCGATGGCGGCGATAAGCCGCGCCACTTCGATCGGATCGCGTTTGGGGAGCTTCTCAATCGTAGACCGCATGCGCAGGCTACGCTGAATGTTGGGCGATGTCTGCTTCGTCGCTTGCTCTCCCATGACCGCGCCGCGCGTCCAGATGTCGGTCTGAAATGCACCCGGTTCCACCAGCACAATCTTGATACCTAGCGAATTAACCTCAAGCCGCAATGATTCGCTCCATCCCTCGAGCGCGTGCTTCGACGCAGAATAACTGCTCACGGTGACCGACCCATGCAACCCCGCGATTGACGAGACTTGGATGACGTGTCCGGAGTGCTGCTGCCGCATGGTGCGCAGCGCGGCTTTGGTCATCGCCACAGCACCGAAGAAGTTTGTCTCGAACTGCAGGCGCAACTCGTCGAGCTTGATGTCTTCCGCAAATCCGGCCACAGCGAATCCCGCATTGTTGACCAGAACGTCCAGTTGCCCGTAGTCGCGAACCACGGTGTCGACGAAGTCCTGTATCGCGTCAAACTGTGTGACATCGAGTGCACGCACCTCGATCTTCGCGGCGACTCCTGCCGCCGCCACAGCCTGATCGAGTCGGTTGCGGCGGCCAAGATCGCGCATGGTAGCCACCACGCGGAATCCCGCTTTGGCCAGTTCGATGGAGGTCAGCAATCCGAAACCGCTGGAGGCGCCGGTGATGAGTGCGACTTTGTCAGCCATGGAAATGGTGTAACACAGGCCGGCAAAAAACAGGAGCCAGAGGCTTCAAACAGTGGCAAAATAGGATTAGATAGGCTGCTCCGTTGGCACTCGAAGCGCGTGCGAAGGAGGCTTTATGCTGGCCACAAGACATCGTCTGACGCGGAATCCGTACTTTCATTTTCACCCACTGCACACCCTCTTCTCCCTGGTCGGTACTTTGCTCCTGTTTGGGCTGCTGGGCTGGTTTCTAGCTGTGCCAGCCCGTTAGTCAGGCCTGCGGGCAAGACGCTGCTCCTGGGTAGGCTGCGATGATCGGGCCGCGATCAGTGTGGCTTTAGCCTTGGCGGTACGAGTCTTTCCTCCCGGTGCTCGCGTGCTCCAGTCCATCCGCAATCCGATGCGCGAACTTCGCAAAAGATGTTAAACGTTGGTAACAATTGCGACGGAAATCCTTTATCGCGATCATCGAAATTTGGAATTAGACATAATCTCTACAAGATCGATAATGTAACCCATGGACCCCTTTATTTCTGTTGAGGACTCACATGTTGATGTACTCCACGAAATCAGCGTCCGCCTGGGTACGGCGGACGGATTTCACGAAGTTCTGAGCCGCGTTGTCGAATTTGCCTCTGCCCTGGTGAAATGCGATTCGTGCCTGATCTATGTGCTCGAAGGCGATGAACTCGTGCTGCGAGCTTCGAAGAACCCGCATCCCGACGTTGTCGACCGCCTGAAATTGCGCGTCGGACAAGGCATTACGGGATGGGTGGCAGAGCACCGCGAGCCGGTGGCTATTCCGGAGAAGGCCGCGCAGGACCCGCGCTTCCAATTCTTCCATGAGTTGCCCGAGGACAGTTACGAGGCGTTTCTCTCCGTGCCTCTGATGTGCCGTGGACGCGTGGTGGGCGTCATCAACCTGCAGCACAGCCAGCACCATGTTTACCGCAGGCGTGAGATTCGGATGATTTCCACCGTAGGCTTTCTGGTCGGCGCGGAAATTGAGCTGGCGCGGCTCGAGGATGCCAACTCCACACTCGCCGAGCAGTTGCAGACCAGGAAGATCGTCGAGCGGGCTAAGGGCATTCTGCAGCGCGATCTGGGATTGAACGAAGAGCAAGCCTACCTCGCCCTGCAACGGCAGAGCCGGCAGAAGCGCAAGCCGATGAAGGAGATTGCCGAAGCGATCGTGCTGAGCGACGAAGTAAGAGGAAATTCGCAGGTGCAACCGGCCTAGACGCTGCCGAACAATCTCCTCACAAGTTCGGCCAAGCAGATTCAACTACAAAACAACCAAGGGCGGATACCCGGTCCGGTATCCGCCCTCGACTTTGGGGACAGCGGAGTAACTACTGAGCCGATGCCGGGGGCATAGTTGTAGTCCTCGCCATCTGTTTCTCCGTGGCTTGCGACGGCACCGCGAAATTCAGCGTGATGCCGAACTCAGGCAATTGCATGGCGCTGACATAGCTGCCCTCAGGTGTGGTTCGCAGGACAAGCCGGCTGGGATCCGAAGGCTTGGCCTCGTCAGCGTCGTGCACCATGAGCAGGAAACCGGTGCGCGCGCCGCTGAGTTTGCTCAGCGTCAAAAGCCCCGCGACGCCGTCGGAGTCGAGCGAGAAACGGTAATCTCCGGCGGGGACCAGGGCATTCTGCCAGTGAACGTCATGCGTGAGGGTGAACTTGCCGTGCGCCTTTTCCTGCGCGGATGCCAGGCTGGGTGCGAAATTCAGACTGGTTGCCGCCAGCAATGTGGCGTAAACGAATTTGCGAATCGAAGTCATGGAATCTCCTTCTGCTCCTCGTAAGGAAGAGCGTGTCTGAAGAGCACGCTACCCGCGCAATGCCGGGCGGCGTGGGCTCAGATTGTGGTGGAGATCAACGAGGTCAGGAATTTTGCGAATGCCGCTTCAGGGCCGACATGCAAACATCAGCTTCGCGGGACCGGCTGCTGAGCTGGGTGCGAAGTAAGTTCATTGTGCAGGAAGCTGAGGTGAGAGTCCAATGGAAATAATCGATCAGAACGATTCGCGCGCTGGTGACTGTAGTAGCACCCTTTATGGAAATGCTCATGTGGCGCCAGCGGATTCCGCCGGCTCGCCTGGGCAAAGTCGGGCGATGCCGCAACGCCGCCCCCAGCGTCTCTCCGCTCAATGACCAAGTGACGCTGTTGAAGTGAGATTCTCCGCATTTGGCCGCTCTCGTTTGCAAAACTCCTGCCCGATACGAGAACATACAAGGTTTGTACATCCATCCTGATTCTTACTGAGGAAGCGGCCAATCTATGGCGACACGGCAGAAGTCGGCAAAGGCGAAGACAGCTCGAGTCGAAGTAGTGGAAAAGAAGGCGGAAGGGAAGTCGCGTTCCAAACACAACGGCACCATTGATCCCGCTAAGGGCAAGCTCGGCGTGATGATCCCCGGCATGGGAGCTGTGGCGACGACGTTCGTCGCCGGCGTCGAGGCGATTCGCAAAGGCCTGGCGAAGCCCATCGGCTCGATGACGCAGATGGGAACCGTGCGCCTGGGCAAGCGCACCGACGGACGTTCTCCCAAAGTGAAGGAATTCGTGCCGCTGGCAGGACTCGACGACCTGGTTTTCACCGGCTGGGACATTTTCGAAGACAATATGTATGAGGCCGCGTCTAACGCGGGTGTGCTCGACTACCGCCTCCTCGAGCAGTTGAAGCCGTTTCTTTCTTCGGTGAGGCCGCGGGCGGCGGTGTTCGATCACAACTACGTCAAGAAGATCGACGGGCCCAACGTGAAGAAGGGCAAAACGAAGATGGATCTCGCCGAGCAGCTACGCGACGACATCCGCGACTTCAAGAAGACGAGCGGAGCCAGTCGGCTGATCACCATGTGGTGCGGCTCGACGGAATCGTACATCGAGGCGACCGCGGCGCATCAGTCGGTGAAGTCGTTCGAGAAGGCCATGCGTGAGAACGACGAACTGATTGCGCCGTCCATGATCTACGCCTACGCGTCTTTGATGGAAGGTGTGCCGTTCGCCAATGGCGCGCCGAATCTGACGGTCGACCTGCCCGTAATGCTGGAGCTGTCGCGCAAGAACGAAGCCCCCATCTGCGGAAAAGATTTCAAGACAGGCCAGACGCTCATGAAGACGGTTCTGGCTCCGGCTTTCAAGGCGCGACTTCTGGGCCTGAGCGGGTGGTATTCGACCAACATCCTGGGCAACCGCGACGGTGAAGTGCTCGATGATCCCGGCTCGTTTAAAACTAAGGAAGAGTCGAAGCTGGGCGTGCTGGAACACATTCTTCAGCCCGCACTGTACCCCGAACTCTACGGCAACATCTTCCACAAGGTTCGCATTAATTATTATCCGCCTCGTGGCGATAACAAAGAAGGTTGGGATAACATCGACATCTTTGGATGGCTCGGCTATCCCATGCAGATCAAAGTCGATTTCCTGTGCCGCGATTCGATTCTCGCGGCCCCGATCGTGCTCGACCTCGTGCTGTTCCTCGATCTCGCGAAGCGGTGTTCCGGACTGCGCGGGTTGGGGATTCAGGAGTGGTTAAGCTTTTACTTTAAGTCTCCTATGACGGCGCCCGGGCTGTATCCCGAGCATGATCTCTTCATTCAGTTGATGAAACTGAAGAACACACTGCGGCACCTGAAAGGCGAGGAACTGATCACGCACCTGGGGCTGGAGTACTACGACTGAGATTGTGTGCCTGAGTTCACGTGGCGCGGGCGTCTCCGCCCGCGCTTTTTTGCGGAGCAAAAGACCCCGGCCCGAACCCGGGCCCCCTCGCCAAACCGGGAACCGATGCGACTATACTTCCGTAGTTCATAGCGTTACCACGTCATCCGTCCAGAAAGAGGCTCCGCAATGGCAGCCAGTATGCGAAAGACCGCCCTTCTCCTTCTGTGTCTTGCCACGTTGACAGTCTGTGTATCCGCGCAAGACAAGGCCGCTTCCACCGACAACACACCGAGGTACCGCAATCCGAATCTGACGGCAGAGGAGCGCGCGGCCGACCTGTTGCCGCGCCTGACGCTTGAGGAGAAGGTCGAGCAGATCAGCGGCGGCTTTGAAGCGCATGCGGAGATCCTGGATACCACGGGCACCTATACGACCGAACAGGCGCGCGCGGTATTCCAGCGCTGGTGGGACCCGGAGTTGCTTTTTCCCCCGAAGCGGGCGGCGATCCTACACAACGCAGTGCAGCGCTATTTGCGCGAGAAAACCAAGCTCGGTATTCCGGCCCTCTTCATGGGCGAAGGCCTGCACGGCTTCATGGAGTACGGCAGTACGAGCTTCCCGCAGGCCCTAGGGCTGGCTGGCACGTGGGATCCGGAACTGGTGCATCAAGTGTTCACCGCCGCCGCGGACGAGGCGGCTTCGGCGGGAGTCAATCAGGTGTTCTCTCCCGTGCTCGACATCGCGCGCGACCCGCGCTGGGGACGTACCGAAGAAACTTACGGGGAAGATCCGTTCCTCGCGTCGCGAATTGGCGTGGCTGCGATTACGGGATTTCAGGGCGACACGTTCAACATTGGACGCCACCACGTGCTGGCGACGGCGAAACACTTCGCCGTCCACGGCCAGCCGGAAGGCGGCACGAACACCGCGCCGGGGAATTACTCCGAGCGGATCATCCGCGAGAACTTTCTGGTGCCGTTCCAAGCCGCAATCGAGGAAGCCAAGGCCGGAAGCGTGATGGCCTCCTACAACGAAATCGACGGCATCCCATCACACATTAATCACTGGCTGCTGGAAAAGGTCTTGCGCGAGGAGTGGGGTTTTCACGGATTTGTGACTTCCGACGGCGACGGCATCCAGATGCTGGTTGGAACCCATCACGTCGCACCGAACAATGCCGTGGCGGGGCGACTCGCACTCGATGCCGGCGTCGACTTCGATCTCTCGGATGGATCCCCGTTCCGGTCGCTGATCGAACAAGTGAAGCAGGGAGTCGTTCCTGAGAATGAAGTTGATCAAGCGGCGGCACGGATCTTGACCGACAAGTTCCGCCTGGGACTGTTTGACAATCCCTTCGTCGATCCGGACTATGCGGAGAAGATCACCAATAGCCCCGAGCACCGAACTCTGGCGTTGAAGGCGGCGCAGAAGGTAGTCACCCTACTGAAGAACGAACCCGCGAAGGACGGCAAAAATCTTCTGCCGCTCGATCTCGCGAAACTCAAGACGATCGCTGTGATTGGTCCCAACGCCGAGGACGTGCATCTCGGCGGATACAGCCGCGAACCCGCGCACAGTGTCAGCATTTTGCAAGGCATTCGCGATCGCGTCGGCTCGAAGGCGCAGGTGGTATACGCCGAGGGCTGCAAGCTCACCGACGCCAAGCCCGGTTGGAGAGGATGGTTCAGCGACAACGTTCATCTCATCGATCCCGCGACGCAGGTCGATGGCGTCAAGGCCGCGGTTGCAGCGGCCCGCAAAGCCGATGTCGCGATTCTGGTCGTGGGCGAGAATGAGAGCACGAACCGCGAGGCCTGGGCCGAGCAGCATCTCGGAGATCGCGACTCGCTCGACCTACTGGGAGCGCAAAACGATCTAGTGAAGGCAGTCGTGGAAACAGGAACTCCGACGGTAGTGTTGCTGATCAACGGCCGTCCGCTTTCCATCAACTACATTGCCGAGCACGTGCCCGCGATTCTTGAGGGCTGGTATCTCGGCCAGGAAGGCGGGACTGCGGCGGCCAGCGCGCTGTTTGGCGATGTGAATCCCGGCGGCAAGCTTCCCATTACATTCCCGCGCTCGGTGGGCGACCTGCCCGACTTCTACAATCACAAGCCGTCGGCCAATCGCACCTATGCATTCAGCACGCGGAAACCGCTGTTTCCCTTTGGCTACGGGTTGAGTTACACGACCTTCAAGTTCGACCACCTGAAGGTCGAGCCTGAGCAAATTAAGGTGGGCGGGACTGCGAAGGTGAGTATCGAGATCACGAACACGGGAACACGCGAAGGCGACGAAGTTCCGCAATTCTATGTTCACCAGAAGATTGCGTCGGTGACGCGGCCGGTCCTGCAGCTGAAGGCATTCCAGCGCATCACGCTAAAGGCGGGCGAGAAGAAGACTGTCGGCTTCACGGTCACCCCCGACATGCTGTCGATGCTCAACGTCGATATGCACAAGGTCGTCGAGCCAGGGATTTTCGAATTGATGGTCGGGCCAAGTTCCGATCAGACCGAGAAGGTCATGCTCGCGGTCACAAGCGTCAACGGCGACACAGGCCTGCCGCCACTACCGCCGCCCCCAGCGGGATCTGAATCGGGAGTCGTTAGCACGTTCGACGACCTAAAACCGTCCGCCCACTACGGATCGTGGATCGCGATCTCCGATGGCATGCAGGGCGGGAAATCCTCGAGTGCGATGCAGGCGGTGGAAGGCGGAGCGAACCACTCCAAGGGTGCGCTGCGCGTGTCAGGCGAGGTTGTCGCGGGGGGCCAGGTGTCATACGGCGGAGCCGCCTTCGGTCCGGGTTCGTCTCCCATGGAGCCGGCGAATCTTTCGAAAAAGAAGACGGTCAGTTTCTGGGCCAAAGGAGATGGCACGAGCTATCTGGTCGCCATGCTCACCAAAGGAGCGGAGGGCATGCCTCCGAATAAACCCTTCGCAGCCGGGGCGGAATGGAAGCAGTATTCGTTTCCGTTGTCCGACTTCAATACCGATGGCAGCGACGTTACGTCGCTGGCTTTTGTGAGCGTAGTGCCGGGCAAGTTCGAGTTCGAACTCGACGAGGTGGAGATCAAATAGACCAGTTTCGGCGAGTCACGTCACACGTCAGCCAGTGCGAGAGATCTTCGTTCGCTTGTACTCGTCGAATTTCTCAGGAAGCGGTCGATTTCCTTCTTCTGTAGATAATACGGAGTCAACAGCCGCAGTTTGTGCGGATCGGCTCCGCGAATGTGGATCTTGTGCGTCTTCCATAGCCAGTTCTCCAGATCAGCGCGCGGAACCGCCGGCACGTTGACCGTGACAATCGCACAGCGCAGGGCGGCGTCGGGAGATGTCCACGACTCGGCACCGCGTTTTTTTTATTTCTTCGAGAATGTAATCTGCGAGGTGCCGGTGGCGGCGCTCAATACGCTCCATACCGATGTCGTTGGCCAGTTTGATCGACGCGCGCAATCCCCACAGTGCCGGGACGTTCGAACTACCAATGCGCTGGAAGCGCTCCGCCCGAATCTTTGTTTCGTCCCAGCCTTCGGTCGCAACGGTGTTCCACAGTCGGTCGATGACTTCGTCACGCACGTACAGGAAGCCCGAACCCTTGGGCGCCTGCAGCCATTTGTGCGGGCTTGAGGAATACATGTCACAGCCGAGCTCGTGCACATTCAGCCGCATCATCCCGGGGACGTGGGCGCCGTCAACAGCAGAGAGAATTCCTTTTGTGCGCGAGTGCTGCAAGTTCTTTGGCGGGCAGCACCACTCCCGAGAATGTCGTGATGTGGCTGAAGAAAAGCACGCGCGTGCGTGGCGTGATGGCATCGTTGAAAAGGTTGAGCACCTGCGCCGCGTCTTTCATGGGGCGGGGAAGCGTGACCTTCTTCACCACGATGCCGTAACGTTTGGCCTTCAGATCCCACGGATGCTCGCCGCCCGGATGCTCCTGATCAGTCATCAGCACTTCGTCACCGGGCTTCATATCGATGCCGTTAGCGATGTAGCTATTGGCTTCGGTCGCATTACGCAGAAGGGCGATTTCGTCGCGGTTGCATCCGACGAAGGCCGCCAGCGGATCTCGGAACTCATTCCACGCAGCGTATCCCCAGATGGGATAATCCTCGGGATCCTGCTGATCCATTTTCTCGGTGGTGGTGTAGCCGTCGAAGATGGCGTGCAACACAGGTGCGGGGCTCGAACCTACGGTGCCATTGTTCAGGTAGACTTCATCTTCGGGGATCAGGAACTGCTTCCGCATCTCGGCCCAGTAGGCGTCTTCGTTCTTGTCGAGCAGCGCGTGGTCAGGGAGCGGGGGAGTCTTTTCGAGTTGCGCGAGCAGACTCCCGCGGAACGCAAGCGAACCGGCAACACCGCTGGCGGCAGTTGCGAGGAAATGACGGCGGTCGAGCACAGTGGAACCTCCGGCGAACGGAAGGCGCTATGGTACGACCCGGCCAGCACAAGGAGCAAGGGCGGGAAAGAATAACGGGGCCGTGCCCAGAGTAAGAGCGCACAGCCCCGTGCAGGACTGCAGTTCATGGTTCCAATACTTACAAGTCGTTCTACATGCAGCGCGGCTACTCCACTGTGAATTCTGTCGCGCTGCTCGCATTTCCTCCTTGGGTCGTAACCTGAATCTTCCCGGTGACGGCCCCTGTAGGCACGGTGGTTGTGATCTGAGTGTCAGAGTTGACCGTGAAGGTTGCAGTTTTAGTTCCGAACCTGACCGCCGTGGTCTGGGTGAAGCTCATCCCGGTAATCACAACCTGTGTGCCCACCGGTCCGCTGGGTGGGGTGAAGCTCGTGATCACGGGCGCGATCTTGAATTTCAGCGGCGACAGCAGGTTGCCCCCGGGTTCCTTCACTGTGATGATCCCGGTGGTCGATCCCGCAGCCGGCTTCGCGATCATGAATCCGTTGCCCGACGTGCTGAATGGAGCGGCGGTGCTCCCGAATAGCACCTGGGTTGCAGTCGAAAGATTCTGGCCCAGAATCCCTACAGACCCACCCACCTTCGCCGACTTGATTCCAACCGGAGTAACGAAGGATTTGAGACCGGCGGACAGACTATATAGGACGCCATCGTTGTGCGCCCCACCCGCGTTGGTCAGGCCGTAAATTGTTCCATTCGTGTGCAGCAGTGGCTGCGAGTACGGGGACGAGCCGTGTGTAATATCGAAGCTGTGAATCACGGCGAACGACGTACCATCGGTCTTCAGCTTGAAGATGGTGCCACCAAGCGCAGTCCCTCCACCAGAAGTTACTCCGTAGAGAAAACCGTCGCTGCCCTGAACCAACCCCGTCAGAGGATTGATGCCGTTGGCCCGCGTGTTGTTATCGAAATTGTGCAGCACGGTGTAGACGCCTGCTGGAGTCATCTTGTACACCACGCCTGAAACAAGCGAACCCCCGACCGAGGCGGTGCCGTAGAAGTTTCCGTCGGCCGCCTGCAGAATTGGGCCATAGGGAACTGCTCCCGTCGGATCGTTAAAGCTGAACACGGTCTTGAGCACCCCAGCCGAGGTCACGGAGAAAACCGACCCGCGGCCGAACGTGCCACCCAGTTGAGTGACGCCGTAGAGCTTGCCGTCGATCCCCAGTGTCAGGGGACCATCGCACTCCAGTCCCAACGTGACCAGAGGCGTGAACACGCCGGCAGTGCTGACCTTGTAGATGGTGGACTTTGATCCGGTGACGGTGGTGCCGTAGAGCCTGCCATCCGGCCCGGTCGCGGGCGAGTTGCGCGGGAACCCTCCCTCGGTGCTGTTCGTGAAGTTGTAAATCACGGTGTGGGTTCCCGAAGGAGTGATCTTGTAGATAGTTCCCGCCGAATGGGTTCCACCGGAAGTCGTGGTGCCGTAGAAATTTCCGTCTGTTCCCAGAGTGAGCCCGCCTTGCGGTGTGCTTCCATCGGTAACATTAAAACTGTGCAGCACGGTCACGGTGCCGCTGAGCGTGGACTTAAAGATCGAGCCCCTGCCGTTGACGCCGCCGGAAAAGGCAGTGCCATACAGGTTGCCGTCGCGACCCTGCGCCAGTGTACCGGGGAACGATGAGCAGCAGCCTGAATTTGTGTGGTCAAATTCGAAGAGATCGGTGAAAGTTTGCGCCTGCGCGACGGCGGCGGAGGCCACAGCGGCGGCTATGAGCGTCAGCAATAGGAGACGTAGCTGGTTGCATTTCATCGGATTGCTCCTGAGATTGTCATTGTCACGTATGCGCACAACGAAACTGCGTTTCTTTCCAGGTTCGACTTCAGCGTGCTTTTTGTGGGAGAGATCGAATGGCGACCGCGGCCGTGGGCGGAATCCCGAGCATGATCGAATAGTGCCCGCTCTTGTTCGGTTGGACACTCTGGGTTTCCATCCACAGCGGCGCGCCGCCCTGCGATTCTTTGTATAACGAGAACGTCACGCCGACCACGCTGATCAGCGGCCTTCCGCTCACGTCGGCCAGCGTGCCGCCGTAATTCACGAGTTTTGGCACGACGGTGTTGGTGGAGACCGCTGATGCTCCCACGGGGATGGCGAGTTGCTGCGCCAGACCGGCGACCGGGAAGCTGCACACTGCTGCGATCAGGCTGAGCCTGAGCCCCAAGTATCTACGGATCATATTTCTCCTCCAGACAGCTTCGCTTGCACGGTTCTACTTGTTGATAACGAAAAGCGCGAGCGGATTGGCTCATCTCATCGATGGAATCCGCTCGCGCTCCCCCACACGCTCATTATTGGGTGCAGCCTCGTTCAGGCTCCGCGCCTTGCGACGAATCGGGTCACGCCTGAGAACGGTGAGGCCCGATTCGCAACTATTTGCGTTCTGGCTCTACTTCTGCACCAGGGGATGACCAGCGTGCGCGGAATTCGCCGGGATCATCCGGCTCATATCCAGATACGTCGGTGTGGTGCCGAGGGTCTGCATCTTCGACGGGTCTGGATCGTTGGTATGGTCGGCCATGCGGATGTTCTCGCAGTCCTTCCGCAAGGCCACGATGCGGTAGTCAAATCCAACGCTTGAGGTTCCGTCGCCTATCTCGCGCACCTCGAATGAGTTCGCCGTTTTGTGTGTGACGTAGAGGCCTTTGCAATCATCACTCGGAGTCAGGAACACGTGGTACCGGTTCCGGTGTTGACGGTCTGCGCGAACCGGCTTCGAGATGGATAACTGCGGAGCCGTTCGACAGGTGCTCGGAGCCAAAGTCTTCAAACCAGTTTTTCGGAGACTCGATGGCCGCGAGCGCCACCTTACGCTGGCCGCCATTAATCGGGACGACCGCGGTTCCTTTCGAATTGTGGACGGTTGCGATGAGACCTTAATTCACGGTGAAGGTGGTTGTGCTGGTTGCAGTTCCTCCTGATGGAGTGAGGGAGATTTTGCCGGTCAACGTTCCAGTGGGGAGGGTGACGGTGACCTGCGTGTCCGAGTTCACGGCGAGAATCGATGTGCTCTCCGCCCAAGGCGGGGACAGCCATGTGGCTTTCCCCGCTGGGCCTCGGAGACTTCGTTTAGTTAACGGTGAAACTGGCTGCGCTGTTCGCCGTTCCTCCGGGCGTGACGACCGAGATCTTTCCCGTCTTTGCTCCGGTAGGAACGGTTGCCGTGACCTGCGTGTCGGAATTTACCGTGAAGGCCGTGGCTGCAACGCCGCCGAACTTCACGGCCGTAGCCTGCAACAGGGCAGTCCCGGTGATTACGACTTGCGTACCCACCGGGCCGTTGGGCGGAGTAAAGCCGCTGATGGACGGTGAGATCTTGAAGTTCTGCAGCGTCAGCAGATTGCCGCTGGGTTCCTGCACCGTGATCAGTCCGGTGGTGGCGCCCGCGACAATCTTGGCCGTCAGGTAGGTATCGTTGGAGACCGTGAAGGTTCCCCCGCCGGCGCCAAACAAAACTCCGGTAGCGCTGTGGAAGCCCTGGCCGAGCATGCCAATGGATGTGCCCACTTTAGCGCTCTTGCGCACCACGGGAATGGTGAAGGATTTCAGGCTGGCGTCGAGACTGTAAACCGTTCCATAGGGCACGTGAGCGCCGCCGTGAGAAGACATTCCATAGATCTTTCCGTTGGTGTGAAGCAGCGGCGTGGAGAGCGGTGTATCCCCAGTTGCGGTGTCGAAGTCGTGGAGCACCGCGAACCCTGTGCCGGTCGTGTTGATCTTGAAAAGCACGCCCAAGTTGTTAGCGCCGCCGGATGAGGTTACGCCATAAAGAAACTTGTCACTGCCCTGAACCAAACCCGAGTAGGGAGTCGCGCCATTGGCATGACTTGAGGTGCTGAAGTTGAACAACACTTTGTAAGTGCCGGCCGTGGTCAACTTGAAAACGACTCCGCCGGAACTCGTTCCGCCACTCGCAGTGGTCCCGTACAGCACACCGTCGGCACCTTGCATCAGCGGCCCGTGGGGCGAAGATTCCGTATGGAAGTTGAAGATCGTCTTCAGTGTCTTGGATGTGGGTGAAAACTGAAATACCGTCCCGGCGTTGAAGGTTCCGCCGGTAAGCGTCGTGCCGTAGAGATTGCCATCTACACCGAGCAGCAATGGTGAGTAACTCTGCGCCGCCAGATTCGTCATCACCGTGAATACGCCGGCAGTCGTGAGTTGGTAAAGCACCGCGATCGTACCGTTGTTGGTGACCCCGTAAAAGCTTCCGTCCTGTGCCTGCACAGGAGGAACCTTCGGATATGCGCCGTCGGTGGTGTTGGTGAAATCGTACACTTCGGTGAATGTGCCGCTCGGCGTGATCTTGAAGATGGTTCCGAAATGGTTGACGCCGCCCTGATAGGTAGTGCCGTAGAAGTTCCCATCCGTTCCCATGCTGATCCCCCCCTGGGGATAGCCGCCGTGGGTGAGGTCAAAGCTGTGAATGCTGGTCAGCGTCCCCGACGGCGTCATCTTAAAGATGTTTCCGTAGAAGTTCACGCCTCCGCTGGTCGTTGCCCCATAAACATTTCCATCTCTCCCCTGGGCGAGCATGCTGGGATAGCTTGCACAGCATCCATCGGCCTCGTTGAAGTCGTGGATGTCGGTGTAGGTCTGCGCCTGCATGAGTGTCGTAAATGGCAGTACGAAGACGGCGAACATCACCAGAAGGCGATTCAGCTTTGGCCTCGTCATGGCTTTTCCTCCTCAGATGTGCTTCTCTCGTTCTTTGTTTTGTTTCCTGGCAGGAAGCGCAAGCCGGAGTAGTTGCTCACGGCTCGGGCAATCCGGAGCGACGGTAAGCTCCTGAACTGAGCTTTCCGTCGCCTCCGGAGATCGTCCGAATCACGGCCTCGAAGTTCCCCCCGAAACCCCAATGGCCGGCGGCTAAGGACTAATGAGCCGCTCTATCCAGTAATGTGAGAAGCGCGTGAGAATTGGCTCATCATGATTCGAAAAAAATTAACGAGCGTCTCCAAACCGCAAACTATTGCAGTTTTGCGATCTTGTTGGACACAGTCTTGCGCGACGTTTGCACTTTTGCGCGTATAGCCTCAGCCTTGCGCATCACCCCAGGATGCCGCGCCTCGAAGATGCTCTGCTCCGCCGTGGCTCCATACAGCTCAGGGTGCAAAAAGTGTCCCCGTTCCCGCCCTGCCTTGGCTTGTTCGACGACCAGGGGATGAGCCTTGGCATACGCGTCCTGCCGGACGGCGCTCACCTGCCACGAGACTTTCGCCCCTGCGTGGCCTCCCGCAATTCGGAAGTGGCCTCCGGAAATCTCCTGCGCAATGTAGAGATTGGGACCAGGTGCGCCGATGGAGGTTAAGGTATAACGGAAGTCGCTGTTCGCCGCCTCGAACCAGCCAGGTAGAGCCACGTCGGCCTCGCCCTTGGTATCAAGCACTGCGTTGCCCGTGTAAAGGTTGAGCATCTCCGACGACTCGATCGAAGCGTGGTTGAGATATTTGTTGGAGGGGTCGAGCGGGTGATCGATGCGGAAGTTCTTAACGGCAGCCGTCAGTGTGCCCGACACGGTAACGTCGCCGGAGAAGCTGCCCGCATAAGCGGGAAGTCCGACGACCCCCGCCCCAACGACGGCGCTGATGCCATCGCCGGCTGGTTCTCCGCCTTCTTCGTCCGCCGAGCCGCCGACGAAAAAGCCGCCGTCACCGTCGCCGTCGCCGCCCTTGGCATAAACCCCGGTCGCTCCGTTGACGCCGTTGTGAGAAAATCCGGTACCTCCGAGAAAATAACCTGCCATGGTGTTAACGGTATCGGGACCGGAGAATCCCTTGCCGACTATTGCAGCGCCGAGGCCATCGAATGCAGAATCGCTCGCCGCCACGGAGCCGAACGCATGCAGATTCCCAAACTCGTCAAGCTGCATCCGCGCTGCGCTTGAGTCGCCAAACCACATATTCTGGCCTTGCGCGACGCGCATCCCGCCATCCCCCGCCAGCGTGCCCGGAATGAACGCGCCGGGAGCTGCAACAAACATCTCTGCAAAGGTGCCGCTGGCACTGCCGCCGTTGTACACGCGGATGGAATTGGCATCGGTGGCGTTCGAACCAGCGCTGCCGAACTGGGCCATCGGAGCGTGGCTCCCTGCGTTCGTCGCCGTCACATTCAGGATCGTGCTGGCCGCGGCGTTGATGTTTTCCGTGCCGTTGATCGTCTGAACAGCAGAAAAAATATTGGCCGCAGCCAGCAGCGGAACCTTGGTCGTATCCACACTCAGGGTCACGGAGCCGCTGTTCCCGCCGCCCTTGAGCCCGGTGCCCGGGCTCACCGCCGTGATCGTGCCCGTGCCCGGAAACGTTTGTCCCGCAGCGAACGTGAACTGCCCATTACTTGCGATGCTCAACCCTGTTTCTGTCGGCGCGCTGCTGCCCGAGTAAGACAACAGACTCAACTTTCCGCTCGGGTTGGCCGTGTTGTTGGCCACAGGTTCCGCCTGCCAGCGGAAATTCTGCGTGACCGACGTTGCCGTTCCGCTGTTGAAGGCCGTCGCGCTCAGCAGCAGAGGGAACGAAGCCTTTCCCGTCGTACTTGTGGCCGCTCCCGACGAGGTCAGGCCTAGAGTTCCCCGAAACGTGCCCGCGCCTTTCACATCCAGCGTGGACGCCGGCGTCGTGGTGTTGATGCCGATGTGTGCACTCGTTCCACTACCCGTTTGAGTCATGACGGAGCTGACTATATCGCTCGCCGTGTCCCACAGCGGAATGGCATTAACAATGCCCGCTCCGGTTACGGCGGCATTGGGCGGCGGAACCGCTGCTGCGGGCAATGGCGCCGCAAACGTTCCCGATGCTGGGACTGCCGTCGCAGGTGCAGCCAGCACAAATGCCGAGAGCGGAAATCCCCCCAAGGTTTCCGCATCCGCGGCCTTCAGTGCGTATGGCACGCTCAGCAGCAGTACGCGCTGTTGTTCCGCTTGCCCCTCCGGTTGCACGCCGAGCCAGCGCGCTTCGCCGGAAACAAACACTTCCTTGGGCAGACCGCCGGGCAGAGTCGCGCCCAACTGCACCGTGTAGTGCCCAGTGCCGTCGACCGGCACACTCTGCGTTTCCAGCCAAAGAGGAGATCCTCCTTGCTGGGTCTTGTACAGGGCAAAAGTAAGCCCGACGAGGGGTCCGGTTGCACCTCTAACCGTTCCGCCGTATCTCACCATCGTCGGAACAGGGGTGGCAGAAGATGTCTGTGAAGTCTGAGCTTGGGCCAGCAGGGAAGCGATCAGGCAAGCCAAAATCAGGGACGTCAGGCGTAAGAACGCAGAAAGTTGGGACATAAGTTACTCCAGTGTCGCGGATGGATGCTGAGATCGGAGTTAAGCTGGCGCCCTGTTACGAGGCGACTACTTTACTAATGCGCAAAACGCGGGCGATTCGGCTCACGCCCTCATCCAAACCCCGCTTGCAGCGGGGCAATCCGGGTTTAAGTTGTCTGTTTTCAGTTTGTTGACTTTGGAAGGAATACGGGATATGCTTCGCCCCCAAAGCGCTTTCTGGGCGCGGCATTGGGCGGGAATCTTGCATCGGGAACCATCGAGTCCGGTTACGGAATTGTTAGTGCGTTGGCGCGAGGGAGACCGTGAGGCTCTGGAGTCTCTCATGCCTCTCGTCTACGGCGAGTTGCGCCGGCTGGCCCACCACTACCTGCAACGCGAACGCAGCGATCATACCCTGCAGAGCACGGCTCTGGTGCACGAGGCCTACCTGCGATTGGCCGGACCGGGTGCACCCCAGTGGCAGAATCGCGCCCATTTCTTCGGCATTGCCGCCCGTGTGATGCGCCAGATTCTTGTCGAGTACGCCCGCGCCCACAGCGCTGCCAAGCGCGGAGGAGTCGGCGCTTGCAAGCTCACACTCGACGACGCGCTCGACCTCCAGCAGAAAACCGACGTTGATGTTATTGCCCTGGATGGCGCTTTGGACCGTCTCAGTGAGTTGGACCCGCAGCAGAGCCGGATCGTGGAACTCCGCTTCTTCACCGGACTCACCATTGAAGATACTTCCGAAGTCATGGGAATTTCTCCCGCCACGGTGAAACGCGACTGGACCTCTGCCCGCGCCTGGCTTCATCGCGAGATTGCTCGGAGCGAACTCTAATGACTCCGGAACGCTGGCAGCAGATTCGCGGAGTGTTTGACCTGGCTGCGTCCCTGGATCTCGAAAAGCGCGGTGCTTACCTCGACCAGGCCTGCGCCGCAGATGCAGATCTTCGTCACGAAGTGGAATCGCTTCTGCTTTCCGACCATGAGGCAGGGATCGGGTTCCTCAACACTCCTGCCATCGACCTGGCGGGGCGGCCTGGAATTGGTTCCGCCCCAAGCCGTGTGGGACGCCGGATTGGCGCGTACAACATCGTGGAGGAAATCGGCCGTGGCGGAATGGGTGAGGTTTATCGCGCCGGCCGCGCTGACGGTCAGTATGAGAAGGAAGTAGCCATCAAGCTGGTTCGCGGCGGATATGACACGGCATCCGTTCTCGAACGCTTCCGTCACGAGCGCCAGATTCTGGCCAGTCTTGACCACCCCAACATCGCCCGCCTGCTCGACGGTGGCACCACCGACGAGGGCATTCCTTACCTCGTGATGGAGTTGATTGAAGGCACGCCTATCGACCAGTATTGTGACGCGAACAAGCTGAACGTCACCGAACGTCTGCGCCTCTTTGTGCAAGTCTGCTCGGCGGTGCAGTATGCGCACCAACGGCTGGTCATCCATCGCGACATCAAACCGGGCAATATTCTCGTCACCAGGGAAGGCGTTCCGAAACTGCTCGACTTCGGAATCGCGAAGATTCTGGATCCGGCGGCCAGTTCCGCCACTACCGTCGCCGGTCCTTTGACCCCCGAATATGCCAGCCCTGAGCAGATTCGTGGAGAACCCATCACCACTGCGACCGACGTGTATTCCCTCGGCGTAGTCCTCTATCAGTTGTTGACTGGACGTTCTCCCTATCCCCGAAACACTCATGTGCCCCATGAGTTTGCTCGAGCCATCTGCGAGTTCGAACCGGAACGACCCAGCACGGTCATCCTGAGGCCAGTGTGAGTAGGGAACAGACGGCTGATCCCGCGCAGGCCGTCCCCCTGAGCAGGGAGGCGATGAGTAACCTGCGAGAGGGCGCGCCCGCGAAATTGCGCCGTCGTCTCAGCGGGGACCTTGACACTATCATGCTTCGAGCGCTGCACAAGGAACCGCAGCGGCGATACGCCTCAGTCGAGCAGTTCGCCGAAGATATCCGCCGGCACCTGGAAGGCCTTCCCGTCACTGCCCGCCGAGATTCATGGCGCTATCGCGCGGGCAAGTTCGCCATCCGGCACAAGTTGGTGGTCGGCGCGTCTGCACTCGTTCTGACGGCGGTGCTGGGTGGAGTTGCCGCCACCGTACGCGAAGCGCGCATCGCGGCGGCCAACCAGCGCCGCGCTGAACAGCGCTTCAACGACGTCCGCAAATTGGCCAACTCTCTGATGTTTGAAATCCACGATGCGATCCGGGACTTGCCTGGTTCTACACCGGCGAGAAGGTTGCTCGTCACGCGCGCCTTGGAATACCTGGACAGCCTCAGCGAGCAGTCCAAAGGCGACGTCTCCCTGCAAAAAGAGCTGGCAGCCGCATACGAGAGAGTGGGGGATGTCCTTGGATATCCTTACGCCGCCAATTTGGGCGATCGAGCGGGAGCGATGCAAAGCTACCGGAAGGCGCTAGCCATACGCGAGCCCCTAGCTGCCGCAGCTCCGAATGACACCCAAATCCAGCGGGACTTGGTCGGTAACTACTTCAGGGTCGCCCAGGTATTGGAGACAGAAGGAAACTTCCCGGATGCGCTCGCTACTTTGCGCAAGGTGTTGCCCACGGCGCAAAGTATGGCAGCGGGCAACCACGATCCTGTGCTGGCCGATCAGTTTGCCGGCGTCTATTACTTTAGCGCTTCGATTCAAGTCCAGACCGGAGATTTGGACTCGGCGCTGGAGAACTACCAGCGCGGCGCCTCGATCCGCGCTGCAGCGCTGCAGGCCAATCCCGGCAGCTTTCCCTTGCGCACTCATTTGGCCGCGGATTATGGCGGCATCGCAAAGTGCTCGGCGGAAAGGCACGACCTTCCCCACGCCATAGAGATGCAGGCCAAGGCCACGGCAATGTTGGACGATGCGTCGAAGGCGCACTCGGATAACGCGACGCTTCGCGAGTATCTCGGTGAGGCTACAAACAGGCTGGCGACTTACCGGAACGAACAAGGTGATTCGACCGCTGCCCTGGAGATGTACCGCAAGGCCCACGAAATATTCCGCGATCTGTTGGCCGCGGATCCGAAGAACTCCCTGGCAAAATCGAACTTCGCGTTTAGTAACGATGGAATTGCAAGCAGCCTTGTGGCGTTGGGCAAGCCCGCTTCGGCCGCAAGGCTTTATCGTGAGTCCATTGCTACCTTTGAAGACATGTCTCCCACGACCGGGAGCAATCGCTATCCCCGCTCTGGGCTGGCAGAAGCGTATGCGGGTCTGGGCACCGCTTATTCGATCCTGGGAGCTGGCAAGGGCGTTCCTCCAAATCAGAAACGTGAATACTGGGAAGAAGCTCGTACCTCCTGCCAAAAAAGTCTCGACCTGTGGAATGACAAGGAAAAACGCGGAGAGTTGGAAAGCGGTGAACGCCAAGTCCCTTCGCGGGTTGCCGCGTGCATCGCCAAGAGCGAAGGGCAACTGCACAATCTGAGTCCCGCGTCGGACGGTCCGCGTTGAACATTTCACTGGGCAATGGCCGATTCTCCCGGTCTCCGGCCGGGATCTCTCTCTAGATGAGCAGCGCCCAAACCAACGGTTTTGACTGCGTTCCTCTCCCGTGGCTACCGCTCGACCTGCAAAGTACGTGAAGTCGCTGGGGAAGGTCCAAGTCGACGAGTCCGGCGGAAAGAGATTAGGACACGCCCTCCCGTGACCGCATCCGTGCCTCATGGTTTGTGGGTAGGCGACCCCAAGGAGGAAGAGGTTGCCCGGCAGGCCAAATGCAACCTCCAGACTCTCGTAACCGGGATCTAACCCAAACCCGGATAACCCCGGACCGGGTGGCACGCGTCTAACCCGTAGGGTCGATATCGGGGCTTGGCGTGCAAGGGACCGGGCGTATAATCAGGCATAAGGAGTTCACTATGAGATTCAGGTGGCTGGCAATCGCAGCGGCATTGGCGGCGTTCAGCGCGGGGCCCTGGACGTTAGCGCAGGTTTCAGATCAGGATAAGGATCAGCCGAAATCCGGCGACGTGCAGAATGCGCCCAAACAGGCGCCTGCCGCCCTGCCGACGGCCGACGACAGCGACCTCAAGCACGACGGCGGCAAGACCGACGTCGACGCCGTGGGCAACCGCAACGTGGGATGCGGGCGCGGCGTGGGCAACTGGTACACGGTCGAGGGTCAGGTGGCTCGTGGCCGCGGCTATGCCCAGCAGATCGAAGCCGAGGTCAAGCTGGTCAACGACCCAGTGGTCACCGAATACGTGAACCGTATTGGCCAAAATCTCGTCCGCAACTCCGACGCGCAGGTGCCCTTCACCATCAAAGTCATCGATTCCGACGTGGTCAACGCCATGGCGCTACCGGGCGGGTTCTTCTATGTGAACTCCGGCCTGATTCTCGCCGCCGACGAAGAAGCCGAAATGGCTGGCGTGATGGCGCATGAAATCGCCCATGTGGCGGCCTGCCACTATGGACGCGAAATGACGCGCGTCAACCTCCTGCAGATGATGTCGCTCCCCGCCATCTTCATGGGCGGTGCAATCGGCTACGGGATCTATGAAGGCATGGGTCTCGGCATTCCGCTGACCTTCCTCCACTTCTCGCGTGGATTCGAAGCCGAAGCAGATTATCTCGGTGTGGAGTACATGTACCGCGCTGGATATGATCCGTCGGCTTTCGTCTCCTTCTTCGAAAAGATCCAGGCGATGGAAAAGAAGAAACCAGGCACGCTGTCGAAGGCCTTCGATACCCATCCGCAAACTCCGGACCGGATCGAAAAGACGCAGGCTGAGATCCGCAAGATTCTTCCCGCCAAACAGCAGTACGTCGTGACCACCTCGGAATTCGACGAAGTAAAAGCGCGCCTGGCGGCGATTGAAAACAAACACAAGCTGCTGGACGAAAAAGACTCCAGCAAACCGAGCCTGCGGCGGACTTCAAACACGACCGACAAGTCCGACGACAGCAAGAAAGACGACGATCGCCCGACGCTAAAGCGCCGCGACGATTCGAACTAGGGCTTAGTAGGTCTGAAGTTGTAGATGTAAAGGATATGGCGACAGCCGCCTCGGCTGTCCGGCCAGAGCGAAGCTCGGTCGAACGTACGGCGAATCGAATCCCGGCGGCTGCGGCCGCCGGTTTTTCTTGCTCGTAAGAAACCTGCAGTTTCGCGCTAGAAGGCCCGAGATTGGCACGACATCACGTGAATCTGTGATCTCAATCACAGATTCAGCTTGAAAACGGAAATAGGCTCGGCTACGTTGGAATCATTGTGCAGCTGAGAGGGGAACCTTCCCATGCCAGAAAACACGATCACCATCACCGACAATCGTACCGGCAAATCGTACACCGTCCCGGTCGACAACGGTACGATCCGGGCGATGGATTTGCGCCAGATCAAGGCTGCTCCCGACGACTTCGGGCTGATGACTTACGACCCCGCCTTCATGAACACGGCGTCGTGCAAAAGCAGCATCACCTATATTGACGGCGACAAGGGAATCCTTCGCTATCGCGGTTATCCCATCGAAGTCCTGGCCGAGCGCTGCACGTTTCTGGAAGTCACGTACCTGCTCCTGTTCGGGGAACTGCCCACCGAGAAAGAACTGAATTCCTGGATCTACGACATCACGCATCACACCATGCTGCACGAAACCACCAAGAAATTCATGGAGGGCTTTCGCTATTCCTCGCACCCCATGGCCATGTTCGTAAGCACTATCGCGGCCTTGTCCAGCGTGTATCCTGACGCGCGAAAGATCCACGATCCCGCCAATCGGCTTCACCAGATCAAGCGGCTTATTGGCAAAGTGCCTTCCATCGCGGCCATGTCCTACCGGCATAACGTAGGGTTCCCATATGTGTACCCCGACAACGATCTGAGCTACGCCGAGAACTTCATGAACATGCTGTGGAAAATGGTCGAGCCCAAATATGTGGCCAACCCCGCGCTTGCGCGAGCTCTCGACATTCTCTTCATTCTGCATGCCGACCACGAGCAGAACTGCAGCACCAATGCCATGCGCTCGGTGAGCAGCTCGCAGGCCGATCCTTATCTGTCGGTTGCGTCGGCGGCCTCGGCCCTGGCCGGGCCGTTGCACGGCGGAGCTAATGAAGAGGTGCTGAGGATGCTTGACGAGATCGGTACGAAAGATCACGTCCCGGCCTACATCAAGCGGGTCAAGGAAGGCCAGATCAAGTTGATGGGCTTCGGGCACCGCATCTACAAGAATTACGATCCGCGCGCCAAAATCATCCGCTGGTGCGCGGAGCAGGTCTTCCAGGTGACGGGACGCAGTCCAAAGCTCGACATCGCTCTGGAACTGGAGCGCATCGCTCTGGAAGACGACTATTTCGTGAAGCGCAAACTGTATCCCAACGTCGACTTCTATTCCGGGATCATGTATCAGGCGATGGGCTTCCGCCCCGAAATGTTCACTGTACTGTTTGCGATTCCTCGCACGGCCGGATGGCTGGCGCAGTGGCAGGAACTCATCGTCGATCCCGAGCAGAAAATCGCGCGCCCGCGCCAGATCTACACCGGACACGCCGAGCGCGACTTCGTGCCCCTTGATAAACGAGTTCCGGTGCCGATTCCGGCAGACTATCCGGCGGACTAGCCGCTCTTTTGGAACATCGCCGTCACCAGGCTCCGGATCTCGGCGAAATAGACGTCCGCATCCTTAGCAAAGTCCGCCCATTCGATGGCCGCGGCGCGCGGAATGTTTTCCTTCAGGATTTGCCAATCTTCCCGCCAGCAAGCCGCAGGGTCAGGAGTCTCCGCATACCCTATCCCCAGGTTCGTGGAACGGCACAACCGGTCGGCCAGAGCGACGATCGCGACCAGCCCGGGACTGACGACCGCGGCTGCAGGATTGTGGTGGCACAGGATCACTTCAATCAGATCCTCGGAGAAATTCCATCTGCGCGCCAGCACCTCTCCGCTCTGACAATGGGTGAAGCCGAATGCCTCATACTAGGACTCGCCCATGAACACGCCTGTCTCCAGCCCATTCTCGTAGGCTGCTTTCGTTTCCTTTGGCAACAGAACCAGATTGACCACATAGCCCAGATCGTGCAGCAACCCCGCCAGGTACGCTTTCTCTGGACACTCAAACCCCACACAACGGGCAAGCTTGCGGCTCAGAATTGCGCAGCCCAGAGAATGCTCCCAGAAGACTGCGGGGTCGAGAACCTTTTGCGCAGACCCGATCCGCATCATCGAGCAGGAGACGGCAATGTCGCGCGTTCGCGCTATGCCCAGCGTTCGCACGGCCGCCCGCAGAGAACTCGTCACTGCTCCCCGACCGAATAGCGGCGAATTCGCCATGCGCAGGCATTGCGCTGCCAGAGTTTCGTCGCGGCCTACCAGATCCGCCACGCGCAGCAGATTCACGTCTTCCGCAGGCTGGTCCAGTTCCGCGAGCAGAGTGTGCAAAATCGTAGGAACAGTGGGAATGGAGTTCAATAAGTTATTGTGCCCTTCGATGACCTTCTGGAGGGCAACATTCGCGGCGGCAGGCTGGCTGAATCGGTCGTCTGAAATCTGGTGTTCGTTCATGGTGGCGGAGCGTTCCGGCTGAAGCCAGAGAACTGCTCATGAACATTCTGCGGCTTCGCGAGTCGCCCACGAAGACAGACTTAGACGGGTGTTACTTCGGTGCGATCCATAACGGGAAGGCCCCGCTATGGTTCCGATGTGGTGCTCCAATACGACTCTGACAACCGACCCCAGCTCAGGCGTTCCGCGGTAACTCCGCAGCTCGCCCCGATCTTCGAGTCTAAGTCCGCACGGCTATGCGGCGTGTTTGGCCAGTTCGGCGAGATGCTCGCGGTGACGCTCCGGCGAAGTGATGACTTTCATCTCTTGCCAGTCATACGGAAATTCCTTGCCGCAATCCAGACAAGCGACATAGGTTCCAGTCAAAGCCGCGGCCTGAGGGCGGCGCGCCGCTCCGCGGATCGTTACCGGAAAGCTGTAACGAGAATGTTTGCAGCCAAAAAACGCATCGACCAATTTTGCAATCATATCCCCCACCTTCCACACTCGGGCTGGTTTGCCCCGGATCCCTGGGATGCGAGTGTATGCGCCCCCTCACGATGAACTGTGTACGCTCCACTCTAAATGCTTTAGATTCACTTCTGAGCGAAAGGGTTTCGGATTTCGGAGCCGCAGGGGTTCCCAAAGAGGAACACTCCCCAAACTCCTTGTCTTAGAGATAGTTACGTTAAGAGGAAAAACGTTTCACACGCTCTGGGGGCCGCGCTTCTTCTGCTGTTGACACTTGGTCATGATGGCAGAACGGAGGCGGCTGCGGAGGTCTTCGGGCAGCTCATACAGTTGTGAGTCACGGTAAATCTCGATGGTTTTCTTGGTCGTGTCGCATACCACGTAGCAGTTGTGGCACCAGGAAAGATGGTTCTCCAACTCAATTTTTGTCTTATCGTCGAGGACGCCGTCCAAATAATTGGTCAGCTCGTGCAGAAATTCAGAGCATTTCACTGGTTGCCATCTCCACTCTCGCGTTTCTGGAAGTACTTTCCCAACCGCTCGCGCAGCTGCAATCGAGCCCGCAGCAGCCGCGACTTCACCGCAGGCACGCTCAACTCCAGCGCGGCTGCGGTCTCTTCGGTGGAAAGTCCTTCCACGTCCCTCAGCACAAACACCGTCCGGAACCCCGGGGGCAGGCCCTGGATGGTCTTACTTAAAATCTCACGCAATTCCGCTTGCGTGTATTGTTGCTCTGGATTCGGGCTCCAGTCCGCAATCTCGCGGGGAAGGGAGTCGTCTTCTGTCTTGATCTCTTCGTCCAGCGAAACCGTGCGCTCCGGCTTACGCCGGCGCAATTTCATCAGCGCTTCATTGACGGCGATCCGGACCAGCCACGTATAAAACTTTGACTGTTCCTGAAACTGCGCCAAGTTCCCATACGCCTTTAGGAACGCTTCCTGCACCACGTCTTCCGCATCTTCGCGGTTTTGCGTGATGTGCTGCGCGATCCGAAAAACGTTACGGTCGTAACGGCGTACCAACTCCTCAAACGCGGAGTCATCGCCCCGCTTGGCCGCCTGTACCAGCGTCAGCTCTTCGCTAACAGGCCCTGCTAGTTTGTTTTGGATGGCTCCCATTGTCTCGGCGATGCAGTATTTTCCGGCTGCTACGATCAACGTCCCGCAACAAAAATGATGCTATAAAGCCCGCGCGCTGCATGTGACGCCATGGTGCGGCGCGATGGATTCAACCCGCGCTGAAATTCGAACTGTTATTCTACTTGGTAACCCGCCACTTTGCCCAACCGCTTTGACGTAGGCGATGAGGAAGGTTTGCGATAAAGTTCAGAGAGGATGGGCTCACGCGAATGAACAGGTACTATCGTACCCTGATGTGCGGGCGCCCAAGTGCCGTATAATCAGCAGTTAGGATAGTCTCGTTTGGGGTGTGCGAGGCAGCGAAACAGTCAGCCTTGGGAATGGTTCTCTGAGAATGGCCGAAAGCAAGGAACTTCAGCAAGTCGTCGAGCATGCAGTGGCGCAGGTTCTTGAGCGCCACTTGCCAAAGCTGCAGGCGGAGCTGGTCGAGCGTGTTTTGGCAGAGTTGCCTGCGCCGGCCGCTGCGGCAGCGGCTGGCCCTGAGAGCGGCGCGAGGCGCCCCAATCAAAGCAATCTGGTCCAAGCAGTCGCCAGCGTTCATGCTGGAACCACGCAAAAAGAAATCCTGCGGGCGTTGCTCGATGCGGGCACCGCATACGGAGCGCGCGTCGCGCTTTTCGTAGTGAAGGCCGGAGCCGCCAACGGGTGGCAGGGCCGCGGTTTTGGCGAGGCTGATCTCATCAAGGATTTTTCCCTCGACATGACCCACGGGCCCGCAGCCCATGCCTACCAGAACCGCGTGGTCACCCCCGGCAATGTTGCCGAGATGGACCGGCGCTTCGTGGAGCAGTTTGGCGGACCGGAGAACGAGCAAATCCTGGTGCTGCCCTTGGTCCTGAAAGACAAAGTTGCAGCGCTGCTGTATGCCGACGGCGGCGCGAATGCCCTGCTCGACGCTGCCTCCTTGGAACTGTTGGTGATGGCCACGAGCGCGTGGCTGGAAGTTACTTCGTTGCGCAAGCAAGCGCAGAAAGATACCGGCGATGCCGGCGGAGGTATCGCCGCGGCGAGCATGCCGGTAGCGGTGTTCGATCGGCCTGCGGCTACCCCGGTGCAGACTGTTAGTTCATTCCCGGATCCTTTCGCCGCTCATACTCCGAAACACATCGCTCCCCAGGCTGCGCCAGAGCCGGAACCGGCCGCCGAGGTGGTCGAAGTTTCCGCTCATGCTGCGTCGGCCAGTGCAGCCGCGTCCGCGCCGGCCGCTGCGGCTGACCCGTTTGCGGGAATGTCCCCGGAGGACGCCGAGACGCACCGCAAGGCGCAGCGCTTTGCGCGCCTGCTGGTCGACGAGATAAAGTTGTACAACCAGGCGAAAGTAGCCGAGGGCCGCCGCAACAAGGATCTGTACGATCGTCTGAAAGAGGACATCGACAAGAGCCGCTCGACCTATCAGAAGCGCTACGGCAGCACCGTAGCCGCCAGTGGCGATTATTTTCAAAAGGAAGTTGTGCGCAATCTGGCCGAAGAAGATCTCTCCCTCATGGGCGCGAACTTCCGTAAGTAGGGGGCTGGGGAAGGGGTGCGGCTTTCGCCGTGCCGCTACGAGCCACTAAGACTGCGGGCCTTAGCCCTTGAGGATCGATTCCCGGTTCTAGATCTGAACAGGTTCTGGCATTCGCGTCTCCGCGCGAAACATTAAGGTGGTTCGATTGGGTCTCAAGCGGTGGTGGGTATTCGTCCTGGGAGCGCTATGCGGCATTCTCAGTGGCGCAGGTTCTGTTGCGCACGCGTTCCCTCAACAACCGCTGACTCCTTCAGCGTCTGATACGCAAGACAAGACTGCGCCCGGGACAAATAGGCCGGCGGCTGAACAGAAGGACTCCCCGGACCAAGTCGCTCCCAAGAAGCCCGCTCGTAAACCCCAGCCGAAATCTTCCCCCGCGACGAAAGCAACAGGGACTAAGAAAGCAGGAACTGCGGAAACTCGCGCTGCCAGCGCAAGAAAGCGAAAGCGCCCCATGTCTCCCCGCGTACGTCGCATACGGGAAGCCTTCGTCGCTTCGACCAGTCTCCGCCCCATGGCCCAGCAGTTGATTCAAGATCGTTCCCCGGCAGCCTACGCCGGAGTGGAATCCTACGCGCGCGCGCACACCAAGGAAGACGCCGGAGCCCTGGCGTGGCTGGCGGTTGGATACGCCCACGTGCTCGACCACGACTACGCCGAGGCCATCGATCCGCTGAACCGCGCCAAGCCGCGTGCAGGCGACCTCGGCGACTACATTGCCTACTATCTGGGAACGAGTTACCTGCAGACCGGCCGTCAGGGCGAAGCTCTGGCAACGTTGGCCGATTTCCCCACTGCACATCCAGATTCGTTGCTGGTGCGGGACGCACACCTGAGTTATGCCGGTGCGCTTCTCATCGAGGGACGAGCAGCCGAAGCCGCTGGATTACTGGAAAAGGACCGCCTGCCCGCGCGCTCCGAGGTGGAATTCACATTGGGGAAGTCCTATGCCGCTCTGGGCCAAAACACCAAAGCGGTCGAAGCGCTGGCGAACGTCTACTACAACATGCCGACCGCGCCGGAAGCCGACGGCGCGTATGCGGAGTTGAAGAAGCTCCAGTCCATTGCCCCAGCAACTTCAGCGCAGCGCAAGACGCGCGCCGACTTGCTCATGAAGGCACGCCGCTATAACGATGCGGCGGATGAATATCGTGACCTCGTGATTCACGCCGGAGCAGAAGGCCGACCGGCCTTAGAACTCGCCTTGGCCGATGCCCTGCATCGCGGGGGGCGCAACCGTGAGGCCAAGGCAGAATTGACAACCTTGCCAGGCGCCAGTCCAGAACAGAACGCACAGCGCCTGTATATTCTCGGCGAGGTCGCATGGGCTTCCGACGAGAACGAGACCTTTTACCGCACCGTCGACGATCTGCGAAAACTCGCGCCCACAAGCTCCTGGCTCGAAGCCGCACTGCTGTCGGTAGCGAATCTGCATTTAGTTCATCACGAATACGATCAGGCACTCGACGCGTTTCGCGAATTGCAGCAGCGTTTTCCCACTGGATCGCGGGCCTCGTACGCGCACTGGAAAGCGGCGTGGCTTACGCTGCGCCAGGGCCGCAACGACGAAGCGAAAAAGGAATTCGAAGAACAGATCGCACTGTATCCATCAGCCAACGAGACCTCCGCGGCTCTCTATTGGCGCGCTCGGTTGGCCGAAGAAGACAACCAGCCGGGGATGGCCCGGGCTTACTACCAGAAACTTTCCGATCGCTTCCGCAACTACTACTACGCCGAACTCGGCCGGCAGCGTCTCCAGAAACTTCCCGGGGCGGCCGATCCTCCAGGGCAGCATCCGCTTCTCGATCACATTCCACCGCTCGACAATGCGCAGAAAGTCGTGCTGTCGGAACCTCCCGCCGACGATCTCCACCTGCAGAAGGCCGAACTGCTCGGCAACGGTGGCCTGGTCGATCTTGCCGTCCGCGAACTGCAGGCAGCCGCTACTGCCGACGGAGGGAACTGGGGACCTGCAGAAACCTCGCAGCTCTACATCGACACCGGACACTACGATCGTGCCATCGAAGTGATGAAGCGCTCGGTGCCAAGTTACTTCGCGGTCGAAATTCCAACCCTGCCGCGTGCCTACTGGGAGGCCTTGTTTCCGAAGCCCTATTGGACAGACCTGAAAAAGTTCTCATTGGCCAACGGCCTTGATCCATACCTGGTGGCGTCGCTGATCCGCCAGGAATCCGAATTCAATCCCGCGGCAGTTTCGCGTGCCAACGCCGTAGGCTTGATGCAGTTGCTGCCCAAGACCGGCAAACTCGTCGCCCACCAGGAAAATCTTAAGCGCTACAACCCCAGTCAGTTGTATACGCCGGCAGTAAATCTGCAGCTGGGGACGCGCTACTTCCGCGGCATGGTCGAAAAATTCGGTGGCTCGTTCGAATACGCGCTAGCCGCCTACAATGCAGGTTCGGACCGCGTCGAAGAATGGCTCGGGCAAGGGACGTACCGCGACGAGCCCGAGTTCGTGGAGTCGATCCCCTTCACCGAAACCCGCGAATACGTTCAAGCCATCGTCCGCAACGCTAGCGTCTACAAACAACTCTACGGTGCCCCGTAAGGAATTGTTGCCTGACGACCCGTGGGCTGCATCAGGCAGACGTCGTGTCCTCACCCGGCGCTCTGTGAAACAAAATCTCAAGCACTAACAGCGAGGCCCCCACAACAATCGCACTATCCGCCAGATTAAACACAGGCCACTGGTACTGCTTGTAGTACAAGAGCAAGAAATCTACCACGCGCCCGCTGGCCGCACGATCCCAAAGATTCCCCACCGCCCCTCCCAGAATCAGAGAAAGCGCGATCCCGGTGATCGCCAGCGGTCGTGCCTGCTTCCAAAGCAGCACCGATACAATTACCATCGCGACCACCGAGAACCCGATCAACAGTCCTGTCTTCCAATGTGCCGGAGAGTCCGCGAAAAGACTGAACGCGGCCCCCGTATTCTCCGTATGCGTGAGCCGGAAGAATCCCGGAATGATCTGCACATGCGCGTAAAGCGCAATGCGCGCAGCCACGAGCCGCTTCGTCCACCGGTCCACTAGGACGACAAGCAAGGCGATAACAAAATGAACACTACGTGCGCGATAAGAAGACATGGTAAGACGATATTAGGAGTGAAATTGTAAAGCGCCTTTCTTTGCGTCCTTAGCGGTCGTTCTCAGCGTCCTTTGCGGTCAAGGGCTTCTTGCTTTTGTAGCAGGTGTGGCTTCGCTAAATGACACGAAGAAGCGCGACGCAGCTAAGCGTTTCCTTTCAGTTCCTTCAGCACCGCGCTGCAGCGCTCGCACACGGTTGGATAGCTCTTGTCTTCGCCAACATGCGTGGAGAAGTTCCAGCAGCGGTCGCACTTGGCGCCATCGGCCTTCTTCACTTCGATGCGGACTCCGCCGGTGCCATTGCCCGAACCCGGCACGAGCGTGACCGCCGAAACGATGAACAGGTAGCGGAGTTGGTCCCCATGGCGCGCCAGCACCGAGTACGCAGGATCCGCCGCTGTGATGACCAGTTGCGCCTCCACACTCTTTCCAATCTGCTTGCTGTTCCGCGCCTCTTCCAGCGCCTTCATCGCCTGTTCCCGCACGGCAAGTAACGTGGTCCAGTCGGACTGCTGCGGGTCATCTTCCGGCACTGAGCCGCCGCCGAGCACGTCGGTGTCATCAGGAAACTTCGCCAAATGCACGCTATCAGGGCGGTCTGGCGTTTTCGGCAAGTGCTGCCAGACTTCCTCGCACGTGAAACTCAAAATCGGCGCCAGCAGCCGCGCCATGGCCTCACAAATGCGCCACACCGCAGTCTGCGCCGAGCGCCGTCCTGCAGAATTCGGCGCATAGGTGTAGAGCCGGTCCTTGATCACGTCAAAATAGAATGCGCTGAGTTCGACCACGCAGAAATGGTTTACGCGGTGGTAAATCTTGTGGAAGGCAAAATCGTCGTACCACTTACGTACGTCGCGGGCCAGGGCCGAAGTCTGGCGAAGCATGTACTGGTCCAGCGGATCCAGTTTTTCGAATGGCACGGCGTTCGTTTGCGGATCGAAATCGTACAAGTTCCCCAACGCATTCTTGAACAACTTATTCCGAATCTCCCGATAGTTCTCGCCCACGCGCAACATCAGAGCTTCTGACCCGACCACATCTTCACGGAAATCCACCGACGCGACCCACAACCGCACCACTTCTCCGCCCAGTCGTCCAGCGATGTCCACCGGGTCCACATCGTTCCCGCGCGACTTCGACATCGCCTGACCTTTTTCGTCGAGGGTCCATCCCGGAGTCACCACGCCCTTATAGGGCGGATTGGCGTGCGTCCCCATGGCGCAGAGCAGGGAAGACTGGAACCATCCTCGGTACTGGTCTCCGCCCTCAAGGTACAGGTCTGAAGGCCATGGATAATCTGGCTCGTCGTCGACCAGCGCCAGATAGCTCGCCCCGGATTCAAGCCACACATCAAAGATGTCGGTTTCCTTGTCAAACTTTGCTCCACCGCAGTGCGGGCACTTCGTCCCAGCGGGAAGGATCGTGTCCGACTCCGGCGTGAACCAGGCGTCGGCGCCTGACTTCGCAAATAATTCCACGACCTTTTGGTTGACCGAGTGATCGTTGAGCGGCTTGCCACAGCCCTCGCACAGAAAAACCGCGATGGGCACCCCCCACACCCGTTGCCGCGAGATGCACCAGTCGGGCCGCGTCTGAATCATGTTCGACAACCGCTCTTCGCCCCAGGCCGGGTCCCATTTGACCTTCTTGATTTCGGCCAGCGTGCGCGTCCGCAGTGTGTCGTTCTTGCCCGCCCCGCCCGGCATGAGCGTTTCCATCGATATAAACCACTGCTCGGTGGCGCGAAAAATAACAGGATTGTGACAGCGCCAGCAGTGCGGATACGAGTGCTCCATCTTGTCCGAATGCAGCAATGCTCCGCGCTTCCGCAGTAGCTCAACGATCAGCGGATTCGCCTTAAAGACGTACTGGCCGTTGTACTCGGGCAGCCCATTCCGCAGGATGCCCTTTTCGTCGACGTTGCTGGTTGCATCGAGTCCGTACTTCACGCCAGTGATGAAGTCCTCCGCGCCATGCGACGGCGCAGTGTGCACGACGCCAGTCCCGGTGTCCATCGTGACGTAGTCCGCCAGCACTCCCAGAACCTTGCGATCCAGAAACGGATGCTGGAAGTTCAACCGCTCCAGCTTCCGCCCAGGAAAGTGCGCAAGCGCATGTGGGTCGGCTAAGCCGCACTTCGCCGCCGCGTCGGCAGCAAGCTTCGACGCGACGATATAAACTTCTCCACCAGACTCCAGCGCGACGTACTCTTCATCCGGATGAAAGGCCACGGCCATCGAAGCCGGCAGCGTCCATGGAGTAGTAGTCCAGATGATGGTCGAAACTTTCTTCCCCGCAAGCGCGGTGTCGATCAAGCAAGGATCGTCAATCAAGCCGTACTTCACCCACACCGTCGGGCTGGTGTGGTTCTCATATTCGACCTCGGCCTCGGCTAGCGCTGTCTCGTCATGCATGCACCAGTACACAGCGCGCAATCCCTTGTAGACGAAACCATTTTCATAAAACGAAAAAAAAGTCGAAAGGACGACCGACTCATACTGTGGAGTCATCGTGGCATAAGGCCGGTCAAAGCGCCCGAACACTCCGATGCGCTTGAACTGATTCCGCTGTAGGTCGAGAAATTTCTGCGCATACTTGCGGCACTCGGCGCGCACGTCGGTAGGCCGCATTTGCAGCTTCTTGCCACCCAGTTCCTTGTCGACCTTGATTTCGATGGGCAGTCCGTGGCAGTCCCACCCCGGCACGTAGGGCGCGTCAAATCCCGCCATGGTCTTGGACTTGACGATGAAGTCCTTCAGGCATTTGTTCAGCGCGGTTCCCATGTGAATGGGTCCACTGGTGTATGGAGGCCCGTCATGCAGAATGTACCTGGGCGCCCCTTTACGAGCCTCCCGAATACGCTCGTAGATGCCCATCTGCTCCCAGCGTTCCAGCATTTTGGGCTCATTTTGGGGCAGGTTCGCCTTCATCGGAAAGGCGGTTTTGGGCAGATTAATCGTCGCTTTCAGTTCGAACGGCACTCAGTCAGGTCTCCCAAATGATTGAATCTTTTCATTATAGGGAGCGCGGCAGGGATCGTCCACGTGGGACAATGTTGAACAGAAAGATTGCACATCCGAACAGGAAGGACGTGGCTGTCGGAGAGTTCGCTAGGACACGGAAATGCACTGTCGAAAAGGGTGAACTAGAGTTACAATTTCAGAAAGCAGAGAGCAACCTGTCCCGGTCTGTCCGTGGGGGCCGATGGGTACCTTATCGACAAAATCGGGCGCACTTTGAAGCAACTTACAGCAGGTCGCGCTCATCTGTGTAAGCAGCGGATTTCGCTATAGTTCACAGAGCATTACCAGACCTGAATATGGGATCAGCACCGACCAATCCGAACGCCCCGGGCAACGAGCCACAACTGCACCTGCTCATTACCGACAAGGGTTTTGAAGAACCCCTCTACAAATCCCTGTTCCGCGAACTGGACGAGTTTTTCTTTCCCAAGAAGCTTCCGCCTCTGAAGCTGGAATCGAAGCCCGAACCGGTCAAAGACATCTGGGGCTTCTACAACAACCGGAAGAATGGAGCACTCGGGTCGACCGGCGTGCATATTCTGATCGCCGCCGTCATCGCAGGCGGCTATTTGCTCGGACGCCACGTGGTGAATGCGGCCCCGACCCCAAAGGTCACCGTGACTCTGGTTGACCCCGGCGATATTCCTGCGCTGAAGCCTTCCAAGACGCAAGTCGGTGGCGGCGGTGGTGGCGGAGATCGTGACGTATTGCAGGCCAGCAAGGGAAAACTGCCGAAGTTTGCCATGACGCAGATCACGCCTCCGGTGGTCGTGGTGCGCAATGAACATCCCAAGTTGGCGGTAGAACCCACAATCGTGATTCCTCCGCAGGTGCAACTGGCCTCGAACAACATGCCGAACCTGGGCGATCCGATGGCGGGCGCGGTGTTGCCCTCGAACGGTACAGGCTCGGGCGGCGGTATCGGTTCCGGCAGCGGCGGTGGTGTGGGATCAGGCCATGGACCGGGCTTTGGCCCCGGTGAGGGCGGCGGTACCGGTGGAGGCGTCTTCCACGTCGGTGGCGGAGTTAGTCCGCCGCGGCCCACGTTCCAGCCCGAACCAGAGTTTTCCGAAGAAGCGCGTAAGGCCAAGTATCAGGGGGTTTGCACGCTCGGTCTGATTGTAGGAGTTGATGGTCGCCCCACCAACATTCGCGTCCTGATGAGTCTCGGCATGGGCCTCGACGAAAAGGCGATCGAGGCGGTAAAGAACTGGCGCTTCGAGCCCGGGATGAAAGATGGTCACGCCGTGCGCACAGAGATTGCCGTCGAAGTCGACTTCCACTTGTACTGAGATGGAGGTCCGGCCAGACCGATCAGCATCTCGTCCCTCTCTCTGAGGGAGCTATTCCTTTCGTAGCACCGCAAAGTGCCCTAGTTTCCGCTCGCGGAATCCCAGCCGTTTATAGATCTCGACCGCACGCACATTGTCCTGCCTGACGTGCAGAAACGGCGTTTCTCCCCGATCACGAATGCGGTTCACCACTTCCGTCATCAGAATTCCGGCATAGCCTTTGCCAGTGTGCTCGGGATGCGTGCAGACTGCGCTGACCTCTGTATGCCCCGGAACCTTCAAGCGCTCGCCCGACATCGCCACTAGCTGTCCGCCTCGGCGAATCCCCAGGTAGGTCCCCAATTCGTGCGTGCGACTCCCAAACGGCCCCGGCTTCGTCAGGGACGTAAGTTCGATCATCTCCGCGGAGTCCTGCGGGCCAAGTTCTATGAGTTGCAGGTTAGGATCCGGCCGGCCACTCGGCGCAATGCCATTGTCGGCAATCATCTGCAGGAGGGGTGCGCCGACCACGAAACTCCAACCCTCGCGCGATTCGTACGGTTCGTCGAGGAACAGCCCCACCGTGCCGCCGGGTCCAACTAGTCCGGCCAAAGACGCATAACCCCGCGGGCTATGCTCGCAGAATGCGCCCAACGGGCCTACCTCGCGAACAAAGCGGCGCGCCTCGTCAAAGCTCTCAGCAAACTGCGCGTCCCGGGTGGTGAGCGCCTGCCAGATTACATTGTCCAGTGGGTGCATGGTGGTCGTCTTTATCCTGATTCGATTGGGAAAACTTCCGCAGGACACACTAATTCTGACGCGTTAGGCAGCGCTATCCGAATCTTGCGAGGGAATCGCAACTCATGTGGGGACAGCCGCCTCGGCTGTCCGGCCAGAGCGAAGCTCGGCCGTGCCGAGTAGCACTGCTCGAAATCAGGATGTCCCCGCTATTCCTTCAAATCGACGTGCTGCACGTCCTCAATCGCATGCCCCAGAAATCGCTCCCCCAGCCGGCGAAACTTTTCCACCGAATCGGTGGCGAAGAACTCAAGACGCGGAAGCACCCGCCGTTCCTCCTCGCCCACAGGCGAGGGCACAAGCCGCTGCAGGCGGGAAGCGACGGTGCGAGCCGTGGATTCAGCCGAGTCCACAATGCTTACGTGCCCTGGCGCCACGCGATGCAGCAGCGGTTTGAGCAGCGGATAGTGAGTGCACCCAAGCACCAGCGTATCGGCATCGCTAAACCCGTCCGCGAAGCCCTCTGCCAGATAAATGCGCGCAACCTGCTCGGTGACCGTGTGCTCAACCCATCCTTCTTCCACCAACGGAACCAGCAGCGGGCAAGCTTTCTCTCGTGCGCTCAGGCCACGGGCTGCGAGAGCCTTGTGGTACGCGTGACTGCTTACCGTCGCCTCGGTCCCAATGACCACGATTTTCTGATTCTTGGTAGCCGAAGCGGCCGCCTCCGCTCCCGGCTCAATCACTCCAACGACTGGCACATGAGCGGCCGCTGTTATGCGGTCGAGAGCTAGCGCCGTCGCCGTATTGCAGGCGATCACCAACATCTGTGCGCCGTGAGATTCGAGGTAGTGCGCGGCTTCGACGGCGTATCGCGCCACGGTCTCAACCGACTTCGACCCGTAGGGCAGGCGCGCCGTGTCGCCGAAGTAGGCATAATCCGCCCCAGGAATAAGTTCAAGTAAAGCCTTAAGGACGGTCAGCCCGCCGAAGCCGGAATCGAATACTCCAATGGTGGGACGACGGGTCGTCAATTATGCCGCCAGATCTTTTTGTCGGCCTCGACCCGCTCATTTCCAGCGAGAGAGCTAACGCAGGGAAGCGGTTCTAGCCATCCAAGCTCGACAGCCATGATTATCGCTTGTTCATTTCTTCTCGTGTAAAGGGACCGCCCGACTGAACTCCATCGAGGGTCTTCATAAGTTTATCGTAGTCACCGACTCGCCCGCAGCACGGCCCCGGCGGAATCGGCGCTCCATGCGGACAGGTCCGCGGATGCCCCAGAAACGCGCAGATCTTGTCGGTGGCTTCCGGCGACAGAATATGCTCGAACTTGCAGGCTTGCTGCTCGATTTCAGTCTCGCTGTCCATCGCTAAGCTGTCAGTGAAAAGCCGCTCGGCCAGCCGGTGCCGCCGGATAATGTTGCCCGCCCGCTCGCGCCCCCGCGGCGTCAGCTCGACAATCAGGGTACCGTCACCCGAAGACGCAGCCACCGGTTTCAGCGCCTCGTGACAAGGATTCACAAACGGCTTGTGATCATGCGGCTGGGGTGGGTGCGGAGCCGATACCACCAGCTCCATCTCGATCATCTTTTCAATGGCCAGGCTGACCGGGAGCGCCCCATGAACCTCCATCCGCTCGACTTCAGCGATCTCTCCATGCTCGGCCAGCACCCACAATTCCTCGAGGACTTCGTCCAGTTGCTCCTCGTCGGCCAGGGAGAAGATCTCCTGCGACGCGATCTTGCCATGGTGCAACTCAATCCGCCGGTCCGCGAGCCGCGCCACCACCGGATCGTGCGTGACCATCACGATAGTGCGCCCTTGCTGGTGAAACTCCCGCAGCAACCGCAGCACGATCTCCTCGTTCTGCCCGTCAAGATTCCCGGTCGGCTCGTCCGCCAGGATGATTCGGGGATCGTTAATCAGAGCCCGCGCGATGCACACCCGCTGTTGTTCTCCCCCGGAAAGCTGCGATGGCAGGTGATGGGCGCGATCGCCCAGCCCCACGCGCGTAAGGGCTTCCACTGCTTCCTTCTCGTCCGTCATGCTGTGAAAATACTGCGCCAGCATGATGTTCTCGACTGCGGTCAAAAACGGAATCAAATGAAACTGCTGAAAGATAAAGCCGATTTTTTCCGCGCGTACCCGGTTCAGCTCTGCCGCGGCGATTCCGGCCACATTCTGCCCATCGAGCCAGATCTCGCCCGAGGAAGGCTGATCCAGGCACCCAATCAGATTAACCAACGTCGATTTCCCCGATCCCGACGGGCCCATGATCGACAGCCATTCCCCTTGCGTCACGTGCAGCGAGATGTGGTCGAGAGCATGAATCGAGCTGTTATCCTTGCCCGATCCATTCCCGTTTCCCGCTTCCTTGGCGGGGTAGAGCTTCGTCACATCCTTGATCTGAATCATTTCACTCGCCCCTCAGAATAACCGCCGGTTGCACCCGCCGCAGCAGCGAGATCGGGAGGATCGCCGACAACAAAGTAACCGCCATGCTACCAGCCAAAACCACCGGTAGCACACTCAAACGCGGAACCACCGGAGCGTGAAAGTTCACGCGCCCGATCCAGGCCGCAATGCCGATCCCGACAAGGAATCCGATGAGAGCGCCAGCCGCACCTAGGACTGCGGCCTCGGCTGCAAAGAAGCCGTTCAGCAATCGCCCCGACGCGCCCAGTGCTTTCATGATCGCGAAATCGCGTCGCCGATCGAATACCCATCCCATCAACGTCGATAGCACGCACAACGCCGCGGTCAGGATGATCAACGCAGCAGCGGCCAGCAGCGTCGCGCGCGTCTTGCCCAGCACGCGCGCCTCGCCTTCCATAATCTGCCGTACCGGACGAACATCGCCAGCCGGAATCGCCTGTGTCAGTTGGCTCATGATGCTGGCAACTTCCTCGGGCGACCCGCTCGCAGCCACTTCAATCGTCGTCGGCTGAACCCCAGTCCACGCCACGAAGTCGCCCAGCGAGATATAAATGCGGCTGTCTTCGGCGGCCCCGGTCTGCACCGTGCCCGCAGGCGCAACCTGCAAGGTTCGTCCCTGAAAACTGAGATCAAACGCCTGCCCCTTCGGCGCCACCGTCGCCAACGCCCGCACGCCGATCAACGCCGGGTGCCCCATCCTTGTCGCGTCTTGTGCGACAGAGCCTGCCCTGAGCGGAGCGAAGGGGTGGGGATTTTGATTTTCAGAAGGAATCGGATTTCCAGATTGATTTGCTGAAGAGGAAGAATTCAACGGCCAACTGCTCACCGACCACCACTTATCCAACTGCCGCACGCGCTCAAACTCTGTACCGGCCACCACGATCGCTTGGCCGTCTCCAGTTCGCGCCACGACCATTCCAAAAGGAGCCGCAATGCCGCGGCCTGCCAGAACGTAATCTACGTGAGAGAGCGCATCCGAGGGCAGGGAAGTACCGTCTCTCCCAACGAGAATAATATTCGCACCATAGTTCCGAAACTCCCGCCGCAACTTCGCCTGCACGTCCACATAAAGATTCAGCATTGCCGTGGCCACCGCCGCAGCCACCACCATGGCGAACAGTGCGGATGCGGCACGCCCCCGCCGCAGAATCGCCGCCCGCACCAGCATGCGCAGAAACATCGAAGTGTGCGGGCCATGGGCCCGGCTGGCCGCCAGGTCTCGTGCCGAGTGTGACATGGGCGCGCTCACAGTTCGCCCCGCAACGCAAACACCGGATCTAGCCCAACCGCGCGCCGGATGGCTGCCGCGCTCCCCGCGAACGTCACCGCCACGGCAATCGCCAGGATCACCGGCAGCAGCACAGGCTGAATCGAAATCTCCGAATTAAAGATCGAGTGCCCAATCTGGTGGGCGAGCCCAGATCCGACCACGAAGCCGACCAAGCCACCGATCAATGCCAGTAGCGTAGCTTCAGCGAAGAATATCGAGGCAATGGCGAGCTTTCCCGCGCCCAGAGCCTTCATCAGTCCAACCTCGGCACGCCGTTCAAAGATGGTAGTGGCCATGGCGGCCGATACCGCCAGGGCCGACGCAAACAGCGCGGCCAAGGTGATCAAGAAAATGAGCCCTTCGATGCGCGTGAGCACGGCGCCCTCGTTTTGAGAGACCTGACGCACCTGTTCGGCATGCGAATGGGGAATCGCCTCGGCCAACTGAAACGCAATCGACTGTGGATAAGGCGTGCAATACCACCGATCATAGATCGCGCCCGATAAGCTCTTGGGATCGCGGCGCCCGAACGCGTCCTCAGGCTTGGTCAGCGCACTGACATAAACCCGCCGAACCGCCCCCGGTCTGCCCAGAATCTCTTGCGCGAGAGCGAGAGGGGCCACGACCTCATCGTCTTCCGCCCCGCCGGTCGAGAGAATCCCGCTCACTCGCAGCTGGCGGCCCGCAAGCATGATTACATCTCCGGACTTCTCGTCCAAACGGCTGGCCAGCCTCTCCCCCAGCAAAACGTCCCGCGAAGAATCCTCTGGCCACGCGCCGGAAACGTGCCACCACGGATGTGTGGTGCGCACCCCGGTGGCGAACTCGTCCGTGCCGAAGGCAACCTTCTTCGCAAAATAAGTCCCCAGCATCATCACGTCCTGCCGCTTCCCGTGATGCTCGATCGCCACGCTAACCGGAAGCATCGGCGCAAACCCTGTGATGTTGTTATGCCAGAAAATCCCTTTGATCTTGGGTAGGTCGGCTTCGCTGAGAAAAGCCCCGTCCGTCGGAGGCTTGAGGTTGATGCCCCCAATTTCCACGTCGAGCGAATCTTCCTGCGGGGTCACTACCAGGTTGGCGCCAATGGTGCGCAGTTCGCGATTAATCTTGTCGCCGATATCCGTCGCCACGGCAATCATCGCCGTCGCCACGGTCACGCCCAGAGTAATGGCCGCGCCCGCCAGCAGCTTGCGCCGCTTCTGGCGCCGGAAGGATTCGTAAACGAGTCGGACGAACATGGCTTACTGTTGCGCGAACATACGGCCACCGGCCGCAACGTCCGCCTCCTCGATGATGACCGCATCCGCTGTCTGCGTGGCCTTCAGCGGTACCGGATTGCAGCCGCCCGCCGTCCCCACCGATTGCGGATTGATGGGCGCCGCGCAATTCTTGCAGATTACGCCGTTTCCGCTCTTGTAAAACCCGACCGATCCGCAAATCTCGCAGGCGTCGAACACGGTAGCGATCTTCCCATCAGGCTTTTGATACAGCCAGAAGCGAACTGCAGTCCCGTTCTCCTGCGCCTGGAAGCGGTGCAGGTCTCCACCAGAAAGCTCCGTCAGCGGAATACTCACGCGCCCGTTCGTAAACGTCACCTCAGTCGCGGGCGAGAGAGCGCTCACACCCTTGGTATAGATAAATTCCGCCGTCACCAGCGCGATAAACACAAACGAGAACGTGTATACCGAAACCATCCACATGCGCTCGCGGCGGGCGCTCCACGCGGCCTTGCGGCGCTCGGCAGCAGAAGCGGAGGCGGGCGCAGGCTCGCGTCGCTTGGCGTCAAACAGCACCATCAGCGCCGCCAGCGCAAAAATAGTCACAAAGAAGAACCAGTCGTTGCTGACGATCGGCCCAATGATCGCCATTTCCCGCTTGGAGGAGGCAATGAAGCCGCTCTCCGAAAGTTCATGTAGCCCGGAGATCACCAACTGCGCCGCCACCAGAAACATGATCGCGGTCGTGACCCGGAAGAACTTCTGCAGGTTGATGCGCACGCTGCCCTTGACGAACATCACCCCAAAGGCGATGGCGGACAGCACGCCCAGCAGTGTCCCCAGAAAACTCATCAGTTCGGTCGAGTTCAACGACACGGCGGAAAGAATCAGCACGGTCTCCGCCCCTTCCCGCAACACCATCAAAAAGATGAAGACGAACAGCCCAAACCACGCGTCGTTGCCCGCCAGCAGCCCGACCTTGCCCTCAATGTCTCCCTTCAGCTTGCGCCCCGTCTTCATCATGAAAATAACCATGGTGATAACGAAGAAGGCGGCCACAAGCATGACCCAGCCTTCGAACACGTCTTCGTTCAGATGAGTGCGGGAGATGACGACAGCGACGCCAATACTGCCGAGGAACGCAGCCGCCAGCGCCGCGTACACGGTCTTGCGCAGTTCTTGCCGCCCGATCTTGGTCAGATACGCCAGGGTGATGCCGACGATGAGCGCCGCTTCAACCCCTTCCCGGAGCGTAATGATGAAAGCCTGAAGCATTGAAGGAGTGCCTTTTGATTATGAAAATGAATTTCAATTTCAACTTCAAGGATAGTCCCGCCCCGCCAAACCCGTCAATCCACTGCCTCACAACCGCATGTGATTAGGATCACGCTGCGCAATTCAGCCCTTGAAATGCTTCCGCTTGAAGGGAAGGACTTGGGCTGTCGCACGTGCACTCTGCGGATCTGTGCAATGGCCATTGCAAGCAGTACGCTGCGAAGGTTATGCATCTACCATCTTGACCCCTGACTGTGTGGGAGGACAGCTCCCTGGTTCTCGACTGACGAAACTCCCTCTCCCAGCCCAGCCCGCCGCGTTCGCACCATTCAGCGCGCTTATACTGTGGAGTGCGTCGGTTTTGGCCAAATCTGGCAAGGTCGGAATTCTCTCTACGCTCACCACTCCGAAGGGAGGGATCGGCTGTTCGACTTGGATCCAGATCAATACCGGAACGCCCTAGTCAATTTTGGACAGGATCATCGGCCCCAGTCTCGAAAAGCGCGAGACGTGGGGCAGGTGCGTAAAGTTTCCGTGGTTCGCCGCGCGAAGTCACGGGAGCCTGCAACAAAGCGAGCGCGATGAAGGAGTAATGTCGAGACCGGGCCTTAGCGCTCACAACCGCCGCAGAAACGCATTCGCCTCCGCCACCCGCGGAAACAGCCTCTCCTCCGCCTGAAACTCCGCCGAATGCACGCACCGCGTGCTCCCCCTCAGTTTCACCGGATGTTTCAGATGCAGCATCTCGTGGTACACGATGTACTCCAGCACATACGCCGGCACAGCAGGATGGTCGAAAATGCGGCTGATGATGATGGCGTTGTGCGCCGGATCGTAGTGGCCCAGAATGCGGCGAGTTCGAAGCTGGCTCCAGCTCATGCGCGGCCGCGCCATTAACCCATGGAAAAAGCGTGTATTCAATTCCTCGAAGATCTCGTCCAGATCGTAGAAGAAACCGCGCGCCGAGCGCAGCCGCTTGTGCCCGCGCATCTGCCGCACCAGATGCGTCTTGCGCACGATCTCGTGGCTGGCCACATACTTCCGATAGCGCGCCGCCTGCCCGCGATCAATTGGCTGCCGATACATCTTGGCCAGGAGAATATGCGCGATCGCCCGAAGAACGCCGTCCGGCGCCCCTTCCAGCAGATCCGACAGCCGCACCAGAAGCCGCCCGTCACGCAGCCGAATCGTGTTGTTGATATTGGCGAATGCGAAGAAGTCGATCTTCAACTCGGGAAGGGAAGACTCAGGCCGCAGTTCCCTGTAACTCTCCTGGAAGATTTCAAGCAGCCCTTCGCGCACGGTGAAGTTAGGTTAGCACGAGGCGGACCTTTTTCCTCCGAGGCTGCCACCGTGATTCCATCGCTTCCTACCGCGAACCGAAAAAGCCCACAACGGCCCTGTTGTCCGTCTTTCGCCGAACATCTCGCCGCACAACGCCGCAGTTCTATTTCTAGGATCGGTTCCCTGACCCCTGACCCTAGTCCCTGTTACTCCGGCTTCCCCCCGTTCTTCGCATTCGACCTGGAATTCAGCTTCTTATGTTTGGCCGCTTCTTCCTGATCCGCCAACAGTTTCTTGTGATCCTCGGAAGATGTGTCAACCGTCTCCAATAGGTTGGTCAAAACGAACTCGTACTCGCGAGATTCCTCGCGCGGAATATCAGCGGCATCCTTCAGCGCACGCAGCTTGGCTTGAAACTCGTTATCGGCCTCGATGACGACCTTCATCGGCTTGCGGATATCATCTTTGCGATCGACGTAGGTGTCGATGTTGTCGTTGAGTTCGTCGTACAGCAACAGGAAATCGTCGAGCATGTCATGCGTTTGCCGCGGCCGATCCTTCGTCTTTGAGTCGCTCCGCATCTGCTCCAGTTTCACCAGTCGCGCCCGCGCAAATTGGACGTAGAGCGTGAGTCGCTCCCGTGGTTCCCAACTGACGTCGCGAATCTGGTCGATCTCCGACTGCGTCAAGGGATCGCGGTGGCGCTGCGCTAACGCCCCGGTACCGGCGGCCAGCAGTACGGCGATGCAGACATAAGAACGAAGCGAAGCAATCATTTCGGACCTTTCCTGAACATGGCAGCCAGCAGATCGTCGCGCACGCGTTCCAGGCGGTTAATGGCATCTCGGAGCGGCGCCTGCTCGTCATGGGCGAGCGTGTGCATGATCTCATTCAGCTTGCGCGTCATCACCCGCACCGTAATCTCCGTCTGCTTCTGATATTTGTGCGACTGAATCGCATAATCCCGGGCCAATTCCGAGTACGCCACCACATCCGTCAACGTCGTCTGGGCCTTCTCTATTTCGGCAGCCGCATAGAATTTGTCGGTCTCAGCCAGTTGATGCTCGGCGATTTGAACGCACAGATGTGGGCGGTCTCCAATGCCAGTCGACGAAAGTCGGCCCTTCATTGCATCAAGCGCGGGATCTTCCGTCGGCAGTGCGCCAGCCGCCAAGGCGGCGACTAGCGTGACCACCGTGACCGCCACCAAGAATCGAGGTCCGTGCCCCAGCCCAAGCATCATCCAAATCTCGCAGCAATCTATTTCTTCGGCTCGATGGCAATTAGCCGATGCTTCGCCTGCCACTCCTGATCAGGATACTTCCCATTCGCCGCCTTGAGAAAGAGATGATAATTCACCGCCGCCTGCTTGACATCCCTAAGATGGTCATAGGCCGAGGCGCGCAGGAAGTACGTTTGGGCATTCTCCGGCAGCAGCTTCACGCGCAGATCGAGCGCCTTGAGGGTCAAGGGATAATCTTTGTTCTCGCTGGCGGCGAAAGCCAGATTCGCATAGCCCTCGCCGAAACCTGGTTTGAGCTTCACCGCCGCCAGGAATTCCTTCTCCGCGTCGGCGAACTTCTTCTGTTCCAACAGCGATTTTCCGAGGGCATGGTGTAACTCGGCGTCGTTGGGATTGCTGGCCAGCAGCGCGCGATAACCCGCCTCAGCCTGGTCGTTCTTCTTCATCGTGGAGTACAGATCGGCCAAATCGCGCTGCACCGACACGTCCGCCGGAGCCAGCTTTGCGCTCGCTTGCAGTTCAGCAATGGCGTCCTCGTTCTTGCCCTCAGCAGCCAGCACACGCCCCAACTGAATGTGGGCAGATGTATGGTCCGGATGGGCCGCGACCAGCTTGCGCAGGCATTCTGCCGCCTCGGGCAAGCGTCGGCCGCGCATGTAGATGTTGGCCAGCCCCGTGAGTGCCTCGTCAGAGGAGGGTTCGAGCACGAGGACTTCTCTGTACTCCTGCTCTGCATCGGAAAACTTTTCCTGCGTCTCCAAAAACAGTCCGGCTGAGAGATGAGGTTCCGGGTTCTTCGGCTGCAAGACCGCAGCCTCTCGGTAGGCAGCGATAGCATCTTCCGGCTTCGTCGGTTCGAGAACATGAGCCAGCGAAAGCCACGCCCGCGATTTGCCCTCATCGACACGGCTGGTAGGTTTGAGCTGTGTGGCCGCCCGCAGGAATTGCGCGGCGTCGGGTTGCCCCGTCTTGGCCAGTTGCAGGCCCAGATTCAGATTCGACTCGAAGACATCGGGCTTCGCTGCTACCGACTTGCGATAGGCAGCAATGGAGTCCTCCACTTTGCCCAGCCCGTTCTCCACGAATCCCAGTTCAAACCACGCCACGTAGTTCGCGGCGTCGTTTCCAGCATCGCCGGCGAGCACCTTCCGCAGCAGCGGCTCGGCCGCGGCGTAGTCCTGTTTCTGAATCAACTCCTCCGCCTGCGCCAGTTCCGGTGGCGGCGATCCTTCTTCAGGAACTTGGACGTGATGCACCGCCTTGTGATGCTTCTGGCTCGACGAAGTGCTCGCTTCCGATTGTTGCTGATCCGCAGCTGGCGCGTTGGTGGACTGAGCGAACGCGCACCCGCCCACGATGGCCGCGAGCACTGCGACAGGAAGTCTACGAGCGACCATTGGAACGCGAGGTGCCATTGCCGTTCAGAATACGCGCCAGATACTTGCCGGTGTAAGACCCAGCCAGCTTCGCGATGGTCTCCGGTGGTCCGACCCCAACCACTTTGCCCCCGCGACTTCCGCCTTCCGGCCCGAGATCGATCACCCAATCAGCAGTCTTGATCACCTCGAGATTGTGCTCGATGACCACGATCGATCCCCCTGCCTCAATAAGACGGCGAAATGCCGCCAGGAGTTTGCTCACGTCGTCAAAATGCAGCCCGGTCGTAGGCTCATCGAAAATATAGAGCAGGCGCAGCTTGCGCCGTGCTTCGCCGCTCCCCGGGCCGGACCGGTTGGCATCTCGCGACGCCGGCTGCAGATGGGCCGCCAGCTTCATGCGCTGGGCCTCGCCGCCCGAGAGCGTCGTCGCCGATTGTCCCAGCCTCAAGTATCCCAGGCCAACTTCCTCCAGCGACCGCAGCTTCTCGGTGATTTTCGGTACCTCGGCAAAGAACTTCAGTGCCTCTTTCACCGTCAAGTTCAGCACTTCGTGAATGTTCTTGCCGCGGTAGCGTACCTCAAGAACCGTCGGTTTGTAGCGCGTCCCTTTGCACTCTTCGCAAATCAGCTCGACGTCGGCCAGAAACTGCATCTCCACTGTGACCGTCCCATCCCCCTGACAAACCTCGCACCGCCCTCCCGGAATATTGAACGAAAAGTGTCCCGCGCTGAACCCGCGCTTCTTCGATTCCGGCAGGGAAGCGAACAGCTCGCGAATCGCATCAAACGCCTTGATGTATGTAACCGGATTCGACCGCGGAGTGCGCCCAATCGGCGACTGGTCCACCAGCACGACTTCCTCAATGAACTGATCGCCCTCCAGGCTCTCCCAGCTCGCGGCGGGCCCGGTTGTCCCGTTGCCCGACTGCTGCTTGGCCTGCGCCAAAGCCCGGTACAGCACCTGGTGCAGCAGAGTCGACTTACCTGAGCCCGACACGCCTGTGATCGCCACGATCATGCCCAGCGGAATGCTGATGTCCACGCCCTTCAGATTGTTAGCGCGCACTCCCCGAATCGTGATCTGTTGTGTCCCTGGCTTGCGCCGCGTAGCCGGAGATTGGATGCGCAAGTCCTCGGAAAGATAACGCCCCGTCAAAGAAGCAGGATTGTGGAGGATCTCGTCGTAGGTTCCCTCCGCCACAAGCTTGCCGCCATTCTCGCCCGCCCCGGGCCCAAGATCGAGAATCCGGTCCGCCGCCCGCATGATGTCCGGATCGTGCTCCACCACCAGAATCGTGTTCCCGAGATTCCGCAGGTCGTGAAGAATCTTGATCAGCCGGTGCGTATCGCGCGGATGAAGCCCAATCGACGGCTCATCCAGCACATACAGCGTGCCTACCAGCCGCGACCCGAGCGAAGTCGCCAACTGAATACGCTGCGCCTCGCCGCCCGAGAGCGTGGAAGAAAGCCGATCAAGGGTCAGATATTCCAATCCCACGTCGTTCAGAAACCGCAACCGCTCGCGAATCTCCTGCAACAGTTTGTCCGCAATCTCTGCGTCCTCCGCGCTCAGTTCTACCTTCTCGAAGAACCGCAGCGCGTCTTCAACCGTGAGAGCACTAACTTCGCAAATATTGCGTCCCTGGATCTTGACCTGCCGGGCCTCCAGCCGCAGCCGCGTTCCATTGCAAGTCGAGCACAGCGAATACCCGCGATAGCGACTCAGAAACACGCGCACGTGCAGCTTGTATTTCTTTCGCTCCAGGTGATTGAAAAATCCGCGCACCCCGAAAAACTTTCCCTCGCCGTTGAGCACAAGATTCCTGTGCTCGTCCTCCAGATCAACCCACGGCACATCGAGTGGAATTTCCGCCTGCTTCGCATACCGCTTCAGATCCGTAAACAGCGGACGATACTTCGGCTTGGTCCACGGCTCAATCGCGCCCTCGCCCAGCGTCTTCATCTTGTCCGGGATGACGAGGTCGAGATCAAAGTCGATGGTGTTCCCAAACCCCTGGCACCGTGGACAAGCGCCATAGGGATTGTTAAAAGAAAAAAGCCGCGGCTCCGGCTCCTCGTATCGCAGGTTGCAGTCCTTGCACTCAAACCGTTGCGCAAAGCGCAAGGTCTTTGGGGCACGGGGCCCCCCGTCCGCGTCGCTGGCATCACCGGGAGTCTCGAAGATCACCTCCCCCGATTCCCGATAAGCCGTCTCAATCGCGTCCACAATGCGAGTGCGAGCCTCAGCCGAGACGACAAGCCGATCAACCAGCACGAATACTGGTTGTCCAAAGTCAATATCGAGCAGCGACTCCGGCGTAGAGAATTCATAAACGTCCCCCGCCTGGTAGAGCCGATTGAACCCGCTCTTGCGCAAGTCAAATAGTCGAGTCCGAAGAGCCTCGGTCAACTCAGCCCTGGGTGCCCCATTTCTTGCGTCCTTTGCGAGAAGTGGGGCTCTTGACGTAGCCTTCTTCGATTTCGTCGAACGCTCAATTCTGCTCGTCGGTTCCTGCACCCCCACCCCGGCCCGCTGCAGCGGAAACAGCACCTGCAGCCGCGTCTCCGGATCAAGCGCCAAAATGGCGTCCGCAACCTCGTCGACCGTATCCTTCTTTACTTCGCGCCCGCAGTTCGAGCAATATGTACGTCCCACGCGGGCAAACAATAAGCGCAGGTAGTCATATATCTCCGTGGCCGTCGCCACGGTAGACCGCGGATTCCGCGTCGTATTCTTCTGCCGGATCGCGACCGCGGGCGCGATGCCGTCGATCGAGTCGGCATCCGGCTTTTCGATCCGCTCCAGGAACTGCCGCGCGTAGGCTGACAGGGACTCAACGTACCGGCGCTGCCCCTCGGCATAGATCGTGTCAAACGCCAGCGAGGACTTGCCGGAACCAGAGACCCCGGTCACCACCGTCAACATATTGTGGGGAATCTCAAAGTCAATGTTTTTGAGGTTATGCACGCGCGCGCCGCGTACAACAATGCTTTCCGTGTGCGTCGCGTCAGGCTGCGTCGGGGAAGGGCGCGTAGGGTCAGAAGACATCGGGTCCGGGGCCGCGATGGCTCCACGCTCGCCCCGAGCGCAAGCGCTCAGAGCCTTCCGCGAAGGCCACCGAATCTTTCTATTATAAAGCAGGGAAGTAAGGCCCGCTCTCGTCGTAGAGACGTAGCTTGCTACGTCTCTGCCGGAAAGCGCCTCAAACGATGGTGAGAGGTGTTAGTGGCAAGGTCGCTATAGATCTGATCGCACAGTCCTAATCGGAGTTGTCGTCGTTCTCTCGATCGCGCCGCTTCCCATATCGAATAGCGAAGCCGAATCCAAAAATCATAATCGCGACCGGCGGCGCCAGCATGACGAAGATCGCGTGATTGAGCGCCCGCTGGCCTTCCTTGGGTGTGGCCTTAGCATTCGCGGCACACATGGCGCACCCTTGGGCAAATGCCGGCGCAGTCCAAAGCGCGAGAAGCAGCAGCAGGAACGCCCAACGAAATTGTCGGCCAAGTTTCACGCTACTGCACTCCCAGCCTCAAAATCCGCCCCGCATCCGGGAAGAAAAAGAAATACATGATGACAAAGCACGCCGTCACCGAGAACACCAGCATCCAGCGCATCAAGGCCTTCTCAAACTTCAAGTGCATAAAGTAGCCGATAATCAGGGCCGACTTGATGATCGACAGAACCAGCAGCACCTCGAGCATGCGCACCGGCGAAAAGATCTGCTTGTATCCCAGCACAACCTCCACTGCGGTCAGTGCCAGCAGTGCTCCCCACACCCAGAAGTATTGTCCCTTGCTGTCGTCATGCGCTGTGGCGTCGTGCATCGTGTTTGTCCTCGTGTCGTACTCAGAGCCCGTGTTGCAAACTGCCTTCGGAAAGGGCACCGCTGCAACTGTGCCGCGCTCATCTCACTTCAACCGGCTTCAGCCGCTGAGGTATCGCGGATTTACTATCCTCTACGTGATCTTGGTCGACAGCAAATACACCAGCGGAAAGATGAACATCCACACCAGATCAACGAAGTGCCAGTATAGCCCCGAAACTTCCACATCCTGCGCATCGTAATCCTTCGGCTTCAGAAACAGGATCACCGCCGCCACGATCAACCCTAGACCCAGCGCATGAATCCCCCAGTGAAAGACATTGTCCGACGGAATCAGCAAGTACCCCACGATCCAAAGCACGCCCAGAACCGGCAGGAACCACTTCCGAAACGCGATCACCCCGAGATAGATCACCCCAATGGTCACATGCAGCATGTGCATCGCGGTCAGACCAAAGAACGTCGCCGGGAACTGCGGTGTGTTCTTTGAGATGTCCACCATCTCTCCAACAGCGGCGTGCGCTGGCTTCGGAAACAACGGCAGCGTCAGCCCTTCGCCGATCAGTTTGCTCCACTCCATGCCATGCAGCACAATAAACGCCGTGCCAAACGCCATCGTTGCCAGTAGCCAGTAGCGGGTCCAGGTCCGGTCGCTGCGCTGCGCCGCAAACACCGCCATCACCATGGTCAGCGAACTGGATAGCAGGCACCCCGTCATGATGGTCGAATTGATGATGCTCTGCACGTGAAACGGCGTGGGCCACGCGGTATAAATCCGGACGTAACAGAAAGCAAAAAGTAGCGCTCCGAAGGTCAGCGAGTCCGAGGCCAGAAACAGCCACATCCCCACCTTCTTCGAATAGGCTCCAAACAGCGGAGCCTCGTAAGCTCCCGGCAGCCCGTGTCCGACAGCATCATGCTGAAGCGTGGCGTCAGCCATTCCTCAATGTCCCCTTTCAGTTCTGCTTGTCATCCTGAGGCGAGCGTCTTCTGCCCGCCGAAGGACCGATGCAACTCTTCGTGCACCTTCGTGTCCTTCGTGGTTAATGCTCTTGCCCTACCGCGCGAATCCCAACAGCGCAAAAACATAAATCCAAAGCACCGCCATGAAATGCCAATACCAAGCCGTGATGTCGACTACAATCCGCCGCGCTTCCACCGGTTTCCGCAGCAGGGAAGCGCTAGCCGCCCACAGCAGCGCAATCATTCCCCCGCCCAGGTGAATCGCGTGCGCAATCGTCAGCAGAAACGCAAAAGAACTGCTGGGATTCGTACTCACATAGAACCCGCGATTGTGCAGTTCTACCCAAGCCAACCACTGTCCGGCCAGAAATCCGATCCCGAGCAGCACCGTAATCCCTAACCAGGGAAATGACTTCTCGTTGCCCAGCGACACTCCCGGAATCGATTTCACCGGAGCCAGCGCCGCCTGCAGCGCCGCGCCCCGTCGCGCAAATTCCATAGTCAAACTGCTCACCAACAGCAACGCCGTGTTGATCGCCAGCAGCGCCCAGGGCAAATCCGTTTTGCCCCAATCGCGGACATAACTGTTCGACGCCCCATCAAACGTCGGCAACCCCTGCCGCACAATGTAAGCGCTGGTCAGCGAGATAAACACCATGCACACAGTAGCAATCCCGCAAATCAGCCCCAGCCGTGCCCGCCGCAGCCGCGCCCCATAATTCGGAACGTCCCCGCCGCCGCGCCCGTCATCACCCCCGCCCGCAGGCGAGAAAGGCGGCTTGTGCCCATGCCCCACATGATCAATCGGCGTCGTTGGAGTGTAAGTCGCCATAACTACATACCCACAGAAACTCTGACCAACTCTCGCAAATCTCTTTCCTTGTCATTCTGAGCGAAGCGAAGAACCCCTCGCACGCCCGCACCACCAACGACCGCGAAAGGAATTTCCATCACAGCCCTACCGCCGACCCTCCCGGCAGGGTCTGACCGGATTACACAATGCGTCAATGCGCCGACCCCGTTGGCGGATCCGTCTGCATCACATAATCCTTCGCCGCCCCCGGCACACCGTACTCATACGGCCCGTGATTCACCACCGGAGTCACCCCGCCAAAATTGTCGTGCGGCGGCGGAGTCGCCGTCGTCCATTCCAGCGTGGTGCATTCCCACGGATTGTCGCTGGCCTTCGGCCCCTTGAACATGCTCCAGAACAGATTGATCACAAAAATAAACTGCGCCGCAATCGTAATGATCGCAGCATAAGTCATGAACGTCTGCAACGGCAGCAGCTTCTGCTGGTAAGCGACTTCGGTGAATTGCGAATAGCGCCGCGTCTGCCCCGCCATCCCCAGATAGTGCATCGGCATGAAGATGGCGTAAGTCCCCGCCAGAGTGATGAAGAAGTGAACGCGTCCCCATGTTTCATTCATCATCCGCCCGAACATTTTGGGGAACCAGAAATAAGTAGCTGCAAAAATCCCGAAGATCGCCGCCACCCCCATGATCAGGTGGAAGTGTCCGACTACGAAATACGTATCGTGCAGTTGAATATCAAGTATCGGCTGCGCGAGGAACGGTCCGCTCAATCCGCCCGAAACAAACAGCGATACGAAGCCGATGGCATACAGCATCGGCGTATGAAAGCGCAGTCGCCCCTTATACATCGTCCCCAGCCAGTTGAACGTCTTGATGGCTGACGGCACGCCAATGCACATGGTCAACAGCGAAAACGCAAACGCCGAGTAAGGGCTCATCCCACTCATGAACATGTGATGGCCCCAGACCATGAACCCGAAAAAGCCGATCGACAACATGGCGTAAACCATCGCCCGGTACCCGAAGATCGGCTTGCGCGAGAACGTCGAAAGAATCTGCGACGCCACGCCCATGCCCGGCAGAATCGCGATGTACACCTCAGGATGTCCGAAGAACCAGAACAGGTGCTGCCACAGCAGCGGAGACCCGCCCTTGTGGCCCATCACCACTCCATTCACCACTACCAGAGGCACATAAAAGCTGGTGCCGAGATTGCGGTCCATTAGCAGCAGGATGCCCGCCGAGAGCAACACGCCGAACGCCAGCAGCCCCAGAATTGCCGTAATGAACCACGACCACACGGTCAGCGGCATGCGCATCATGGTCATGCCCTTCGCCCGCAGGTCGAGCGTCGTGGTGATGAAGTTCAACGCCCCCATTAGCGACGCAACGCAGAAGATCGCAATGCTCGTGATCCAAAGGTCAGCGCCAAGTTGTTCGCCCGGTCCAGCCGACGACAGCGCGCTGAGTGGAGGATACCCAGTCCACCCGTGCAGCGGCGCTCCTCCGGTCACAAAGAAGGCCGCCAGGATCACGATGAATCCCACAAATGTGGTCCAGAACGAAAGCATGTTCAGGACAGGGAACGCCATATCCGGCGCCCCGATTTGAATCGGCAGGAAGTAGTTTCCAAATCCGCCCTGCGGCGCCGTCGTGAGCACGAAAAACACCATGATGGTGCCGTGCATCGTGAGCAGACTGAGATAAGTCTCAGGCTTGATCTCGCCGACGAGTGGCAGCACAGCCGCCGGCCAGATCATGTGAATGCGCATCAACAGCGACAGGAACATTCCGACAAACACCGCAGTGAGTGCCAGAAAGAAATACTGAATGCCGATGACTTTGTGGTCGAGACTGAAAATGTATTTCCGAATAAAACCCTGAGGAGCGTGCGCGTGAACCGTAGCCGGGGTCGCCATTTTACTGTTTCTCCGCCTCCCGTGCCGCCAGCCACTTGTCAAAATCGTCCTGGCTGACGACGTGAACCATGCCGTGCATCTTGTAATGTCCCAACCCGCAAAGTTCCGCGCAGGCAATTTCGTATTCGCCAATCGCCGTCGGCTTGAAGTGCATGTGAATGTTCAGCCCCGGAACCGCGTCCTGCTTGAAGCGCAGGTTCGGCACAAAGAAGCTGTGAATCACATCCACCGCGCGCAGGCTCAAATCGACTTCGCGGTTGACCGGCAAATACATCGTCCCCGTCACCACATCGTCCTTCGCGGCAGGATCGGATGTACTGAGTCCGACGGCGGCTTCGCCACCGGCCGATGGATCCATCAACTTGACGCTTGTCTTGCCATACGTTCCGTCGGGCCCCGGATACCGGAAGTACCAGGCAAACTGCATCCCCGTAACTTCCACCTGCACCGCGCCCGCCTCGGCCGCATCAAAGCGCTGGCTCGCCCACACACTACTTCCCATCAGGTTCAGCCCGATGAACAAGACCGCGGTGAGTCCTGTCCAAACGAGTTCCAGCGTTGTGTTGCCATGAGAATACGAAACGGGAGGGGAAGAGGAATTCTCGCGGTATCTCCACACGATGTAGCCCAACCCGAGCTGAGCCGCCAGGAACACAACCCCCATAATGATGAAGGTGAGAGCGAATTGCCGGTCAATGAACTCCGCGGACGCTGCCGCACCCACCGGCAGCCACCAGGTCTTGGCAACGAAGAAGTACGTGCTGACCAGTGTGATTATCCAGATCAACAGCAGTAACGCGAGGCCCACGCAAAGCCCTCCTAAACCCTAAGGACGATAACCCTAATGACGATACGAAAGGATTTCCCCACGGCTGCCGCCGCGTCCCACAACGCGGGCAACAGTCGGCGGCGAGTGTACCACAGCCGCGCGCAAATATAGCAAGCGACTTGCCGGGAAAGATCTGGACAGAGGAACCAGTGATTAATAAATCATCAAAATCCACACAGGACACGAGGATTCGCAAGACAAGACGGGAGTCCTCGTCGAGGCTGCAATTCCTCCGTGTACTCCGTGTCCTCTGTGGTTATTCTTGTTTTGTTGCGAGTCCCTACTTCTCCGACCACTCGGGCACCCGCCCCGGAGTCCAGGGTGCCCCCGCAGCCTCCATATCCTTCTCAAGCTTCGAAAGATCAACCTCCACCAGCGTATGCAGCTTGGCGAGTTCCTCCGCAAACTCCCCTGCAGCGATGTTGTACGAATCCACATGTGACTGCGTCGGTTTCGCCAGCGAGAAGCGCTCCCCCTCCATCACCGAATTCACCCGGTCACCGATCGACGACGCCACTGGTTCATTCCGCTTCGCAACCTCGACATCCCCCCGCAGCGCTCGCAGAATCTCGCGATTCCGCTGCTCGAGAACGTCCGCAACGCTCCCCAATTGCTTCTCGGCCGCTGGAGCCTCCCGCAGCGCCTCCCGAATCCCCTTCAGCCGCGACTCCACGTCTTCCGAAGTATGCAGCGCACCCGAAACCGCCCGATACAGTCGCGTTACTTTGCGCAGGAATTGTTCTTGCGCGCCTCGGTCCGCCGCACTCATACCCACAGCGCCCTCGGTCACAACTTTGAACGACTGCGGCCCCGCCAGTTCCGTCACCACGCCGCTGGCCTTCTCAAAGAACCGTACTGAGTAGTTCCCAGCAAGCACGAGCGGCCCCTGGTCCGCCGCATCCGGAATGGAATCGTCGCCGTCGTCAGAAGGCTTCTTCACCTGCGGCGCCGGATATCGCAAATCCCACGCCACCCGCTGGAACCCCGCATCCGTGCTCCCCTCCACGCGCCGGATCGCCGCCCCACTCTCGTCATACACTACGAAATAAACTTCCGGCTTCGCCTCCTCCGCCTCGGCACGAAGCTCGTCCTTCGTCGGATAAGCCAGCGTCTGATTCTTCTTCGCGGCGCCCTTCTCCGCCTCCTGCCGTTCTTCCTTCTTCGTCTTGACCTTCTCCTTCATATAAGCCGTAAACACAGCCCCATACGGCGGATTCTCTGCCGCATAAAATGCGTCGCCTTGAAACCCTTTCTTCGCCCCGCCCAGCGGATGCCGCTCCACATAGAGGAGAGCATCCTTCACCGGGAACACCGCGGCAGCCTGCTCCGTCGACTCCGCCTTCATCTGCCGCAGCGGAGTAATGTCATCCAGCACATAAAACCCGCGGCCAAACGTTGCGATCACCAAATCCCCTTCGCGCGCCTGAATTACCATGTCGCGCACCGCGATCGTAGGCAGTCCGCCTTTCAGTCGCACCCAGTGCTGCCCGCCATCGATGGTAAAGAACGCGCCGAACTCCGTCCCTGCAAACAGCAGATTCGGATTCACCGTATCTTCCGCAAACGCCAGCACCGGCCCGCTCTCCGGCAGATCCCCCGCAATCGAAGTCCAACTCTTGCCCGCGTCGGCAGACTTCATTAGATAAGGCTTAAAGTCCTCGTTCTTATGATTCTCAAACGCTGCGTACACCGTGTTCGCGTCGTGATTCGACGCCGCCAACCGGCTCACGTAAGTCGTCTGTGGAACCCCGGCGAACTTTTCATATTCCGTCCAACTCTGCCCGCCATCGTTCGTAACCTGAATCAGCCCATCGTCGGTCCCCACATACATCAGCCCTTCCTTCTTCGGAGACTCCGCCAGCGCCACAATATTCCCGTAAAACGAAGTCGACTGATTCTTCGCTACCGCATCCGGCCCCCATACCTTCCCCATCACCGGCAACTTGTTGCGATCAATTTGCCGCGTCAGATCCCCGCTAACCGCTTTCCACGTGTCCCCACGATCGTCACTGCGAAAAAGTTTGTTAGCCGCAAAATAGAGCCGCGTGTGCGAATGCGGGCTGACAATCAGCGGCGAGTCCCAATTCCACCGCAGCGGCGCCTCGCCCTTGCCCTCCAGCGGCTGCAACACCAGTTCCTGCCCAGTCGGCTTGTCATGCCGAACCAGCACGCCATATTGCGACTCCGAATAGATCGTGTTCGGATCCACTGGATCCACCTGCGACCGGAACCCATCTCCCCCAGTCGTTACGAACCAGTCTGAATTCACAATCCCATTCAAATTGCGCGTCCGCGCCGGCCCGCACCACGAGAAATTGTCCTGCGTGCCACCGCACACGTTGTAGAAGGGAAGCGCATTGTCCACCGCTACGTCATAAAACTGCACCGTCGGCAGATTGGCCTTGAACTCCCACGATTTCGCGTCATCCCAGGTCTCGTACATCCCGCCGTCCGATCCGAGCAGCCAATGCTTCGTATCGTCCGGATCGATCCACAGCGCGTGATTGTCCCCGTGATGATTCACCTCGCTGACCTTCCGCAGCGTCTTGCCGCCATCCAGCGACTCGCGCAACTGAACCGACATCACGAAAATGCGGTCCACATTCTTCGGATCAGCCACCACCCGAGCGTAATACATCGCTCCCTGATCAAACTCATTGCGCCGCTCCCAGGTCGCGCCCTTGTCGAAAGACCGGAAAATCCCGCCCTTCCCATCCGCCGCCTCCACGGTTGCATATACCACATTCGGATCAGCCTGCGAAACCGCCAGCCCAATCCTCCCCATGTCCACCGACGGCAGCCCCGACTTCAACTTGTTCCACGTGGCACCCGCATCAGTCGATTTGTAAATCGCGCTCTCCGGCCCGCCATCAATCAACGTGTAAACATGCCGCCGCCGCTGATACGCCGCCGCATACACAACGTCCGGATTCGCCGGATCCAGCGCCACGTCCACCACGCCCGTGTTCTCGCTGATCGTCAGTACAGCCTTCCAACTCTTCCCGCCGTCGGTCGTCTTGTACAGTCCGCGATCGCCCCCAGGCCCCCAAAGCGGCCCCTCGGCCGCGATGTACACAACCTTCGAATCCCGCGGATCCACCACCACCCGCCCAACATGCTCCGACTTCTTCAACCCGAGATTCTCCCAGCTCTTTCCGGCGTCGACAGACCGGTAAATCCCATCCCCGTACCCCACGCTCCGCTGCGAATTGCTCTCCCCAGACCCCACCCACACCACCGAAGAGTCATTCGGATCGAGCGTCACCCACCCAATCGAATACGATCCCTCGCCATCAAACACCGGAGACCAAGTCGTCCCGTCATTCACGGTCTTCCACACGCCCCCAGACGCGACCCCAACGTAGTACTCAAACTTGTTCTTCGGATTCACCGCAACCGACATCACCCGCCCCGAAGCCACCGCCGGCCCAATCAACCGGAACTTCAGCCCTGAGAATGTGTCGGCAGTCATCCCGCCCTTCTTCTCGTCCTTCGGTTCCTCTTTCTTCTCCTCCTTCTTCTGATCTTTCTTCTGGCCCTTCTTGCCCGTAGACGCAGCAGGGACGGGCTGTTTCTTTTCAGCGTCACTGTCCTGCGCCTTCTGCGCAGCAATCGGCATCACGAACGACAGTGACAAGACGAGGGCGAAAATAGCGAATGGTTTCATCGAACGCTCCAATTCATCGTGCGACTTGATCTGTCATCCTGAGGCGGGCGTCTTTTGCCCGCCGAAGGACCTTTGCAACCTTGCCTGCATCGCCCATGTCGAATTACGGGCCAAGAAACCCAAAACCGATATGTATACAGCAATCGGACGACACAGCAAAGCAGACCTCTCAGTTTTCCTTCGTGAACCATCCTGTCCTTCGTGGTTTCCGCCTTTGCACTTTTCCGTCCGCACCCGGGCACACGATAGAATCTTCCTCATGCCCGGCAAGATCCACGGCCACGAAACCCGCGACCTCAAACTCCCCAAGAATTACTGCTTCGCCTGCGGACCCGACAACCCCGACGGTATGCACCTGCAATTCACACTGGACGAGGAACGCAAGGTCTTCGTCTCCCGCTTCCAGTTAGGTAAGCGCTACACCGGCCCTCCCGGCCACTGCCACGGCGGCATCATCGCCACCATCCTCGACGACGCCATGGGCAAGGTCAACAAACTGCGCCACGTTGTGGCCGTAACAAAAGAAATGACTGTCGAATACTTGAAGCCTGTGCCGCTAGACACACCGCTGCACGTCGAAGGCAGGGAAGTCAGCGTCCACGGCCGCCAGCACATCAACACTGCCGAAATCCTTAACGAAGACAACGAAGTCCTGGCCCGCAGCAAAGGAACCTTCATTGCCATCGACCCCGAAAAAATGTTCGCAAGATTCGTAGAGCGCTAGCATGGGACGGACACTCCTTCCGTCGCCTTTACGTTGATTTGTTGGTGGGGCGCGGGCGCCCCGGGACAGAGTCTCTGCCTTTCGTGGCTTTCCTTCGTGTAACTTCGTGTCCTTTGGGTTTAAGAGTTCGCAGTCGTATGCTACCAATCCGCGGGGTTCCGCAAATCTCGCTCCAGCGTTAGAATGAATCAGGCCAAAACCCACCGGGCGCTCATCACCAAAGGGGTTAGCTGAGAGCTGACAGCCGATAGCTGAAAGCTTCGGGGAGTTCAATCCATGTCCCAACACAACGGCAACAACACCAGTCTCCGTCTCAAAACCGGCCTCGCCGAAATGCTCAAAGGCGGCGTCATCATGGACGTCACCAACGCCGACCAGGCCACGATCGCCGAAAGAGCCGGCGCCGTAGCCGTCATGGCCCTCGAACGCGTCCCCGCGCAAATCCGCGCCGAAGGCGGCGTCGCCCGCATGGCCTCGCCCAAGAAGATACGCGAAATCATGGCCGCCGTGTCCATCCCGGTCATGGCCAAGTGCCGCATCGGACATTTTGCCGAGGCCCAGATCCTGCAGGAACTCGGCGTCGACTACATCGACGAATCCGAAGTCCTTACCCCCGCCGACGAGTCTCACCACGTCGACAAGCACGCCTTCAAAGTCCCCTTCGTCTGCGGCGCCCGCAATCTCGGAGAAGCCCTGCGCCGCATCGCCGAAGGCGCCTGCATGATTCGCACCAAGGGAGAAGCCGGCACCGGCGACGTAGTCCACGCCGTCAAACACATTCGCCAGATCGTGCAAGAGATGAAGATTCTCACCGTCCTCGGTGAAGAAGAACTCTACGCCAAAGCCAAAGAACACGGGGCCCCCTATGAACTGGTGCGAATCGTGGCGAAAGCAGGGAAGCTCCCCGTCCCAAACTTCTCCGCCGGAGGTATCGCGACCCCAGCCGACGCGAGCCTAGTCATGCAGCTAGGAGCCGAAGCCGTATTTGTAGGCTCAGGAATTTTCATGAAGGATTCGACAACCTTTGCGGATCCAGTCGAAGCGGAGAAGAGAGCCCGGGCGATCGTGAAAGCCGCCACGCACTTCAACGACCCTAAAGTATTACTTGAAGTCAGCGAAGACCTCCAGGGCGCCATGAAGGGCTTGGCAGTCGCGGGTTTGGACGAAGCCCACATGCTGCAGACTCGAGGTTGGTAGAGCCGCCGTCTCGGCATCGGGACCTGAACACTACTCGGAAGATCGACGGCAACGTTTTCCCTCACAAAGTTCTCCCGGTGCACGGCACTGCGCGCCTCGAACCCCCAAGGCAGCATCGTCGCCGTGACACCCGGCCTTGCTTGGTTTTAGGTCCTCTCCGAAGTTCCGTCTTCGACGAAAGCTTCCAGCCAGCCGAGGACACGCTTCCAACCTTCGCCGTGGCTGGTTGCGGACTGCACGTTGCCGGCAAAGCCTTCCTGTCGGACTCGTACCAGGGTTCCGGTGCCGGATTTCTTGGGACCACTGGGGTGCAAGCCGTGAACCGTGTGCGGCTCCAGTTCCCAGCGGACAACGGTCTTCAGTGGATCGTAGCTGCCCACCCAGGTATGCACCAGCAGACGTGGCGGGTCGACCTCGAGATACTCGCCCTCGACATAGAATGCCTTGCCGTCGGCGCCGACGCCGTCGCTACGCCATTTGCCTCCGGGGCGGAGATCCATGGTGGATTTAGTGACGTGATATAGACCAGCCTGTCCCCACCACTTCGGGAGTTGGTTGGGGTCGCTGATCGCCTGGAAGACGCGGGCCGGGGGCGCGGCGATGAAGATTTCTGCGATGACAGCGTTCTGATCGGGAGTGATGGTTGCGGTTGCCATTGGTGCTCTCCTTTAATGGGCTAGGGGCCAGGGATTAGGGGGCTAGAGATCCAGCACAGGTGGCGGATCCTTCGCCTGACCTCTGACCTCTAATCCCTGCTTTGTTCACTTCTCGACAAACTTCTTCAGCATTTCGACCACGCCGGGCCAGCCTCCGGCGTAATCCTTGCGGGAAACGGGCAGGTGGGCCAGGCCGCTGTGCGTGACCTTCACGTGCGTTCCGCCCGACTTGGGTGTGAGTTCCCAGCGGACGACAGTGCGGCGCGTGGGGTCTTCGTGCCAGTTGCCAAACCACGTATAGGCGAGGACGCGGGGAGGATCGAACTCGACGATTTCTCCGCGACATTGGAACTCGCTGACGTTGTTGACTACGACTGTGCCTTTTCCGGTGGCGTAGCGGTAGCGGCCGCCGAGGCGCGGGTCCATCTCCCAGAACTTCACCGGGCACTCCGGACTGTTGAACCAGCGCATGAGTTCAGCGCCAGTTGTCAGAGCCTGGAAGACACGGTCGGCAGGAGCGGAGACTTCAATCTCGCAGACAATGCCGTCTTGATCGGGAGTAATGAAAGTTGTGGGCATAGATCTTCCAACTTCCTACATTTTGCGGCGCAGGTCGAAGAGTTCTTTCAGCTCCTTGCCGTGGTCGACGAAGGTCCACTCTTCGGTGTGGTGATTGTCGTCGAGCAGGGTTAGAACCATGCGCTGCATGTGGCCGGCGTCCGGGCTCGCGAGATTGGTGGCGTCGACAAAGTTGAACGTAATCGTCTTGCCGTCACCCGAGACGCCAGCCTGCATGCGCGGCTGGTTGCCAGCTCCGCAGTAGTGCGTCATCAGCAGGCTGTCTGCCCCATCCATATTGAACAAACTGACCATATCCTCCGGGCCGTGACCCATGATTTCACTCATGACGGCTGACCCGCCGGAGACTACCTTGAAGGTCACTTCTAAAGCGTGGCCGTCGGGAGTCTTGCCCTCCCATGAGCCGGGCATGCTCTTGATGGTCGCGAACGCTTTCTGGGCGCTGGTTTGGGCCAAGGCGGAAGTTGCGGTTAGGGCGGCGGCGAGCAAGATTAGGGTGATCTTGGTGCGGGCTGATTTTGTCATGGACGTGTTCCTTTCTGTTTGTGACGTCATTTCATTTGTGCTTGCGCTGTGAGGCTTTGTCCGACGCGAGTTGAGTCTCACGGGCGTGCTCAGCTTCTACGAAAGCTTTCAGGCTGTTCAGGCTATTGGTCCAGAAGATGCGGTATTGCTCGATCCAGGAGTCGACGGCGCGGAGCGGTTCGGGATTGAGCTCGTAGACGCGGTGGCGACCTTCGCGGTGCTCGCTGACCAGGTGGGCTCGGCGCAGCAGGCGCAAGTGCTTCGAGATGGCGGGGCGCGAGACGGGGAAAGCTATGGCGATCTGTCCGGCGGCCTGGCTGCCCCGGCGCAGGAGGTCGAGGACGGCGCGGCGCGTGGGATCGGCGAGAGCCTGGAAGGTGGCCTCGGTCATTTGTGGGGCAGAATCCGTAACCGAACGGTGACGCATGATGCGTAACCGTACAGTTACATGAATGAGATGTCAAGAGGAAAAATGACGTCGTTCGTACTCCCCACCTCGGGTTCGCGCGGGTTTCCTGGTCGAGACTCCTTGATGCGGCGCGGCATGGGTGACGCTTGGGTTATAGGGATTCTTCGACTCGCCCTCGCGTTCGCTCGGGCTCCCTCAGAATGACAAACGATAGTGAACTTCGGTCTGACCGAGCGAGTGTCGAGAGCCGGGTAAGAAGCAGGACACCTGCAACCCCAAGCACAGAATCAACGGCGACGGACAGGAGTGTCCGTCCCACACAGTTCCAGGAATGCCTGATGAATGCGGGGGTCGTCGGAGAGTTCGGGGTGGAAGGTGGCGGCCATGGTTTTGCCCTGGCGGACGGCTACCGGGTCGCTGCCTTCAGTGGCGATGATTTCGACGCCTTCTCCGATGTGTTCGATTTTGGGAGCGCGGATGAAGACCATTTCCAGCGGAGATTCGCGGCGATCGCCGTTAAGAAATTTGCCTTCGCGGATGGAGCTGTCGATCTGGCGTCCGTAGGCGTTGCGGCGGATGCGGATATTGAGGGCGCCAAGACCTTTTTGCTTTGGATTCTCCACTTCGGTGGCCAAGAGGATTGCGCCGGCACAGGTGCCGAAGGTGGGCTTGGCGTGGACGAACTCTTTCAGCTTGTCGAATCCGGCGTCGCCCAAGAGTTTCAGAAACGTGCCGGATTCGCCCCCGGGGATGACGAGGCCGTCGATGGCGTCCAACTGCTCGGGCTTCTTGACAAGCACGACATCAGCGCCCAACTCTTCGAGTCGACGGCGGTGGGCGTCGAAATCGCCCTGGAGGGCTAGAACTCCGATGGTCATGGCGGGTCGTCCGGGTCGATCGTCGTTCGTCCGCAAAGTCGTTGGCGAAAGACAAACGGTCTGATCTGATTTTAGCGGATAAGCGGGTCCTCCCCCTACCAGGGGTCGAAGCAGTCGTAGTTTCGTTGGGCTACGATTCTTCCGTCGCGGAATTCTATAAAGAATGCGGAGTGAGTGCGCATCTCGCTGCCGACGGTCAGAGTTCCGAAGGGGATCGCCAACTTGCCAGTCCAGAGTACTTCGAGGGCAACGAGATCTCCGGTTACGGCTTGATTGGTGATCTCGTAGGTCTGACTGGCGAAAATCTTGCGGCCTTTCTCGAAGGCCTCAGGGAGTTGGGAGACGCTGGCGCGTAGGCCCTTAGGGTAGATGCGGTTGGGCAGTTGCTCGATGACGGCATCTGGTGAGAAGAGGCTGAGGACGTAGTTTGCGTCGGCTTGTTCGATGGCTTTCAGGTACCGGCGGGCTTTTTCGAGATTGGTGAGGTCGGGCACGGTGATGAGAAATACTTACCACGGAAGACACGGAGGGCACAGAGGAAATGAAGCAAGTTTTGTCCGACACCCTCGAGAGCGAATAACAGAGAGCCGCGCGTCTAGAGTGGGAGAGCGCTGGGAAAGCGGGTCTGAAAATCGAGCAGGCCCACCCACTCGGGTGTGATGGTGACGCGGACCATGGAAGAAATCATGGTTTCAAGGTTTTGGACCCAGGCTTTTCCCTGATCGGGTCCGAAATAGCGCTCGGCGGCGAGGGCGTATTCGGGGACGATTCCGGTTAGCGGTTCGAGGCGCGCGGTGCCGCGCACCAGGAGCACCTTATGAGGAAAAGTGTTCTCGTCGATGGTGAGCGACACTTTGGGATTCTTGGCGAGAGCCTTGAGCTTGGGCGCCTTCGGCGGTGTGCCCATGACAAAGTCGTGGCCGTTCCAGTGGAACCAAATGGGAATCACGCGCGGCGTGCCGTCGGTTGCGATGTAGGCGAGGCGGGCCGGAATCTTGGAGTGGAGAAGCTCCTGCGATGCAGGATGCTGCAGTAGGCTGAGGTCGCCTTGTTTCACGGGCATGGGTGCCTCCTGTGGAGCAGGCTGTCGCGGGAAGTGTAAACGAATTCGGGGGAATCCGTCTCATAGAAAGCGCTGAGGCGCTCTTGTCCAAGCGGAGATTGCGCCTCTGGTTTGGCTAGAAGCCAGAAGCAAGACGCTCCCCCCGCGATATACTCTCCCTATATGTCTGGGGTTCCACAGAGCAATCCGCAGAAGACGTTTTACCTGGAAACCTTCGGGTGCCAGATGAACGTCCACGACTCGGAAAAGGTCGTCGGGACGCTGGTGCAGGAAGGGTATCGGCAGGTGGAGACGGTCGAGCTGGCTGACCTGGTGCTCTACAACACCTGCTCCATCCGCGATAAGGCCGAGCAGAAAGTATTCAACCGGCTTTCTGATTACAAGAAATACAAAGCGCAGGGCAAGACGTTTGGAGTGCTCGGCTGCGTGGCTCAGCAGGAGGGCGAAAAGATTTTCGAGCGCGCGCCCTACGTTTCGCTCGTTGCCGGGTCGGCCTCGTACCGGAATTTGCCGCAGATGCTGGTGCAAATTGAAGCAGGGAAGCAGCGCGTAACCGGACTCGACGATCGCGAGACTGACGAATGCTTCGAGACTGAATTCACTGCCCGCACCAATCCGCATCGCGGATACATCACCATCATCGAAGGATGCGACAAGTTCTGCGCCTATTGCGTGGTACCGTATACGCGCGGCAAGGAGCGCAGCCGGACGTCGGAGTCGGTGCTCGCCGAAGCGCGGCAGATGGCTGACTTCGGCTACACGGAAATTCAATTGCTCGGTCAGAACGTGAATTCGTACAAAGATTCGGAAGGGAAGCCGGGCGCCAGGAAAACCTTTGCCGAGTTGCTGGCGGCCGTGGGACAAGTTCCCGGGATCAAGCGCGTGCGCTTCACTACCTCGCACCCGCGCGACTTCGGGCGCGACATTATCGACGCGATCGATGCTGTGCCAACGCTGTGCGACCACGTGCATCTGCCCGTGCAAAGCGGCTCGACGCGCGTCCTCGACGCCATGCAGCGGCTCTACACCCGCGATCAATACCTGGAGCGCATCGCTTGGATGAAAGCCGCGAAGCGCGAAATTAGCATCACATCCGATGTGATCGTAGGGTTCCCCGGAGAGACTGAAGCCGACTTCGCCGAGACGCTCGGACTGTTGGAGGAAGTAGGTTTCGACGCAGTCTTCGCCTTCAAATACTCGCCGAGGCCGAATACTCCGTCCCTCAAATTGGACGACGCGATTCCAGACGCAGAAAAGGCACGGCGACTGGAAGTACTGATGGCAAAGCAGCGCCAGATTCAGATCGCGCGCTACAAGAAATATATCGGCACAATATGTGAAGTGATGGTTGAAGGTAGAAACGTGGCGCGCGCCCAGTGGATCGGCCGCACCTCCCACAATAGGACCCTGAATTTCACCGCCCCAGAAGGTGCTATTCCCAAGGCAGGAACCTACGCTTCAGTGATCGTCACCGGCAGCTTTCCCAACAGCCTGCTGGGCGAAATGGTGGTATAAGAGGAAAAATCGGAGGTAGCGATGGAAGTCGAGATGACAATTCGCGGACTAATGATGGACCCGGTGACCAATATGCCGATTGTCGTCTTGAAGGACGTGGGGGGAGAGGCGGTGTTGCCGATCTGGGTAGGGGTGAATGAGGCGCAGGCGATCGCGCTCGAGATGGAGAAGGTCAGCACGCCACGGCCGATGACGCACGATCTGATCAAGAATGTCTTGACTGGGCTGGAGACGCAGGTGCACAAGGTGGTGGTTACGGAGCTGCGCGAAGATACGTTCTATGCGGTGATCTGGCTGGAGCGCGGAGGCGAAGTGATTAGTATCGACTCGCGGCCTTCGGATGCGCTGGCGTTGGCGTTGCGGGTGGATTGTCCGATCTTCGTGGACGATCTTGTGTTGAAGAGCTCGAAGCTGGCGGCCAACGGGTCGGACCGGGTTACCAGCGAGGAACTGCGAAAGTATCTTGAGGGCCTGAACGACGAGGATCTAGGGAAATATAAGATGTAGAGGAATAGGGTGAAGACAGACTAAGGTACCAGCGCAACTACGAATTCGCGTGTGGAGTTCGAGTCCAACCAGCGGTCCAGATCCTCCGAACCATTCTTCCGAGCAGCCAGAGCAGAATCGCTAGCGCGCACAGAAGTCCCAGCAGCAGCCACTTCAACTGAACCAGCAATTGACGGACGACGCGTAGCAGGTCAAAAGAAGACCATTCTTCGCGGATCCTCCCATTGGCGATGCGCCAGACGGTGATGCCGCGCAGTTCGACTCTTGCGCCAGTGGCCGGGACCCATCCGGATCTGCCGGTGTTCGTTCCGCGTGCGGTCCAGACGACCGTGACCAGATCCTGATCGGCGGTGATCAGATCCACGGTCATGTTGAGGTCCGGGAGGACGGTTTTCTCCCAGCGGGCGGCTGCCAGATCTTCCTCAAGGCTGGCGTTTCTGTGCACTCCATGATTCACGAAATCTGGCGCGTAGATTTCGTCCGCCGCCTTGAAGTCGCCGCGATTGAACATATCTTCAAACACGCGCATGGCGACTGCCTTGTTGAGGTCCTGCAGAGAGCCGCCAGGTGCTGGAGATGCTGGGTTGGAGGCGAGTGCCGGGGACACGGATACGATCGTGAGGAGCAGAAGAGCCAGGGTTTTCATTTGTCGTTTTCGCGCAGGGTATCGTTGAAGGCGGAATGATTCTGGGCCGAGGAGAGCGGGAACGTCAGTGAGGCGAGTCACATTGGGCAACGGCCGAGAGTCGCTTTACATAATACCTGTTATCGGACCTTGGCTCCCGAAGCGCGGCTAGTGGGCATCGTGAACGCTTGGCACACGGTCTGAGGCTGACTGCGGACTCAAGCTGGGCTCTTTCAGGGTGTACTTCCCCAGACACCAGAGGGCGCGGAAGCCATCTTTCCACCCGATCTTTTTGCCTTCCTCGTAGGTGCGTCCCCAATAGCTGATGCCGACTTCGTAGACGCGGAGGCGGCGCTTGGCGATCTTCACCGTGATCTCGGGCTCGAACCCGAAGCGATCTTCCTCGATGGAAATGGATTGAAGGATCTCGCGGCGGAAAACCTTGTAGCAGGTTTCCATGTCAGACAGGTTCATGTTGGTAAGGGCGTTGGAGATCAGGGTCAGAATCCAGTTGCCGACCGAATGCCAGAAGTAGAGGACGCGGTGAGGGCCGGCTCCAAGAAAACGTGATCCGTAGACGACGTCGGCCTTGCCTTGCAGGAGCGGACCGAGCAAGACCTGGTACTCGGCAGGATCGTATTCGAGATCGGCGTCCTGGATGATGACATAGTCACCGGTGGATTCCTGAATACCGCGGCGAAGGGCTGCGCCCTTGCCCATGTTCCTCGGCTGGAGCAGGACCCGCACCTGCGGGTGGCTGGATTGAATTTGGGAGAGCGTCTCGCGGGAGCCGTCGGTTGAGCCGTCGTCGACACAGATGAGCTCAATGTTGAGGGGAACGGCGAGCACGCGGGCAATTACTTCCTGCAGGGTTCCCTGCTCGTTGTAGACGGGCATGACCACAGAGAGTTTCATGGAGTCCGTAAGTCACACTAAAGGCACGACCCGAACGCGTCAAGGAGGGGACGGACGCAGGCTTGCCCTCAGCCGCGCAACTGATCTTAGACAGCCCTACCGCTGCTTTACCAAGTCCTCAGCCGGTTGCGTCGTCAGCACGATCTTGGGATGAAACAATGTACCTGCGATGCGGGTGGCGATGGCGATCAGGTCCCTTTGGCCGGCGAATACTTTGATCTGGCGCGCTCGGGAGAGTTCGGGGAGGTTAATGGTGCGCCCACTGCGGATGCGGGCTACGGTGGGTTCGTCGGCGGTGACGCACGGAAGGTCGGGGAGGAGTTTGCGGGGATGAATGAAGAAGTCCTCCAGCGCTTCAGGCGTCCCGACGGGACGCGGTTCTTTTTGGGTCATCATACCCGCCTGTGGAACTGGCGGGCTACCGTCAGCAATCCCTTCGGAGCTCTTGGCATTGTCGGGCGAGCAGTTGCCTGCCGCTTCGGCTAACTGGTCGAGGGTGTGGGCGTCTTCTAGTGTGAACTCAGCCACCGCGGTTCGCCGCAGGGACTCAAGATGTGCGCCGCAGGCTAGTTCCTTTCCCATTTCATGAGCGATCGAGCGCATGTAGGTTCCGGAGGCTACGCGGGCGCGGAAACGGGCGCGGGCGCCCTCGACTGCTAGAATCTCGAACTCCTTGATTTCGACTTGCACCGGCTTCAGCACAACTTCCTTCTGCTGGCGGGCCAGTTTGTAGGCTGGGACGCCGTGAATCTTCTTCGCGGAGAATGGGGGCGGAGTTTGCTCGATCACGCCGCGGAACCGTGCGGCCAGAGACTCCACTTCTGCCGTGCACAGGATGACCTCTTGCGGGGCAGTGGTGGCTTCGCCTTCGGCGTCATAGGTGTCGGTGGCGAAGCCGAATCGGATGGTGCCTTCGTATGTCTTTTCTGAGGTTGTGTAGAACTGAGCGAGGCGCGTGAGGGTGCCGGTCACCAGCGGAAGAACGCCAGTCGCCATGGGATCCAGCGTACCGAGATGGCCGATCGAGCGCTGCTGCAGGATTCGGCGAACACGATTGACCACATCGTGCGAGGTGAGTCCGGCGGGCTTGTCGATGATGAGAACGCCATTCATGAGAAGATCGAAGAATTGAGAAATTGAGTGATTGAGCAATTAGGTAATTGAAAGCCGGAATACTGCTGCTCTGGCTTTTCAATTTCACAATTACTTAATTACACAATTACCCGATTACTGACGTACCAAGTCTCTCATGTTCCCGATCAAAGACGACCAACCACGATACAGTACGCCGTACGTAAACTCATTCCTCATCGGGCTGAATATCCTGATTTATTTCTCTCAATGGATTCAACTGGTGAACGACCCGCGGAGCGCCGAGTTGTTCGCGCGCGAGTTTGGCGAGGTACCGGCGCACCTGGCGGCGTTTCTGGCGGGGTCGCATCGCTATTCGCTGACGCAGGTCGCGCTTCCCTTCTTCACGTCGATGTTCCTGCACGCAGACTGGCTGCATGTGCTGGGCAACATGTGGTTCCTGTACATCTTTGGCGACAACATTGAAGACTATCTGGGGCATTTCAAATATCTCTTGTTTTATTTGTTGTCCGGGTTGCTGGCGATGTTGACGCAGGTGGCGATTTATCCTCACTCCAACATTCCGACGGTTGGGGCGAGCGGGGCGATTGCGGGGGTGCTGGGGGCGTATTTCATTTTGTATCCGCGGGCGCGGGTGCTGACGTGGTTCTTTGTGTTTGTGTTCTATCTGCCAGCGTGGGTGGTGCTGGGCGAATGGATCGTTCTTCAGTTTTGGAACGGAGCGGCGACGCTGACTATGGCGGGGATGGGGCGCGACGTAGGCGGAGTGGCCTTCTGGGCACACGTTGGGGGATTTGTCGCCGGGCTGGTGATGATCAAGCTTTTCCCGGAGCGGCGGAGGAGGACTCCGTACGGGTACCGGTAGCTTGGGCGTTGTCGGGTGAGATCAGAATCCCCACCCTCTTTCGCAAAGAACGCGAAAGAAGGATGGGGCAGGTTCCCTTGAACTGAAGGGTGAAAAGCAAAACCAAAACGTAAGATCCTACATGGTCACTTCTTTGGGCGCGATTCTGGCGGCACGAGGCCCGAGAGTCGGTAGTAGACCACCAGTTGGCCGTAGTGCTCTCCAGAGTGTTCGATGAAACCGTAGGCAAGATCGCTGATTCTCACCTGCTGATGACTGAACGGTTCGACGATGAGTTCGGACATGCCCTTGTCGCCCTTGGACTGAATGACAGCCGCGCCGTCAGCGAAGGCCTTCTTCACATAGGTGACAATTTCCGCCTTCGATTTGAACTGGTCCCGCTTGGGCCCCTCGTCCGCCGGAGGCTTTTCTCCCTTGACGGGATTTACGAAGTAGTAGGTGGAGCCAGCGGCGTGGAGAAGTTGCTCGGCGAAGCTGCGCTGCGCGGGTGTGGGCTTGAAATCGTATTTGTCTTCGGGAAAGTCTTCGGCCATGGCGATGAGTTTGCGGCTGACGTCATTCCAGGAGTCGAGCACGACCTTGGATGGACTGTCGGCGGGTTTGACGGCGACGTCTTTCTTCATTGCGTCCTGGGCCTGCGCAGGGACGGCAAGAGCTGCGGCGAGCAGGGCTGCGGCGAGAAACGGTGACTTCGTCATTCGTAATTTCCTCCGAGGGAGTTGTGGCGGTGGCCATTGTACTTGGACTTGCAACTGGAGGAAAGGCGAGCAGTCCGAATGACAGCCGGTCACAGCGTTCCGGCGGTGGGGAGGATTTCCAGAGTCTCTACAGTTGCATTCGCGGGGAGCAGGATGCCTTGGACAACGGCCTGCGCTACGGTTCCGGGGGACATCATTTTTCGACGGGATGCTTGGGGCCAGAGCGTGGTCCAAATGTCGGTATCGGTGGCGCCGGGGAGTAGACCGATGACGCGGATTCCCTTCTGGCGCAGTTCCTCACGCAGTGTGTTGGTAAGGCCCAAGGCTGCGTGTTTCGACGCGTTGTAGGCGGCAGAGCCGGCGAAGACGCGGGTGGCGGCGATGGAGAGATTGTTCACGATCGTGCCGCCGCGCTTCATGATGGCCAGCGCAGCTTGAGTGACGAGGAACATGCCGTCAAGGTTGGTTTCGAGGACGTTCTTCCAAACGGGGAACGGAAGTTTCTCCACTGGAAGGTTTGCGTGCGCGATGCCGGCATTGTTGATCAGAATGTCGAGGCGCTTGAATTGCTGGCGCGCAGAACGGAAGAGGGCGTCGACGGAGTGGGGATCGCGTACGTCGCAGGGGTGGGCGAGGACTTGAATCTTGGCACGCGCCAGTTCCCTGCTGACGCGAGCTAACGCGGACTCATCACGGGCAGTGAGGATTAGGTTGCAACCTTGCATGGCCAGCGCGTGCGCAATGGCGAGACCAATGCCGCGGGTAGCGCCGGTGACGAGAGCGACCTGGTTCCAGAGGCGCTGCTCTGACGGCCTTAATGTTTTACTTGAAGTTCTTTTCGTCAAGCGGGAAGCGCCCGAAGGGCGCGGGCTGATCTTACATCATTTCCGGAAGGCGGCAGCAACATCAGGACCAACGGCAAAATCAAGAACACCAACCACAAAAGCGAAGGACAGGATTGTCCGTCCCACACGATTCATCCCACACTCTAAAGACCGTTTGCACGTTGGCGGATCAGGGACAGGAATTCCGAGCGCGTTTCCTCCGAGTTACGGAAGCAGCCCAACATAGACGAGGTGACGGCGGCGGAGTGCTGCTTTTCGACGCCGCGCATCATCATGCACAGGTGACGGGCTTCGATGACCACGCCGACGCCTTGCGGCTCGATTACTTTTTGGATCGTTTCGGCGATCTGGGTGGTGAGGCGCTCCTGAATCTGCAGGCGGCGCGAGAACAACTCGATCAGGCGCGGAATTTTGCTGAGGCCGAGCACGCGGCCGTTGGGGATATAGGCCACGTGAACTTTGCCGAAGAACGGCAGCATGTGGTGTTCGCACAGGCTGAACATTTCGATGTCTTTGACGATGACCATTTCGTCGTAGCTCACGGTGAAGAGCGCGCCCTTGAGCAGAGCCTCCGGGTCTTCGGTGTAACCCTTGGTGAGGAACTTCATCGCTTTGTGGACGCGTTCCGGCGTGGCGGACAGGCCTTCGCGTTCGGGATCCTCTCCGAGGCGGACGAGCATCTCGTGGACGAGATCTTCGAAGCTGGCGCTGGTGAGCGTGGTTGGTTCGGTGGCTGGTTTCATGTTTCTTCCCATGTTGCTGGACTCAATCGCGACCGGAACTCTATCTCATTGACTCGGCACCACCGGTGTACTCGAAGGAGTTCATCATGGTTTCTTCGAGTCTCACTCTATCCAGATGCGCCTTTTGAAAGCTCCGCTGCAATATTTCGAAGATCTCGACACACAGATTTTCCGTGGTGGGCACGCTTTGGGCGAATTCTTGCAGCATATTCAAATTCTCCAGGTCGTAGCGCGCCAGCACTTCCCTGCCGACGAAACCGTCGAGATCGACCAGGTTGCAGACCATGCCGGTGCTAGGGTCGACCGGGCCGCTGACCGTGACCTCGAGAGCGTAGTTGTGACCATGTCCATGAGGATTGTTGCACTTGCCGTACGTGGAGAGGTTCTCGTCGGCAGACATCTCTGCGCTGTGCAGGCGATGTGAGGCCGAGAAGAGATAGCGGCGGGTGAGATGGGCTTTCATGGGTTAGTTTTGAGCTTTGAGCTGTGAGCTACGAGTTCAAACACGACTATTCCTCTCCGTAGAAATCTACGAATAGATCTGGTGCCTCGTAGACGCGGATGCGGTGCAGGCTGGCCTTTTGGAGCTTGGTCTGGAGGCGCTGCCAGATTGCGATCGCTAGATTTTCGGTGGTCGGAATTTGGGTGAAGAATTCCGGGACTTCTTTGTTGAGGAAGCGGTGGTCCATGGCGTCGAGAACTTCGCGGTGCATGACTTCCTTGAGTTGCTTGAGGTCGACGACGAAGCCGGACCGAGGATCGACTTCTCCCTTCACCGTGACTTCCAGAGTGTAGTTGTGACCGTGGCCGTTCGGGTTGTTGCACTTGCCGAAGATGGCGCGGTTCTCTTCCGGCGTGAAGTCGGGGTTGTGGTAATAGTGCGAGGCGGAAAATTCGGCTTTGCGCGTTAGATAAACCATAGAAAACCAGTTGTCAGTAGAACCTCTTGTTCACCCTTGTGCATCTATCAATCGTTTCCATCCCGAGTTCATTCATGATTCGGAGCCAATTCAGGTGGCGGTTCCACCGCGTACGCGGGGATGGGCTGCCATTTAGGAGAGCCGGTGGTTTCCTGCTCCGGGCAAAAGTTCTTGTTCGGCGCAAATACGATGATCTTGTAGAGATATCGCTTGTGCTGTGAGGGATAGTACGCAAAGGCAAAGGCGATGCCTTTCTTCTTATCGATCCAGAAAACGAGGGGACGGGAGCCTAGCGCCGCGACGGGAGCCGTTAGCAGAGTGTAGGCACGAAGATCCTTGTAGTCGTGCGCTACTTTGTCTGGCGAATCCAGTGCGGTGATGCCTTCGGCGGTGTGAAAGCGCGTCGTGGCGGACTCGATCTGAAACACTTTTCCCTTCTTGACGCGAATTTGCAAGGTGCCGCCGCGAATGCTGTTCTCCGTGTCGGCCCAAACGAACGTGGTGCCGCAGCTATCGTCCCATTGTTGGTCTTCGTATTTCTTGGGGAACAACTCCAAGGCGCGGTCCGGCGAATCTCCGAGTTTGAGCGGGCCTACGCTCGCGCCGGGTTCGATGAGCACTTGGCTAAAGGTGGGGGAGGAGGTGCTGTCTGAACTCTGCGAAGGGAGCGCGACTGGCGGAATTGCGTGCGTGCCAGGCAGACTGGTGTGGCTGCCTGCCCCGAGCAATAGAAGGGATGGCAACAGTATGAGTGGCGCAATTACGATGACAGCTAGCTTCATGAAGGTCGTCCTGCGGTGGTGGGGATATGATCCATAATTTCATTCACGGGGCGGACTTCAGGATTGTAGGATCTGCCCTTCCAGGAAACGCTGCCTTTGGCATGCGCCCTCTTCGATCGCAGCAGCAAATAGGCGAACATCGGCATGCCGAAGGACGCTGCGAGAAGTTGCATGGCCACATCGAAGTTGGCGCGGCGGGTTCGCATGGTGAGATAGAGGAACGCGGCGACGAAAATCGGGTTCCACCACCACTCCCGTAGCTTAGCAAACGCGAATACCATGACGATCCAAGAAATCGCCCACAGGAGCAGCGTTTTCGCTGCGAGCCAGCCCGGGTTCGGGAACAACAGCACCAAATTCTTGGTCCAGCCATCGCGAAGCTGGCGGTAGTTGCGGTACATGCGGGTGCGGACTCGATCGGCGGCGTAGCGGAAACGAATCTTGCGGCCTGAGCTTTTCACGGCGCGGGCGAGCGCAACGTCCTCCAGGATGTCTCCGGCAATAGCGGCATGCCCACCAACCGCATCATAGGTCTCACGGCGGATTAGGATGAACTGGCCGTTAGCTGCGGCGATGGGAGAGGCGGGATCGCTCACTTTCGAGGGAGAGTATTGCCGGGCCAGTTCTGCGAAAACAACCGGCAGCGTTGCCATCTCCCAGAAACTGGCGGCAATCTGTTCCGGCGAATACGAGAGCAATTCGGCGCCGTTGTCCTGGGCTTCCTTTAACGAGCCTGACAAAGATCCGGGCAGGTGGACGGTGTCGGCGTCGGTGAACAGGAGCCACTGGCCTTGCGCGTGGGTTGCTCCCGTGGCGACCGCGTTGTTCTTGCCGGTCCAGCCATCAGGTAGAGGGCCAGCCTCGACTACCTGCACTCGTGCAAAGGACGTAGCGATTTCCCGAGTGCGGTCGGTGGAGTGGTCGTCTACGACAATGATTTCGAAGGGCACACCAGTCTGGGCGGTCAGCGACTCCAGGCACGTACCCAGACACGCTTCTTCGTTGCGCGCCGGGACGATCACCGACACCGTGGTCCCGGAGCCAGGGCGCAGCGAAGGAGCCGAGGTTTGCTCGGCCCGACAGCCGAGGACGGCTGTCCCCACGTTGTTCGAGATTGCTTCCCCTGTTCCCATCGCCACCCTGGGTTGAATCTATTATTATATCTAGGTGCGACGTATCGCTCATCCCGCCTGTGCCGTTGCAGTCTGCATTTCCTTTCTCGCCCTGTCCGGCTGCTACAGCGGTTCGCGGCCGCCGCGGATCGGGTCGAATGCTCCGGATTTCACCGTGCAGGACTCTGATCGCACAGTTGCCCTCAATCAGCTGCGTGGACAGGTCGTGGTGCTGAATTTCTGGGCGACCTGGTGCCCGCCCTGCGTCGAGGAAATGCCCTCGCTGGTCGAAATGCAGCGGCGCATGAAAGCGAAGGGCGTAACGGTGTTGGCGGTGAGCATCGACGTTGATGAGAGTGCCTACCGGCAGTTCATCAAGGCGCACGGCGTGAACCTGTTGACGGTGCGCGATCCTGGCCAGAAGACTCCGGCTCTTTACGGCACGCATGGATGGCCGGAGACCTTCATCATCGACCGCAACGGCGTGACGCGGCGCAAGTTCATCGGCGCGGTGGACTGGACTGAGCCAGAGATCACGGACTTCCTGAGCAAACTGTAAGGCTGCGAGCGCGCTTCACTTCTGACCGCGAGGAATCTACGAAATGCCCACGAGAGCGATCGTAACGGCGTTGTTGTTCGCGGGCATCGCCAGTCTTGGAGATGCCGGCATGAATCCAAAAGTTGTGCAGCAAGCTGCGTTTACAGTTGTAGGGATCGCAGTTCGCACCAGCAATGCGAAGGAGATGACCGCGGACGGCGTGATCGGCAAGCAGTGGGGACGGCTCATGACGGACGGTGTGCTGGCCAAGATTCCGAATAAGGCGGATAAGGGGATCGTTGCCGTGTACACCGACTATGCCAGCGATCACAACGGCGAGTACACGTATGTGCTGGGAGCGCGAGTGACTACGGACGCAGGAGTTCCGGCGGGGATGGTGGCGAAGAAGATTCCGGCGGGGCGGTATGCGGTGTTTACAACAGAGAAAGGTCCGGCGCCGAAGGTGGTGCCCGAGGCGTGGATGCGAATTAATTCCCTGCCGAAGTCGGCGGCGGGTGGGGATCGAGTGTATGGGGCGGATTTTGAGATTTATGATGAGCGGGCGAGTGATCCGCAGAGTGTGCAGGTGGATGTGTATGTGGGGATTAAGTAGGGCGTTGAGTTTGTAGATCGGGTTCCGGGTCAATGAGCGAAATGGGCTGATTTCGGCAATCATGGCACCCTGTCTTTCGAGAGCTCGTGTTACCGCTGCTTCAGCGGCTGAAGTTCTGCTTCGAGCGTGCCCTTCGTTCCAGATTGAATGCGGATGAGTTTGCCTTGGCCAGCGCTTTCACTCCACTCGCGAAATCCGTCGGCAGTCAAATGGCAGATCACGTCTTTATCGGGGGGAAGCTCGATTTTGTGGTCTTTGATTCCCACGTCGAAAATGAATGAAAGTCCGCCCGGCTGCCCCTTGACGTTGAGCATCACTGTGAATTTAGGAATCTCCGCTTTCGTTTCTCGGTTGGTGATATGTAATTGCATGAAGCCCGGCTTGGGAGGTAGGCGGACGGGGAGGTCTGCTTGTGGACTTTCGATTGTGAGCCTGACTTCTTCGATGGATCCATAAATGAACGCGCTTACCATCGGGCTGGCGTGCGGGTAACCGGCCTTCTCATCAGCGACTGTGACTACGTACGTACCGGGACAAATGTGCTCAAAACGATAGTCCCCCTCAGGGCCCGTTTTGACGGAAGGAACACTCCCTGCGAGAAGACGCGTTGGCCAAGCCTCGACCGCGATACCACTGACCTTGTCACCTGATCCGTCGAACACAATTCCATGAATCACTCCGGTGCAAGTAGGACTCTGGATTGAACTTTGCGCGTATACGCGTGAGGTCATGAGAACCATAAAAAGAATGGCAATTCTCATCGTCATAAATGCAATGATAGTCGCACGACCGTCGGCCCGGATAGATCGTTGGTGACAAATCCCCGTGGCTGTTGAAAAACTCACTCACCAGAAAATGGCCAAAGAAACTTTGTATTAGGAAGCCCTACAAACGACTTTCTCAGTTTTCTTAGACATTTTCTATCCCAGAGTTTTGGCCGTTTTGAGGGAAATGGAGTTTTTCAACAGCCAC
>JADGNQ010000002.1 GCA_017883385.1 Candidatus Sulfotelmatobacter sp.
CTTGTTGACTTCCTGGGGATCGCTCGACGACGTGAGATCCAATGTCAACATCGTGCGCTTTTCGTGCGCCTCGACCCGTTGCACTTCGATATGACGCAGAGCTGCCGTGGGCAGGATTCCGCCCGCCAGTTCGAGCACTTCTGCCAGCGAAGTTTCATCCAGCAGCTCGTACACCGCTGGGCGGCGCACCATCCCATCTACCGTCACCTGCGGGCCCATGGGTGGAATAAGCAAGGTGTCGCCGTTTTCCAAGCGCCTTAGGTCGGAACGCACGCCGTGCAAAAGCAAGTCGTACGCGTCAACCTGTTGCACCAGTTGTTTGCCACGAGAGTGTCGAAGTGCGCGCAAGGAGCCCCGGGCCGTAACCCCACCAGCGGCAAACAATGCGTTAAGCGGGGTTGATAGCGAGCTGATGTCATATGCGCCGGGCTCAGCGACATCGCCCACGACATAGACGCGCACCGTTCTCAGGCGCGAAAGGGACACATCCGCGGACACATTCGTGAACTGGGTCCGCAGTGCGCGCTGAACTTCTGACTGCACGTCGCCAAGATTTTTGCCAGTTACGAGCAAGGGGCCTGTTTCCGGCAGCGCAATTCGCCCTTCCCGATCGACCAGGCGCACTAGTCTTTGGGAAACGCTGCCCCAAAGATCAATGGCCAAGCTGTCGCCTGTTCCGACTACATAATCCGGCCCCACAGGAAGGTCCATGGGGACCACATCGGGCTGGTTCGTAGTATTGCGGAATACGTCGATGCCAAAGCGCTCCGCAGGACGCTGCCAAGCAGCTGCCTGCACGTACATATCGTAAAGCGAAGGGACGTCGGCATACGGATTGGGCGGACGTACCATTCTCACTGGTGCCGCATCTTCTTCTTCAAGCTTGCCGAGCTTTGACCTCCGGCTCGAACCCATGGACCGTCCCGGAATATCGTTTGAAGCTGTAGTCTCGTGTCCGCTGGGCCTGGTGGCATAAGAAGAATTCGTGCGCCCCCCCGTCAATTCGTCGGTCGACGCCTGATCAGGGAACTGATAACCGAAAGGAGCGTCCGGACGTGCCTTGACCGAATTACTGGCCAATTCGATCTCAGGCTGGGACGAATGCTGCCCAGATCCCTCCGGCGAGAAGTCGGTTCGGAGAGTACGAGAGGGCGACACTGAGGGGGGTGTATCTGGCGGCAAAGTGGGATTTGTGTCGGGATTCGGCGAGTCGCTTTCCGCCGGGCGACTAGACCGGGGATTCCGCGAGCCGGTTTTCTCGCAATCGCCGTCCTGACGCGGATTGCAGGCGGCGGTGCGGTCCAAGTCCTGTTCCCTGCCCTGATCATTCTTTCCGCGCTGGAGCGATTCGTTGTCCTCCTGTGCCTCAACTTGCACCAGACGGCGCGCGCGTTCTTTCAGTACGAGGTCTTCCTCTTTTGCGAAGCTCGAATCGGGATTCGGCGACGGTAACAAATATCCGTACCGTTGCAGCAAGCGAGTCGCAACCGAGCGAAACGCAACATCGCGATCAAGCCGGTCGAATATGGCCTGGTCGGAGAGGTTCGAATCTTCTACAACCTGCCCGTTGTCCGTGGCCTCCTTCGCTACCCACCGCTTTAACTCGACCAGAATCCCCGCATCTTTGACGAGCACTTCCCTAATCTGTACTGAGGAAGCCGCCACGCGGCTAAAGTTATCTTTGGCAAGGTCGGACAAGTCGGCCATGCGATTGCCTTGCGGATCGCTTTGCTGCGTTCGCGGCCGTTCGTTCGTCTGGCCATAAACCAACTGGCACAGCACAAGCAACGCTGCGCAAGTTGCCGCTCTTCCGAGCAGATTCCTGGACACTAACATCGGGGAAATTAACATTTGTCTCTTCTCAACTCGCAAGTGGACCAGCACAAAGACTCAGGCCAACTCCACATCGGCTTCATCCACTTCGACAGCCACCGATCGCATGATTAACTCGATCGTGAAGATGACGCGACAGCGATCCTTCTTGCGCTGGATGATGCCTTCCAGTCCTTCCATGGGTCCGCTGCGCACACGGACTCGGCGGCCCACTCGCAGGTAAGGGTGCGGTTCGAAGTTGCCGGAACTGGATAACCGATTCCGCAGACTCTCAATTTCGGATTCCGGCAAGACAGCGGGCTGTCCGTTGAAGGTCACTAGCCGCACCGCGCCGGAGCACTGCAGTACCTGCAACCTCTTCTGAGGTGCGACCCGCACGAAGACATAACCAGGGAACAAGACCAAGTCCAATTCCTTGCGGCGGTCTTTCCACCGTCGTACCGACCGGTAAAGAGGCAGAAAGCAGGCGATACCGTGCCGCTCGATCTGCCCCGCCACACACTTCTCGTGACGCGGAGATGTGTAGAGCGCATGCCAACTTGCTCCGCTTGGGCTGCCGAGCAGGGGCAATGGAGCGTCCACTAACGCGGCTGTTGATATGTCTGTCATGATGCTTCGCCCCGCTGGATGCAGCTTCGCCGCCTCACTTACAGGGCGCGCGTGAGATAAACCCTTTATTTTCAAGGCGATCTCCACAAACTAAGCAACTCATACTGCTTGTAGCGTCGGCTTAGTTTTGAGCTAAGCCGACCAAAGCTGGCCGCTCGCGCACTGCATTCAAGATGCCCGCTTCCGAACTCTCCAGCGACCTGGTTCGGATGTCGAGAATAGCCCAATAGAAGAGCGCGCGATTCTGTTCCGGAGCGAGCGCCAGAATCCTCATCTCGGGATGGCGCCCGAGCAGAAACCCGCACTGAGCGCGATAGGTTTCTGGCTCGTCCATAGCAAGAATGAGTACATCGGGCCGAACTTGCTCGACCGCTTCAGCGAGGTCTCCACCCTCCCCGATTTCGCCGACGATCTCGATGTCAGGCTGGTCGGCGAACATGGTAAGGATGAGTTCCCGCATTAGACGGGGCCTATTTGCAACCAGCACGCGGACTCTCTTCACATGATGCTCCGATAACTCTAGGCGGTTGTAAGATACGGCTGGAATCAGCGTGGCGCAAGACACAAAGGCGATCTACGCGGCACTCTCGCTCTTCACCCTCGCCGTACTGAGTCGAGACAAGGTCTCGAGTACCAAGAATGCACAAGAAGCAGTACCAGACGTACTACGAATGGCTCCCATCGGCGGAGGTTGAACTTGGTTGTCTGAGCCAGGAATCTGGCAGACGGGTGGCATGCGAAAGACGCTACAAACCTTAATTCGAGCTGTGCTTTCGAGCTTCCCCACCAAAAGAAACATCCTTTTCGTGATTGCGTTCACGCCAAGTCGTAATTGCGATCACATCCCGAGCGCTTTTGACTTGACTCAGCACATATACTCCGGCTGTAATGATGAGCGTAATTCCTGCCTCCGATAGTAGTTCGGAAGAACACCCAGATAGGTAGTGGTTGTTCGGTAGGTCTTCCCTCAAAACCAAGAGCCAGGTTCCGCCAGGGTTGGATACTGTGCGCGGGCGGAGTTCTGTTCGCCCGCACGCCTCCATGGCAAAGACCCCACACGCTCTGAACAAGAACTCATAGAAGGCGGGACGTCCACTGATCAGAGCACGCGGGAGGCTTCCCAAAACGGGCGGGAACATAAAAAGAAAACACAACTTTATCGTGTGCTCCGGGTTGCAATTCGTGACAGTTTATTTACATTTTCTAGACAACTCGGTTTCGGCGGCAGCGTCTAATTCCTTTTGAGCCGTGCCGGAACATCAGGAGGTTACAGATGTCTGGCCGACACGGCCTTCGCTGCGTAGCTGCAAAGCTTCGAGGGGAGTCAATGAATTCGCCGAGTATTGCTGAGGTTTTCCTCCTGGCTGAGAATCGGCTGTTGCGCGAAGCTCTCATCCGGCTCCTCACCAAGAGAAGCGATATACGCGTGGTGGGGGCAAATCCGTATTCGGCGGCCGTGCACGAGGAAATCATTGCCAGCCGCCCCAACATCATAGTCTTGGACTCCAGCGGTCTGGTCTTCTCCAAAGCGAGACTGATCCCGGCCCTCCATGCTGCAATTCCGGATGTCCGGGTTGTCATGGTAGACATGGAGCCGGATGAGAACACGTTCTTGAGGGCAGTCCGCGAAGGCGTCGTCGGATACGTTTTGAAGGACGCTTCGGCCATGGAAGTAGCAGCCACCATCCGCGCCGTTGCCATGGGAGAAGCGGCGTGTCCTCCGGCTCTCTCCATGGTTTTGTTCCGCTCCGTGGCCCAACAGGCGACACCTCTTTCTACGTTCTCCTGGGGAGCAGAGCTGGGGCTCAGCCGACGGGAGCAGCAAATGGTGGAACTGCTGCGCGAGCGCCTTACCAACAAAGAGATCGCGGCGCGTCTGAACCTGTCGGAGCAGACCGTGAAGAACCACGTACACCACATCCTCCGAAAGGTGGGGGCGCCCAACCGCTCTACCATTGTGGAACGCTGCGAGTTGGAACGCCTGCGGGCGTCAGCTTAGCCTGGAGGACGGCTACGAACCGATCTCGGCTGGCGAAGGCTGTGCCACCGGAAGAGAGTCCCTCCCGAGCAATAGCCGAAACAGGCACGCTGCGGCCAGGCCTACTCCCGCGATAACGCCCAACACCGCGGGATAGCCAAACCGTACGAACGAGGCCCCGGCGGCCGCTGCGGCGATGGCCTGCGCCACATTGATCACCAGAAAATTCAGCGCCGACGCTCCCGTCTGCTCCGACGGCTTCACTTGGTTCATTAAGAGGCTGTACATTCCCGGCTCGTTCATCCATTGGAACGCTGTATAACCCATGAAGATCGCTGTCGCGGCGGACGGCCCAGATACCGCAGCCAGACATCCGAGAGCGAGCGCTGCGGCGACCTGCGTATACACGATCCCGGTCACCAATCCAAACTTGCGGAACACCATGGGGGCGGCAAGAATCGCTAGCACTTGTGAAAGTTGCGAAACAGAAAAGATCGTTCCAATCTGCTTCATAGGCATTCGGAAGTGCTGAGCGAAGTAGACATTAAAAAAGGGACTGAACGCTCCGACCGCAAGAGTCCACAACGCAACCGCGGGCAGGTACCGGAGCAGGAACGGGTTTCGGGGGTAAAGCGTCTTCTCCGGGGCAGGCGCCGAGGCCAACCGCAGACGGGCAATGGGCCAGGCGCCTAAGGCCACGATCCCACAGGCGATCAGCAAGGCCAACTGCTTCGCGCGAACCGCCGTAACCGCAGGTCCAAAATGGGCCAACCACCCGGGTAAGTGACCTCCGACCTGGCCACCCAGAATTCCGATTGCAATCCCCGAAGAGAATATCAAGCTGAATCCAAACGGCCGGCTTTCCCGCGAAGTCAACTGCGCGATCGCCGGGGCGATGCAGACAGCGTAAATGGTGAGGGCGGCGCCGCCGAGAAAGGCGAGAGCCAGAAGCACTGCTGTTCCACTCAGCAGCGCGCGCAAAGCAAAGATCACCGGCGCAGCAGTCAAACAAAGGAGCAGCGCCTTGCGAAGTCCGAAACGATGAGCAAGCAGGCCAGCCGGGATGCTCCCCGCGATACTGCCAATGGCCGAGGCGCTGGTCACGAGGCCGAGAAAGTCTTCCTTGAATCCCCGGTCGAGCAGGTAGAGGTTATAAAGAAGGAAGAAAATATACATCCCGAACACGTAGAAAAAAGACGCAGCAAAGAAGCTCCAGAACCCGCTGCCGACTTCCTTCGCCGCCAGCCACCAGCGCGCACCACGCCAAAGCGTGGGCGGGAGAATTCGTGCATGGTATGTCATTCGGGAAGCCACATAGCCAAGGTGCTTCACGCGCCTCCGCAGCGGCGAAATCTGACCTGTTTGCCCTGTTTGCGCTACTACGGGATTCTTTTCAATGTAGGGGGCGTTAGCCGGCGTGATCCGCCTCGGGAACAGGCGCTTGAGCAGGACGTCTCGTTTGTCGTGAGACGATTCCAGCAGGCTCAGGTGCAACCAGACCAGATCCTTGTTCGGATAGAACTGGCCATCCAGAGGAGAGTCGCCGTATCGTTCAAACCATGCGTTAACCGCGGCGGGCATACGGTTGATTTCTTGTTCTACTTCCCCTGGAACCTGGCAGGCGAACACGTGGGCGGCCAGGCGAAATACGATGGCCTGCAGGGATCGCACCGGCTCCTCGTGCAACTCAGACCAGTTCTGCCAGAAAGGTGCATTATCCGCATTCTTGTGCAGGAACCGCGCCAGTTCGTAGAGATTGTGGGTGCGGAGCATACCGCGCAGCAAGTCTCGGAGCACGTTCAGTGAGAAATAGCCGAGCCCATCCACAAGACTGAGAGAGGGAAACGTAATATCGTCCAGCTTGCGTTCGACCCGTCGAAACCAGAACTCATCCAGATTCTTCGGACCCACGTGCAAACCCTGCTGGTCCCACAGGCGAAAGTGCAACTCCACGCAAATCGGTAGCTCCGGATCGAAGAAGTCTCCCCGCCATTTCCAGCCCGGGTTGCGACTCATCGGGGGAAGATGGTCGCCCGGGCTTGGATCCACCCACTCGACATTTTCGTACCCGAGCGCGGCAATCGCATCCCGAGCGCGGCCGATCGAGTCTGGAGGGCAGTAGAGGTCGATGTCAGACTGGCGACGAAACCGCGGATGGTCGACGAACCCGGGCCATTGTGCAAAGCCCTTCAGGACCAGATGTTCGGCGCCCGCCCGGCGAATCGCACTTGCCACCTTTGAGTAGTCCGCCTTAATGCGCTCGAACCGTCCTGAGTTTCCAACAATCTCCCGATCAATTTGCGAGCGAACCCAATCGGGAAGAAAGTCACCACACACTCGCCTCAGAGGAATCGTGAAGCGGTCGAGGCGCCAGCGCGAGAGAATATCCTTCCACTCGGCGTCGCTCAGAGTCCGCAAGTCTTCGGGGCGGGCATCGCAAAACTTGAGCGATGACAGCATCACGCGCACATGATGTGGGATGTGAGGCATTCCGGTCCGTCATCCAGCCGCTTGTCGCCAGTGCATCAGATACCTTCCCGGACCAGCGTCTCAAGCCGATTCACAGCCCAGTCAAGATCGCGATACCGAAGTTCCAGAACCTGGGTTGTCAGGAGCTTGCGCAAAGAAGCAGCTTGAGCTTCGCGCACTTCCCTTTCGCCAAAGCAGATGACCTGCTCAAACCAGGAAAGGGCCGTTGGTTTTGGGAAGTGCACCAGAGAAGGATGATCATCATCTCGCCGGTTCAAGAAGACAACGTAGTCCACGGAGGAAGTGAGCGCGGTTGAGATTTCCGGAACGGTCGCAGTCGCGAGTTCGATGGCCAGGTCGCCCGTGGCGCGCGTAGTAACCTGCTGTCGGCTCAGTTCCGGAAACAATGTGACGCCCACTTCTCGAAACCGAAACTGGTAGGGATTGCCGACGACGGAAAGTTCATCTCGGCTGCGAATCAACGAGCAAGTATCATCCGCGACGAATGTCCAACCGCGGCGGGCACAAGCATAAGCGAGCGAGGACTTACCTGCGCCCGAGTCGCCGCACAGAAGCACGCCTCGGCCGTTCAATCGTACACAAGCCGCGTGTAGCGGCACCAGATACATATGGTTCAACAGCACCAGTGCATTCGCTTCGAGGAAGTTGTAGCGCAGATACGGTCCATTTTCCGCCACCGTTTGCGTGAACCAGGCGAAGGCAACGCCCCGCTGCAAGTCACACACAACAAAATTCTCCGCGTCGGCAACCGTGATCATGAGATTGCGCCACGCCCGGCAAGTCGGGATCGGAGGGACTCCGTTTCCCGGCCCCATCACGCCCACCCGAAACTGCAGCGGCGCCTCCGGAAACACCTGCCGAAACTGCCCCCAGCTTTCCCGTGCGCCCGCGAGCACTTCTGGCGAATTCGTCGAAATTTCGATACTGAATCCGCGCGGGTGGTAGATCCCGCGCAAGGGCAGGTCGACGTCGGCAAGCACGGGATCAAGCGCTGTGGAAGCGAACAAAGCCGCGGCCGTATCCGGGCTTTCAATCTCAGCCATGGTCCCGGCTCCTCCGTTCTAAACCGCTTGCATCGTAGATCATTGTCGCCAAAAGGTTCACCGTCTTCCTCATCCACCGCTGCATCAAAACGAGTACTTCAGCGCGAACTGAACAATCCGTGGATTAGCCACGGTAGAAGTGATCTGCCCAAATGGATTGGGCACGCCCGGAGCGTACAAGGAAAAATCGCTGACCGGCAATGCGAACTTGGGGGTATTCGTAAAATTGAAGAACTCAGCCCGGAATTCGATTGCGCTCGCCTCGGTTATGACAAACTTCCGCTCAATTCCCAGATCGAGGTTGAGCTCGCTCGGTCCGCGCAGGATTCCCACACCGCAATTCCCAAAGCCAGTGGCGGCGCCATCGTCGCCTATCACCGGGGGCGGAGCAAATGCAGCGGGATTGAAATAGCCATTGAGACGGGAGCTCAGTGATCCCGAGGACGCGGGGTTCATGCCCGTACACTGCGCCCGCGAAAAGGCTGAAATATTTCCATAAGCTGAGCCCGCTGTGCTGTTCGTCACCGTGACTGGAAGGCCGGATTGCAGCACGGACTCGCCTGAAACTTGCCACTGTGAAAGCACACGCCTCACAAGTGCTGGTCCAGCTTCCAGCTTAGGCGGCGCGTACACAAAGCTCAGCACGAAGCGGTCCTCGCGGTCGAAGTCGGCCAGTCCGCGGGCCTGGCGCGGATTGTTCTGGTCGTTCGTCAGGAACGACAGCAGGAATGCCGACAACGAGCCCGATCCGCTGGTGAAGTCCAGGTTCTTGGACCAGGTGTAGCTCCCCAGCAGATTCAGGCCGTGGCTCATCCGTTTGGTCACGCTGGTCTGCAGCGAGTTGTAGTTTGAATCGAAACTGGTTTGGCAGATGTACGACCCACCGGCGATACCCGCGAAGGGAGATCTCTGCGCGACATTCTCCAAGGTCGTTGTCGTCTCACCATTGACTGGGTTCTGCGGTGTGGCAATCTGCGCCTGATTGAATTCCACGCATCCGGCTTGATGCGTAGTCTTGGCGCCAACGTACCCCACTTGCCACAGAAGATCATGGGTAAGTTCGAGCTGCACGTTGAGGTTGTACTGCTGCACGTAGGGGCTGGTCAGGTTTCGCCCAACGGCAGCGAGAGACAAACCGCCGTCTGGCGTACGCGGGAGAAAGTTTGGGAAGCTGGAATCTGGCGGTAGCGCTGGAACATAAGGCTGCTGGAACGTAGCGGCCGCATTTTGTGCTCCCGAAAATGACTGCTTGAAAGAAAATGGCGGCTGGCCCACCGTCTGTTCAACGAGATCGCCGGAAAGTTGGTCATAGTAGATCCCGTACCCGCCGCGCAGCACCAAGTTTGGTTTGTCGAGCAGTCTTAACGAGAAACCTAAACGGGGAGCGAAATTCTTATAGTCCGCATTCCAGAGACCGTTGGTCTTGGTCTTGAGCACTCCGTCCGGAAGCGGCCCTTTGTAATTCGCGGGCAAGACGTATCCACTGAAGCTGCCGGTTGCCGGCACCTGTCCAACGGCGATGGTAGGATCGAAAGTCGGCAACTCGCCGTGAACCTCGCTGGGAGGGCCGAAGAACTCATAGCGCAGCCCTGCGTTGACGGTCAGCCGCGGTGTCACTCGAATGTCGTCCTGAACAAATCCCGCGAGATCCGTGTAACGCTGGTCCTTGCGGAAGTTGCCCGACGATCCCGTGCTGTTAAAGACGTTGCTTACGCCACTTCCGTTCTGTGCCCCGCTTTGACCAAGCAGAAAGTCCGGGAAGCTCAGGAAGAAGAGAAATCCATCCTCCACGAACGGAGTGTTAAGCACCAGTTCGTGCCGCTTCGCTTCCCCACCCATGCGCAAGCTATGTCTGCCGCTAGTGAGGGAGACCGTGTCCTGCCAGCTGAACGAATTCGTGTTTTCAAAGTAGACCGGTTCCCCAGCGGTACCGATAGTGAACAGACCATTGACGACAATTCCCGGAGTCTCCGGAAGACCCGAGGGCGTCGCTATCCCCACGTCTGAAGCGTTCAATGGTTGGGCGATCGCGGCGAGCCCCTGAAAACGCATAAACCCAAAGCGGGTCACATTGATCAGATTGGGACTAAAAGCATGCGTGTCGGACAACACAAACATGTGGTTGCGACTGGTCTGGTTCGTTCCCCAGCCGGGCACGTTCGCTCCGAAGGGCGAGAACGGCTCGGTGAAGGGTTCGCGGGAGTAGAAATACCTCGCGGCGAGTTGGTTCGTGGCCGAAACGTTATGATCCAGATTTGCCGTCACCTGATCTTCCCGGTAGTGTGCCGGGACTGAGAAGGTCGAACTTCCCGAGGGCTCACCCGTGTTCGGATCGGTCTGTACCACTTGTGGGGTCGGAATGGCATAGCTTCCATTCGGAAACTTAGCGCTCAGGATCGCAATCGCCACGGGATTAATATTCGAGCCATCGGGGGCTACCGCCGTACCGCCGAATAACCCGGACTGACCTCCGTAGACGCCCCCAAGGAGACTTCGCAGGGACGCCTCGGAGCGGTCGTTGGTCACTGGCGGGAGGAACGAGAACTGCTTCGACACACTGGACAAACCATTTCGCTGGATCGTTCCCTGGTAGGCGGCGAAGAAGAACGTTTTGTCGGTCCGGATGGGACCGCCAATCGCGCCGCCGAATTGGTTCTGCTTCAAATCTGCCCGCGGTTGACCGCTCCTGTTTAGGAAGAAATCGTTCGCATTGAGCGCGTCGTTGCGGAGAAACTCCCACACCCTCCCGTGAAACCTGTTGCTTCCAGTCTTGCTCACAATATCGACATTTACCCCGGCTCCCCTTCCATAACCGGCATCGAACATTCCGGTCTGCACTTTGAATTCTTCGATCGTGTCGGGATTGGGGATGGCGAGCCCGATCTCAGCCCCGAATCCCGAAGCGGAGTTCTCGGAGAGGTTGTTCGCGTCGATGCCATTGAACTGAAAATTGTTGGAGGTGGGTTTGGCGCCATTGGCGGCGACATTCTGGTTGTTCTTGCCCAAAGCTCCGGCATCCGGAATCTCCACGACTACGCCGGGGTTCAGGGCGAGAATCTGAGAGAAATTTCGGTTGGCCAGGGGTAAGGAAATGATCGTGTCCTCGTCTGTAACGCGCCCCATAGCGGAACCCTCCGTTTGCGCCAGTTCTGGAGATCCAGAGACTTCGATCTTCGTGGCAGTCGCGCTCCCGACTGCGAGGGTAACGTTCACTACCGCGGTCTCGGTCACCGTTACGTGGACGGCATGGAGGGTTTTCGACTGGAAGTTATTCGCACCCACAACCAGCGAGTAATTCCCCGGGGGCAGCAACGGGACATGGAATAAACCTTCGGAAGTGGTAGTGACCGTTCTGGATGAATCTGTGGCCTCGCTCACTGCAGTCACGCGGGCATCCGCGATCACCGCACCGGAAGGATCAGACACCCGCCCGGCAATCGCGCCTGTGCCCGGGGCTTGCGCTGCCAGAAAACCTGCCATCTGGAGAACAAGAAAGCCAGACAGGAAGACCCTGCGCACCAATTGGCTCGTCTCGACTTTCATATATGTGTTTCCCAATCCGTTGTAGATACGCCTTAGACCGTGCGTTTCTTCTTTCACTTGGCGTTAAGAACCCGCTTGCGCCTTGAGCACGAACTCGATCGTCTTGGTCTCCGATTCTCCGACGGTGATTTTCTGAATCGTCGTGCCGAGCTTTCCGTGCCAGGCCGTGATCGTGTAGCTGCCGGGAGGAAGGTTACCAATTTCAAAGCTGCCGTCCTTACCGGTCACTGCGAAATAGGGATGCTTGAAAACGGCGATGTAGCTGTGCATCCATGGATGGATATTGCACTTCACCGGGATGGCGATTTCTTCCCGTGCGAACGTCATGCTGAGAGGCGCTCCCGGAGGCTGCGTCTGGTTTGACTCGCGATTGTTGTTCGGCGCGGGATGTATGTTGTGCGTCGTTGTATCAGAATTGACTACCTTGAGTTCCTGGTTGGCCCGCACCGCAACCACGTGCGGCTTGTACATGCAGCCTTTCTGCTCGATCACCGCGGCCTCTTTCGGCGGTTCGAATTTCGCGTCCCCCAGGCCCTGCGACACGTAGACAATGGCGTCCTCCAGGCCGCTACTGCCATCCGCCACGATGTCGTCAGTCATCACGCCGCCGGGATGCCCCGGGGAGCACTTGGGATCTTGCGACATATCGATGCGCGTGGCCTTGGGAACGGCGCCCTGAACCTTCACTGTGCCCTTCACGACAGCGGCTGATGGCGCCGGCGCCGAACCCGCTCGTGGAGCACCTCCGCTAACAGCACCAGCCGCAAGTACGCCGGTAAGAATGGTTGAAACAAAACGCATGCTCATATGAAATCACTTCCTCGAATTTGGGATCCGACCTGCACAACGAGTCAGCGCGACAATGAATCACTCGCCTTTCGGCTCGGCCTTGACCAGGATTCCTTTCTTGGCGTTCAGGTGAAGAGTCTCGACGTAATGCACCAGGTCCCAAGCTTCTGCAGGCTTCACGGCATCCGAAAATGACGGCATCGGAGTGCCATCGAGACCGGTCATCAAGTCGCGGAACATAGCCTGGTCCGAGTCCCCGCACTTGAAATGCATTCCACTGGTCAGGTCGGGAGGGACGATCGGATAACCCTTGCTGTCCGTGAGCGTCCGAGCGTTGGGACCGTTCCCCCGCCCTTCCTTACCATGGCAACTCCAGCAGTTCATGCTCTCGAAAAGTTCTGCGCCGTGCTTTGCACTCTCAGCCGAGTTGGGTGGCGCAGGCGGTATCTCCAAAGCAGCGCCCGGCTTTTCTTCCTCGAAACGAGATGAGAAACTCTTGACGTATGCAACCAGATCGGCACGCTGCTGCCGGGTCAGCGGCCTCCAGGATGGCATTCCGCTGCTGTGCACCCCGCGGCTGATCGTGTCGTAGAGGTCGCTATCCAGCGGCAGGCTTCCGCTTGGTGTTGACCGGCATTTGAATGTGGCCTTGGTGAAATCCCGCGGCTTGGGATCCATATACGGCGCGTTTTCGCCGGTTCCATCGCCGTACGGACCATGGCAGAAGATGCAGTAACGCCGGTACAGAGCCTTGCCTTGTTTGGCATTCCCGGTCAGCTTTCCGATGTGACTCTGTTGCGCGAAGCTCGTCACGCTCGAAAAGAGGAGCGCCAGCAGGACCACGCAATTTGTCGAAATGTTTTTCGTGCGCATCGCTATGCTTCTCCTCAGCCGTCGCATCAGAAATCGAAGTCGAATCCCATCACGTAGCTGCTTTTGTGCTCGCTTGTTCCGAACACCGGAGCAGCTTCCTGGGTAACGAGGTGCGAATACTCCTGCACCCAGGCAAGACCTGCTCGGCTGCTCATGAAGGGGTACCAGCGGTAACCCACTGTCCACGCATCGAGGTTCCCGAGTTCGCTGCGTACCCCGGGGTTCGCCTGCCGCGACATGCGCAATATTTCGTACCGGCTTATCAGGATGAGCTGCGGGTTGTAGGTGTAATGCGCTTCTGCGAAACCGCCGTTCCAGCTCGGACCTACCGCTCCGACCGGCAACAGAGCCGGCTGATTGGCGGGCGTGGAGTTCCCCAGATAGACATTGTCTTGCCCGTGCTCAAAGAAGGTACTCAGGTCAACCTTGCCCAGGTACCAGAGTCCATAGGCCCCGGCACGATAGAAGCTGCGGTTGCCGGTGCCAGTCCCTGCGATGGGCGACCCACCGACGGTTTGAAAATACGTAGGCGATTGACCGAGATACCCGTAGACGCCTACCCGTTGTAATCCTAGCTTGGGCAACTCGAAGCCCTGGGTAAAGTTGCCAAACACGTTGTACGTCGAGTTCACCGCCAGACCGGTCGCGCCGTCGCTGCTGCTCGTCATCGCGAGGGAATAACGGGTGTAGCTATTCTCAGAGTGGCCCTGCAATTCAACCCCAAGCTGGGCATTTCCGATCCCGCCGAAAACATTGCTGTCAGCCACCGGGCGGAACTGATAGTTGAAGTAGGCGCCACCCGTGTTATCCAGGGTAAGACTGCGCTCCTCGGAGATCGGCAGATCAAGCTCAAACTTCCCCATCTTGACGTTCAGCCATCGCGAACCCAGCAGATTGTCGAAGCGGATGTGCATCTGCCCGATGAAGACTCCACCGTCGGACAGAAAAGGCTGCGCGAAAAACGAAACGTTCTTGTACAGGGTTCCCGCAACCAGCATGTCGATGGACGAGATATCAAGCCCTGATTTCGTGATCCCGCCAGCGACCGTGCCACTCCCTCCGTTCCCCGGAATCGCGTCAAGTGGCCGTGGACTGGTGCTCTCGCGATGCCACTGCGGTGTCATGCGGAATGCGATCGGCCAGTAGCCTGGGTCCTGATAAATCGGAGCGTCCCGGCCTTTGCCTAACTGGTAGCCGTTGTCACGAAATGTGATTCCGAAGTTATTCAGCTTGGGCCACGCCTCGTGGCAGGCAGAGCACGGCAGGCCGTACTTGCGGGCAAAAGCGGGGATAGCATACGAAGGCTGAACCGTCGCCATGAGAATTCCCAGAGCGACCACTGCCATGCCGATCTTCTTCACGGTTCCGATTCCCATACTCGCTCTCACTTCTCCTCTCGGAGCAAACAGTACTTTTCCTGGTTGCGTGGCAAGTTCATGGTTGCGCGGCAAGTGCCCGCCACGCGCATCTTTTGATTCACGACGAAGGGTTGCGCCTATCCCTCGCCAGCCCTTTTCGAAGATCCTTTGCTGGCCGCTCCGGCCGCACCCCGCCAGACAGGACGCGGGTCTTCCTCAGGAACAAACTTGTAGCCAACCCCGTGGACGGTCAAAAGGTAGACAGGGTGAGCAGGATCTTTCTCGATCTTCTGTCGCAGTCGCGCGATGTGATTGTCCACCGTGCGCCGGCTGGAACGATTCCGCTTAGGCCAGACAGCGGTGATCAGCTTTTGGCGTGAAACCACAACCTCCGGCCTGGAGACGAAAAACCTCAGCACTTTGAATTCCTGGAGAGTCAACCCAACCGGCTGATCCGCGCGGCGGAGCTCCATTTTCCTGAAATCGAGAGAGATCTCGCCGAACCGGGCACCCTCGCTAATTCTCCTCGCTTGAAGATCAGTCATATCCAGCTTCGTGGCTGCGGTGAAACGATGTTGCTCGGATAACGTAAAGCTTGGGACTCGCCCGATTTGTCACAGATCTGTCACGTTGTTGTTAAATCCGTGTATCTCAGGAGGCGAGACGATCAATTGTGTCTTCCCGCAGTGCGCATCGAAGGGCGACGGTGGACGAGGCTCAGACTAAAGACGCGAGGTCGGGTCGAGGTGAGTTCAGAGTGAAGAACAAGGACAGTGGAAGGACTGCGCAGAGAAAACACGAGCGGTCAAAAAACAACGGACCGGCGGACCCCGCGCACCTGACTGAGTTACAGCCCGATCCGTGGAGATCCGCGCAGTCCGTGGCCGATTCCTTTCGGCGCAATCTTGCCCGCTCAGCTACTTCGGCTGGGGAACAATGCGCAGATACGGCTTGGGCGACTTCCACCCCCCGGGATACTGTTTCTGCGCTTCCTCGTTCGAGACGCTGCCGCTGATGATGACGTCATCGCCGGGCTTCCAATTCGCGGGCGTTGCGACTTTGTGTTTCGCGGTGAGTTGAATCGAATCAATGACGCGCAGGATTTCGTCGAAGTTGCGGCCCGTAGTCATGGGATAGCTGAGCTGCAACTTTATCTTCTTGTCTGGACCGACCACGAAAACGGTGCGCACGGTAGCGTTGTCGGCAGCGGTGCGGCCTTCCGACGTGCTCCCGCTCGCGGCGGGCAGCATACCGTAGAGCTTCGCGATTTTGAGTTGCGGGTCGCCGATCATCGGGTAATTCACCTTGTGGCCCTGCGTCTCTTCGATGTCAACCGCCCACTTACTGTGGTTGGTCACCGGGTCGACGCTCAACCCAATAATCTTGACGTTGCGCTTGGCGAATTCCGGCTGCAGGCCCGCCATGGTGCCGAGTTCAGTGGTGCAGACGGGCGTGAAGTCTTTGGGATGCGAGAACAAGATGGCCCAGCCGTTACCGATCCATTCGTGGAAGTGGATCGTGCCTTGTGTCGTTTCAGCGGTGAAATCGGGGGCCGTGTCATTAATTCTGGGAACGCTGTAGGTTTCGGCTGCGGTCTCGATTGTCATATTTCTTTTCTCTCCTCGTGGTTTTCAAATCGCTAAGATTCGGAAAATCCGCCCCCCGGGGCTCCAGATCTGGCACAAAAGCGGATGAAAATAAAACCCACCCGCTTCACCGGGTGGGTTGGGAAGAATCTCGCTGATCCCTATCCACACGCCGGCGCTGGTCGACAACAACCCATGGCCCCGGCGATGGAAGGACGAATCATCTTGTTAGGATAAGAGCGCCGACGGCCACTGTCAAACGCTCGGGTTTGCCTGTGTTGGTGCAGTCGAAGATGGACGATTCGTATCAGGCCATCGCTTCAGCGATACCGCCAAAGCACATCGGACTCCAACGGCTTTCGCTGCTGCGGGTTTGACCGCCGCAGTCGCAGTGGCTAAAGCCGAGGTGTGTGGCGTGCTTCTGCGGCATGCCTAAGAGGCATGCCCTGATACGACTCTCGCTCAGACTGCCCAGGCCCTCTCGCCGCAGAATGCGATCGTTGCATTTTTTCTGCATCGCCTCTAGACGCCACGCATCCTTTCTCTAACACGGCAATTCAGGCAATCCGGGACTACTCATGAGCACGCAGATGCGACGGCTTGCGATGGCGCAGTGGGACGTCTTCTCTTCCAAGTCGCTCGAAGGAAATTCCCTGGCCGTATTCTTCGACGCTCGTGCGCTCAGTGACGCCGAGATGCATGCGCTGGCCAAGGAAATGAATCTCTCGGAGACGACCTTCATCTTTCCCCGCGATCAGGAGACCGAACACGCACGCGGCGTGCGGGTAAGAATCTTCACCGTGCAGGAAGAACTGCCATTTGCGGGCCATCCGACGCTGGGAACAGCTTTCGGCTTGCGTGCTGAAAGCCGGGCCAGGGAGATCGCGCTTGACCTGAACGTGGGCAAGGTGCCGGTGCGATTTGAAGACCCTGCGGGTCAGCCGACGTTCGCTGAGATGACGCAAGTAGATCCCGTCTTCGGAGTTCAGCACGACCGCGAGGCCGTGGCGCGGGTTACGGGACTACGCATCGAGGATTTCGACCCGGCGCTTCCGATCGAGACAGTGTCGACCGGGTTGCCGTACACGGTGACGCCGTTGAAGTCTCTGGCCGTGATCCAGAAGTTACGGCTGAACTTGAGCTGCGCCGACGACTACCTGGAGAAAACCGGCGGAAAGTTCTTTTACTTCGTGTCGCGTGAAACCGTCGATCCCGACGCGCGCCTGCACGCCAGAATGCTGTTCTACAACGGCGAAGATCCCGCCACCGGCTCGGCGGCAGGCTGCACCGCCGCGTGGATGGCGGCCCACGACGTGGCCCGATCGGACGAGCGCGTCCTCATCGAGCAGGGCCTGGAAATGCAGCGGCCCAGCCGGATCTTCGTTCGCGCTTCGCGTCAAGATAACCGGATAGTTAACGTTCGTGTCGGCGGCAACGCAATCGAGGTTTTGCGCGGCGAAGTTTTCCTCTAGCTCCGAGCGCACAAGCTGCGGAAAACACTGCCACTCACCAGCGCGCAGGAAAATCAATGGCCAGATAGTCCCATTGGCATCGGCGGCACTTTACAGAGAGCGTTCTTCCCGTTAGCATCCTTCTCGCTCTGACATTCTTCATATTGAGAAAAGCTGCTGTTGGTTTTGCGATCGGCTGAACCGGTTGCGCCAACAGGTTGCGGAAGGCTGATGAAACCAAAGCGCACCATCCTATCTGTAGATGACAACGAACAGTCTCTGTCCCATCGCAAAATCATGCTGGAAACCCGAGGATACCGCGTGGCCAGCTTCTCGCGCGGAGAGGAAGCCCTGGCGCGTTTCCAACAGGGCGGAATCGACCTGGTGATCGCCGACATGGCGATGCCCGGACTGGACGGCCCGCAACTGATCGCCAAGATCAAGGATGTGTCGCCACACATTCCTGCCATTCTTATCTCCAGTAAAGTGCGCATCTACGATCATGAATCCAAGGCGGACGTCTTCCTCGCCAAAGGAATGTATGCGCCTGTCGATCTGCTGGAACGCGTCCGGCAATTGCTCGTGCGCAAGCGCGGGCCCAAGCGCATGCAACAGCGGCCCCCAGAAATTGCACGGCAAGTCGGCGCGGCCTGAGGCCACTTCCCCGGACACTTTGATTAGTGACATAGTGCGCGTCCGCACTCTGACTTGGCCTTCGTGTAAGATTCATGTCAGGCATGGCCGGAGCATTCATCGAAGCAAAAGACCTGCGCAAGACGTATCACGTAGGCAAAATTGAGGTCGAGGCGTTGCGCGGAATCTCCTTCAGCGTGCAGAAGGGCGAATTCGTCAGCGTCGTGGGCCCATCGGGCAGCGGAAAATCAACCCTCTTTTATCTTTTGGGTGGGCTGACTCGTGCCGACGGGGGCAGTGTGGTTCTCGACAGCGACGACCTGGCCACCCTCACCGACGCCGCGCGAACCCGCATGCGCAAGCGCAAGATCGGCTTCGTGTTCCAGAAGTTTAACTTGCTGCCGACGCTCGACGCCCGTTCCAACATCACGATCGCGCAGGAAATCTCGGGCAACGGCGATCGCGATCCGGCGCATTTCAACCGCATTACCGACCTTCTCGGCCTGACCAAACGCCTGGGGCACCGCCCGTCCGAACTTTCCGGAGGAGAACAGCAGCGCGTCGCTTTGGCGCGCGCTCTCATCAACAAACCTGCCGTCGTGCTGGCCGACGAACCCACGGGCAACCTGGATTCCAAGAACTCTGACATCGTGCTCAGCATGCTGCGCCGGTCGAACCAGGAACTGGGTCAAACCGTCCTGATGATCACGCATAATCCGGAAGCGGCGAAGTACGGCGACCGCATCATCCACATGCGCGACGGCCAGATCGTAAGGCCGGAGGATGATCCGCAGTGGGTGGCTCACTGACCCTGCCGCGCCGTCGGACCGTCCGCGATGGTATCCTAATCAATCCTATCCCGCGATGAGGCTGTAAACCTTTGATGGCTGATCCAGTGACCCCCAACCCAGACAATCCAGCAACCCAACCTCCCGCCGAAAACGTGGAATCCTTCGGCGACATTCTCTCGCAGTATCAAAAAAGCCATTCGCGCAAGACCGAAGGCAGCCGACAACTGCAGGCCACGGTGATTGCAGTCAACGCCGAATCCGTCTTCTTCGACATCGGATACAAGTCGGAGGGAATCCTTCCGCTTGCGGCTTTGCAGGGTGAAACCCTGAAACCTGGCGACAAGGCGCTGGTCACGGTCAAGGGACGCGACCCGGACGGCTACTACGAACTCTCCCGCTTCAAAGTTGAGCGGCCGATGGACTGGACGGCGCTGGAGAAGGCTTTCGCCGACAAGTCGACTGTCCTGGGCACGGTCACGGGCGTTATCAAAGGCGGATTCAGTGTCGACGTGGGTGTGCGGGCGTTCATGCCCGCCTCGCGCAGCGGAGTGCGCGAGGCCGCGGAGATGGAAAATCTGGTAGGGCAGGAGATCCGCTGCCGCATCATCAAGCTCGACGTCACCGATGAAGACGTTGTGGTCGATCGCCGCGCGGTGGCGGAAGAGGAAGAGCGCTCGGCCAAGGACCACCTTTACTCGCAAATCAAGGAAGGCGCGACGGTGAGCGGCACGGTTCGCAGCCTCACCGATTACGGCGCGTTCGTCGATCTCGGCGGAGTGGATGCATTGCTGCACGTGAGCGACATCGCATGGGGCCGGGTAAACAAGCCGGCAGACGTGTTGTCGGTAGGCCAGCAGGTCGAAGTAAAGGTTCTCAAGCTCGCAACCGATTCCGACAAGCGACGCATTTCTGTCGGGCTCAAGCAGCTTCAACCGCATCCCTGGGACGCGGTCGCGGAGAAGTTCAAAGCCGGCGACCGCGTGCACGGCACCGTCACCCGCCTGGTAGAGTTCGGGGCGTTCGTTGAACTGGAACCCGGCATCGAGGGTCTGATTCACATTTCCGAGATGTCATGGTCCAAGGGCAAGATCAGGAAAGCCAGCGACGTCGTGAAGGAGGGTGAGACCGTTGAGGCCGTGATCCTAGGAGTGCAGGCAGCAGAGCGCCGCATCTCGCTCGGACTCAAGCAGGCGCTGGGCGATCCCTGGGTCGACGTGGCCCAGCGCTTTCAGGTTGGTTCAGCTATTGAAGGACCGGTCACGAACTTGACCAAGTTCGGAGCCTTTGTTCAGCTTTCCGAGGGAATCGAAGGCATGGTCCACGTCAGCGACATCAGCGCCGAAAAGCGCATCAACCAGCCTGCGGACGTGCTGCGAGTCGGGCAAGTGGTCAAAGCGCAGGTGCTTGCCATCGACCTCGAGAAGCGCCAGATACGGTTGGGCATGAAGCAACTCGTCCCTACCGGCATCGATGAATACCTCGCGGAACACAATGAGGGCGATGTGGTCACCGGCCGATTGATGGACGATGGCGGCAAGCAGTCGCGAGTGGAACTGGGCGACGGCATTCACGCCACCTGCAGGGTCACCACACCAGCTCCGGCGCAGGCCGAGACGCGGGCAGAATCAAAAGCAGATCTATCGTCTTTGACTTCGATGCTGGAGGCTCGCTGGAAAACCGGATCCAGCGTGGCTCCCAAGGCGGAACCGGCCCGCGCCGGCCAGGTTCGCAGTTTCCGCATCGTGAAGCTGGACCGGACTGCGAAAAAGATCGAGTTGGAACTGGCTTAGCGGTGTAGGGAGTGTCGGTCACTGCGGTAACGCGCGCCTCGATCCAGGGCGGGCGTTCGGAACCGCAAATGGTATAATTTTTGGGTCGAGCGGGAGTAACTCAGTGGTAGAGTGCGACCTTGCCAAGGTCGAAGTCGCGGGTTCAAATCCCGTCTCCCGCTCCAGTTTTTTGTGTTGCCAACCTGCTGGTTCCCCCAGATGGACTTTTTCCGGCCGGAACGCTAACGTATGGGCAGGGGCGCGGTACCCAAGTGGTAAGGGAGAGGTCTGCAAAACCTTTATGCGTCGGTTCGATTCCGACCCGCGCCTCCAATCTTTCCTTCCAGATCAGCTAATCCCTGTGATTCTGGCATCGTTTGGCCTAAGCTGCCTCCCATTTCCTCACTTCGCCTCTTTTCAGCGGCCCTAGGAATTCATCGCTGCGTGCCGGCGGTCGCGAATTTCGAACACAAGCTGGCGTGATCCCGGTCACAGATAGACAGCCGGGCACGGACCGAACATGGGAGTTCGCAGCGCGAGACCAAGGGAGACTTCGCCAACGCCCCTGCGCTGCAGCAATCGGCCATGCGGCCTTGCGGTCCAGGGATAGTCGTGCGCTTCCTCAAACCGACCAAGCTACGAAGAATGTCGCAGATCATTTTCTTTCTGCTGTTTCTCTTCCTTCTGCTGCGCACCGAGTTCCGGGGATCGTTGGCAGCTTCAGGAAGCGACATCCGACTTCCATATCCCGTCGGACTCTTCTTCCAGCTTGACCCGCTGGTCGCTCTCTCGAACGCACTGGCCAGTCATGCCCTCTACCGCGGCCTGCTGTGGAGTCTGGCGATCCTGATTCCCACGATGTTCCTTGGGCGTTTCTTCTGCGGGTGGATATGCCCTCTGGGATCCATTCATCATTTCTTCAGCAGCTTTAAGTCGGAACGCAAACGCGGTAAGCAGTTGATCGAATCGAACCGCTACAAACGCTGGCAGACCACGAAGTATTACCTGCTGATCGTGGCCTTGCTCGCGGCCGTGATGGGCACGGGCGTGGTTGGATGGCTGGACCCGTTCTCCTTGCTGGTGCGTTCGTTGGGTTTGTCCATCATTCCCGCAACCAACTATGGCCTGCGGGCCGGGCTGAGCGTGCTCGAACATAGCCGATTTGCTCCCGTTCAAACCTTGGGCGGCGTGCTGCACTTCATTCTCGGGGCGCTGCTGCTGAGCTTCAAACAGCCTTACTTCCGCCAGGGGGTTTGGCTAGGCGTGATCTTCATTTTTCTTGTGGCGCTGAACTTCCGCATCACCCGATTCTGGTGTCGCGCACTTTGCCCCCTGGGTGCGCTGCTGGGGATCGTCTCGCGGTGGTCGGTACTCGGGCTAGTTAAGCACCCGGAGCACTGCAACGACTGCAATCGTTGCCTGCTGCGTTGCCAGGGCGGCGACGACCCAATTGGTGGCGTCCCCTGGCATCAGGCCGAGTGCCATCTGTGCCTCAATTGCGTGGATGAATGTCCTGAGCACGGGCTGCAATTTAAGTTCTTCCCCGCACAGAAAGCGATTGGCGCAAACCTGCAGCGGCGCAAAGTCCTCACCGGACTTGCTGCCGGCGCCGCGCTGGTTCCGCTGGTGCGCGCCACTCCTGGATTCGCGGCGGAACGCCATGAGCGCTTGCTGCGTCCTCCGGGAGCGCTCGACGAAGAACATTTCCTGTCGCGCTGCATTCGCTGTGGCGAATGCATGAAGGTTTGCCCGAACAACGCGCTGCATCCCACCTTGACCGAGGCCGGGATCGAAGGCCTATGGACGCCGGTTCTGGTGCCGCGCCTGGGCTATTGCGAGACCAGTTGCGTACTGTGCTCACAGGTTTGCCCCACCGGCGCCATCTGGGAGATCACGCCGAAAGAAAAAGGATGGTCGGTGGATGTGGCCGGTGCTGCGAAACCGATCCGGCTCGGCACTGCATTCTACGATCGCGGCCGGTGCCTGCCCTGGGCCATGGCCACGGACTGCATCGTCTGCGAGGAATGGTGTCCCACATCGCCCAAGGCAGTCTACCTTCGCCCGGCGGAGGTGATCGACGCCGCAGGCAACGTCAAGCAAGTCAAGCAGCCTTATCTTGATCCCGCCCGCTGCGTCGGTTGCGGCGCCTGCGAGCATGCCTGTCCGGTGCAGGATCGCCCGGCGGTCTACGTCACCAGCGTCGGCGAAAGCCGCTCCCGCACGAATCAAATCCTGTTGAACCGGAGAAAGGGATAGCAATGACAGTGATCTTGAAGCGCACGGCCGTGCAGCGTACAGCCAAAGTCCGCGCGGTTTTGACCGTGATGAGTCTGGCCGTCTTGTTTTATGCCAGTTGCAGCCGGCACCCGGAAGTTCAAGCCACGCCGTTTCCAGCCTCCAATGAAGTTGCTGGCTGGGCAAAGACCGGAGACACACGCACCTTCTCGGCCACAGAGCTTTGGAATTACATCGACGGAGACGCGGAGCGATATGTAAAGGCCGGCGTGCAGTCGACCTCTACTGCGGACTACAAATTCCAGAACAAGTTCGACGCAGTGGTCGATGTCTATACTATGGCCAGCGCGGGGGCCGCCCAGACGATCTTCCAATCGGAGCCGGCCGGCCAGGCGAAACCATTGCAACTCGGCGACAACGGGCGCTTGTATGCCGGGAGTCTTGTCTTCGTCAAAGGGAAGTATCTCGTCCGGATCGTCGCCTACAAGGAACTGCCAGAGGTGCCCCCGGCACTTCAGGGTCTGGGCCGCGAGATCGAGACGCACCTCTCCCGATGAATGATCGTCCCCTGAAGTGTGTCTGCGATCACTGCATGCGCGGGCCGACCGCAGTATGAATGTTACGTCTTATTAAGGTATGGAGTGTCTATGGAAACCGACAACATCCTAAGTCGTCGCGAAGCGCTCATCAAGTTGTTGCGGGTTGCGGGAGCCAGTGCCGGAGCAGCGGGCGTGGGTCTCTGGCTCAGTGAACACAGCTGGCGTCCTGAGACTGCGTTGGCCATGACGGTAAAGCATGGTCACACGGTGGCGCCGGATCCGAAGCTTCCGGAAATGGCAATTATTCAAGGGGACGATCCCGCACAACTGGCCCGGCAGGCCATCGAAGAACTGGGAGGGATGCGCCGCTTCATCTCCCGCGGCGACGTTGTCCTGGTCAAGCCGAACATCGGCTGGGACCGCACACCAGAACAGGCCGCCAACACAAACCCTGACGTGGTCGCTGAAATTGTCCGCCAGTGTTTGAATGCTGGAGCCAAACGGGTCATCGTGACCGACGTGAGCTGCAACGACGCACGCCGCTGCTTTCAGCGGTCCGGGATCGCAGAGGCTGCACAGCGCGCCGGCGCGGATGTCATTCTTCCCGACCCCGCCCGATTCAAGGAAGTCGATCTGCAAGGTGAGGTTCTGCATGCCTGGCCGGTGTTCGATCCTTTCCTGAATGTCGACAAGGTCATTAACGTTCCGATCGCAAAGCACCACGGCCTCACCGGCACAACTCTCGGCATGAAGAATTGGTACGGTATGTTGGGCGGCCAACGGAATCAGTTGCACCAGAGAATCCATGAGAGCCTCGTGGACCTTGCCGACTTTGTGCGTCCGACTCTGACCATCATCGATTGTTACCGGATACTCCTGCGCAACGGTCCAACCGGAGGCAACCTGGAAGACGTACTGCTCAAGAAGACTCTGGTCGCCGGAACCGATCCCGTTGCCCTCGATGCTTATGTGGCGAAGGCATACTGGAACATGGAAGTCGACGCTCTGCCTTACTTGAAGATGGCGGCCAAGCGTGGACTGGGCACGTATCAGTTCGAAAACGTTCGCACGCGAATCAAGAAGCTGGCGTGACGCCAGCACCACCGTTTCTACACGGACAGTTAGTCGTCATCGAGAACCAATAATCCACATTCTTTTTCTTGACTTCAGAAGTGGAGTGGGTCAATATGGCGTTAGGCGACATGTCATCGGAGGCCATAATGGAGCCGCTGCCCCTCACCGAACCCGTTCTGCTCATTCTTCTCAGCCTAGCGGGGCAGCCTCGGCACGGCTATTCCATTCTCAAGGACGTCGAGCAGATGAGCGACGGACGCGTCGTGCTGAGCACCGGCACTCTGTACGGCGCGCTGCGCCGGTTGCTCGATGACGACTGGATTGAGCGTTTCAAAGAGGAGGAGATCTCCCGCGGCCGCCAGGCTTATCGCCTGACGTCCCAGGGACGCAGGAATTTGCAGTCAGAAGTAAGCCGGATGAAACATCTCACACGTTTGGCGAGCCTGCGCGCCGCACTCAAGGAGATCTGATTGATGCTCAGAATCTACCGGTGCCTGCTGCATGTCTACCCGGCGGTCCATCGCGTCCGGTTCGGCGACGAGATGATTGCCGTGCTCGGCGAGAGGCAGTCGGAGACCACCCATAAGAAAGCGACCACTCGTGCCGCATTTTGCATGCGCGAGGCTTCCGGCCTGCTGACCGGCGCTCTGCGGGAACACTTGCGAATTCTGACCAGCACTCAGAAATGGTTACCGTTTTCAACCAGGAGGTTTAACATGCGCAGCGAATTCCGTTTCCCACGAGCAACCGCGGTACTCATGATGATTATTCTTGCCGGAATCGTCGTCGCCATCGAAAAGGCAAGGGTGATTCAGACGTCACAGTCCCACGGGACTCCGCTCGTACCCCTGGAGGCGGCACGCCTCACCTTTTTCCCGACGGTCGCACTCCTGCTGGTGATTTTCTATGCCGCTGGGCTGGTCGGATGGGCGATCCTGTTCGCCATGCATCGCTCAGGAATGCACCGGCTCGCCGACATGTCAGCCGAACAGAAATAGTCGCAAGCCCTCCCGGCTTTCCAACTCCGGCGGGAGGAATTCCGTTGGTTTCCGTAAGGTCGCAACGTTCTTGGCGACACCTCGCTCTGGGAATGGCCCCCGTTTGCGTTTCCCGACCCCCGCGGGGAATTGCGGCAGCGCATCGCCCATCTGATCTCGAGTCAACTTGCCTGCTGCGCCCAATCTCTCTACACTCGTCTCTCCACAGTCACATGTTATCGCCGCGCGGGATGCGGCCGATCGAGGGCAGAAGACTTGAACTGGTACTTCATTTTTTTCTTTATCTCTGGGTTTTGCAGCGTTCTGTACGAACTGGTGTGGTTGCGGCTGGCCATGGCGCAGTTCGGCGTGACTACCGCAATGGTTTCGATCGTGCTCTCTGTGTTTATGGCCGGGCTTGGCCTGGGCTCGTGGGCCAGCGGCCGGTGGCTGCGCCAGACAGAAGATGCCAGCAGATTCCCGGCCTTGCGTCTATATGCACTCATCGAATTGCTGATCGGCGTGTCGGGCATCGTTGTGCCCTTCGGACTCTTGTGGGGCCGCCGCGCTCTCGAACACCTTGGACCTTCGACTTCCTTCGGTTACTACTCTGTAGCCGGATTGTGGGTCGCCGCCACTCTCGTACCATGGTGCACCCTCATGGGCGCCACAGTCCCGGTGGCGATGCGGGCGATTGGGCAGACGCTTCCCGCCGAATCCAGCCGGTCTTTCAGCTATCTCTATACCGCGAACGTCGCAGGTGCGGTTGCCGGAACGACTGTGCCTCTGTTCCTGATCGAGCTGCTCGGATTTCACGGAACGCTGAAGATCGGCGCTGCGTGCAACTGCCTGATTGCAGTCTCGGCGCTCGCTCTTTCTCTAACGTCACCGAAACAGAAACTGCAGAATCAGACTACTCCCACCTCGGCGCAACCCGTCGCTCCGCTGGCTCCGCGTTCCGGAGGCAGAACGCTGACCCTTCTTTTCCTGAGCGGCCTGACCTGCATGGCGATGGAGGTCGTCTGGGTGCGCCGCTACACACCATACGTTGGAACGATGGTGTACGCCTTCGCTTCGATCCTCGCCGTGTATCTTCTGGCCACGTTCGTCGGCTCCGTCCTCTATCGCCGTTGGAGTTTGCGGCATACGCAAGAGAGCCCGGTCTTGTGGATCTGGCTGGCCTCGTTCGCCTTGCTTCCGCTGATCGCTGCAGGACCCAGCACGGACCTCGATCCTTTCCTGCGGCTCTTGTTGGGCATCATGCCATTTACGGGGCTACTCGGCTTTATCACTCCGATGCTGGTGGATCGCTTCTCTGCGGGAGATCCAGCCAAGGCCGGCAGGGCCTATGCGGTCAACGTTGCGGGCTGCATCCTGGGGCCGCTGCTGGCAGGCTTTGGGCTGCTGCCGTTCGTGAGCGAACGTTGGGCCTTGATCATTCTTACGCTGCCTTGGCTGATCATCGGACTGGCCCCGCTGCGTTCTGTCAGCAGACCCAGCACCACCGCGCGAATTGCAATTTACGCTTCGCTGGCGCTCGCCGCCGTGTTGATAACTGCGGGCAAAGGCTACGACGAAAACTTTCCCGGCCGGAGGGTTCTTCGAGACTCGACCGCCACGGTCATCGCGACCGGCACGGGCATGGATAAGCAACTTCTGGTCAACGGCTACGGCATGACGTCCCTGACACCGATTACCAAGGTGATGGCTCATCTTCCCCTGGCTTTTCTCGATCGCCCGCCGCAGGATGCGCTTGTGATTTGCTTCGGCATGGGCACGACCTTCCGTTCCCTTCATTCCTGGGGCATTCCCGTGACCGTCGCGGAACTCGTACCCAGCGTCCCGCACCTGTTTGACTACTATCACAGCGATGGCCGGAAGATCCTGCTATCGCCGCTGTCGCATGTGGTCGTCGACGATGGCCGCCGCTACCTCGAACGCACTACTCAGCAATTTGATGTCATCACGATCGATCCTCCGCCCCCCGTAGAAGCCGCGGGCTCGAGTTTGCTGTATTCGGAGGAGTTCTATCAGGCGGCGCGGCGGCGATTGCGTCCCGGGGGGATTCTGCAGCAGTGGTTGCCCTCCGACGTCACCGACGCGGAAGTGACTGCCGCAGTGGCGCGTTCCCTGCGCAATTCCTTCCCCTACGTGCGGACGTTTCGGGACGAATTCGGGTATCACTTCCTGTGCAGCGATCGCCAGATTCCTGTCCGCACCGCGAACGACTTGCTGCAGCGGATGCCCACTAGCGCGGTGGCCGACTTTATTGAATGGGCCGGGCCGTCCAGCGATGGCAACGCCGTTGTAGCGTCCCGCCAACTGAATGCGTTGCTCCAACAAGAAGTAGCCCTGGATCAGCTGGTCGCTGCAGCTCCGGGCACTCCGGCGCTGACCGATGATCGTCCAATCAACGAGTACTTCGCTTTGCGCCGCTGGCGCCGTTCTGGGGATCTCTCACTATTGAACGGAGACTCTCAATGATGCATATTCGCCGATTCTTCTTGTCCGTCGTCTGCCTGAGTTTGTTCTTCACGGTCGTCAGCGCGCCGGCGCAAAGCCCCGCGACCACGGCTGCCGTCACCGACTACGTCAAGGCAGAGATGCAGCGCCAGCACATTCCCGGCCTGTCGCTGCTCGTGGTGAAAAATGGCAAGATACTACGCGCCGAAGGTTTCGGATTGGCCAATGTGGAATTACAGACTCCCGTGAAAGCAGAAACGGTGTTCCAGTCGGGATCGGTGGGCAAGCAGTTCACGGCAACCGCGGTCATGATGCTGGTCGAGGAGGGCAAGATCGGCCTCGACGATGCGCTCACAAAATATTTCGTGGATGCTCCGGCCACTTGGAAGGACGTGACCGTGCGCGAGTTGCTCAGTCACACCGCAGGCTTTGGCGACTATCCGAAGAACTTCGATTTCCGCAAAGACTGGACCGAAGATGAAGAGCTCAAGCTGATCGAGAGCATCCCCCTGGCGTATCCGCCCGGGACAAGCTGGGCGTACAGCAATTTCGGATATGTGACGCTCGGCATTCTGATTCATCGTGTCACGGGCGAGCCTTACGGCGACTTTCTGCAGCAGCGGATCTTCCATCCGCTCGGCATGCAGTCGACGCGGATCATCAGCGAGGCCGACATCGTCCCGAATCGGTCCTCAGGCTACCGGTTGGTTAAGGGCGAACTGAAGAACCAGGAGTGGGTGTCGCCCGTCGTGAACACCACCGCCGACGGCAGTCTCTACTTCACGGTTCTGGACCTTGCCAAGTGGGATGCCGCCCTCTACACGGAAAATCTGCTGAAGCGGTCAAGCCTCGACTTAATGTGGACTCCCGTGAAGTTGAAGAACGGCCAGCCCAACAAGGGCAGCTACGGTTTTGGTTGGTTCATGGAGAACCGGCAGGGGCACCGGTGCATTCAGCACGATGGCTCATGGCAGGGCTTCGAGACTGCAATCGACCGCTACGTAGACGATCACTTGACTGTGGTCGCGCTCACGAATCTGGCGGACTCCAAACCCGGAGACATCACCAAGCGCGTCGCCGAAATGTATCTGGCAGACAAGTAGTTCTCCGGCAGCAGGCGGCTGAAATAGCCAGGATTCGTATCAGGGTATGCCTTCGGGCATACCGCAAGTGCAGGTTGCCAATTGCGTTTTCAGGCGCCGCGATGGCAGAGCTGTTCATCAGCCGACCGCGAGGCCTTGCTCTGGTTGCGCGCCTCCACCTGCATCCGCATCCCATACTTCGGACGCAACGTAATGAGCGGCTCCGGCTCGACGCGGTGTCCTGGAACTAGTCGCAACTTCCATTTCTGCGCCAGCGTAGTTAGCAGCAGCACGCCCTCCATCGACGCAAACGACTCGCCAATGCATTGCCGAACTCCCGCGCCAAATGGAAAGTACGTCAGCTTGGTTCGCCGCGACCGGGCTTCGGGTGTGAAACGCTCCGGATCGAAGCGCAGAGGATCGGGAAAGAACCGGGCATCGCGATGGGTGACGAACTGGCTCATCAATACCGTCGTCTTCGCCGGCAGGAAAAAATCGCCAAGTTGAAAGTCGGCGCGCGCGTAGCGGCCCATCGCCCACGCGGGTGGATACAGCCGCATGGATTCCGCCAGCACCATCTCCACATAGCGTAAGCGCGGAACGTCGTTGAACGTGGGTAGACGGCCCTGCAGCTCGCGGTCAATTTCCTCGTGGAAAAGTCGTTCGCACTCCGGATTCTGCGAGAGCAAATACCAAGTCCAGGAGAGCGCGTTGGCCACGGTTTCATAACCAGCCAGGAAGATCGTAATAACCTGATCGCGTAGCGACTGCTCTGACACCGCGCTCTTATCCGGCGAGGCCGCGAGCATCAGATCGAGCAAGCTGCCACCCTCGGAATGTCGCTGACGATGCGCGGCGATCATCCGGTAGACGACCGCGTCAATCCGCTTGCGCGCTCGCACGAACGCGGCCAGCCCTGGCGGCCGCACATGCACCAGCCACTCCGCCGCAGGCAGCATCACCAGAAAATTGTAGAGGCCCATGATGCGGTTGATGGCATCCGCGAGTTCATCAACTTCCCCACGAAGATCGGTGGCAAACAGCGTTTGCGCGACCACGTTGAGCGTGAGATGCATCATGTCGATGGCAATGTCGCGCTCCTCGGCGTCCCGCCAACTGTCGCGCATCCGGGCTGCCTCCTCGACCATTGTGTTGGCGTATTCGCTAATGCGCTGGCGATGAAATGCCGGCTGCGCCACCAGTCGCTGCGTACGATGCTGAGCACTCTCGCTGGTGATCATGCCCTCGCCCAGCAGCATTTTGGTGCGCTGCACCGTGCGCTCCTTGATGAAGTTATCGTTCTGCACCACTAGCACTTCGCGGATGTAGTCCGGGTGATTCAGGAAAACGATGTGATGCCACCCGATCTTGTAGTGCGCGATGTCCCCGTAATCCCGGGCCAGGTGCTGAAACAGCAGAATCGGATTCGCCGGACGAAACTTGCGCAACGCAAACCAGAGCAGATTCCGCTGGAAGCCGGGCGGGAAGCGATACTTCGCTGGCCTACCGGCCGGTTCGCGGACATCATTTCTGGCTGCGGTTGCCATGTGGTTAGTGTACGTCGCTGTCAAGAAGGTTGGGGAATGCGGATCGAATCGTAGAGACGTAGCTTGCTACGTCTCTGCCGGCGGTGGCAATGAACTCTGCGGTTGCCTTGGTGCCGGCGGAGACGTTGCAAGCAACATCTCTACAGATGAGTCCTCGTATCACCGGCCTTCTGCAGCGCATCCAACTCCGCCAGAACTTCGCCGCTGTGCTTGATCGGATCCACGCTGGTATAGGCCTTCGCAACCTTGCCGCTGGGATCGATCAGGAAGGTATGCCGCGCGGCAAACTTCACCAGCCCGAGATTGGTGAGCGACCCGTAGGAGTCGGTCACCTTGTGGTCGGTATCGGCCAGCAGTTTGAAGTTCAGGCCTTCCTTGGCGCAAAACTTCTTGTGCGAATCCACACTGTCCAGGCTCACGCCCAGCACCACCGCATTGCGCTCGGCATACTTCGGCTGATCCACTTGAAAGTTGTGGGCCTCGCGCGAGCACCCCGGTGTCTGGTCCTTGGGATAGAAATAAAGGACCACCCATTTCCCCCGGTAGTCCTTCAGGCTGACTGCCGAGCCTTCCTGCGATGGGAGCGTGAACTCGGGAGCGGCGCTGCCTTCGGCGGGCGCGGCCGAACGCGATAACAGGCGCGGGACGAGCACCACTAGCACGACCACCACGGCCAAGAGCAGCACGATCCGTAACATACGTCCTCCTGCAGATCTTCCCCGCCGCCGCGATTCTAAACCAGCCGTGTCTCCCGCGAGGCGCAAAAAGACATAACCATGAAGGACACGAGGGTTCACGAAGTTCGGCGTTCCTTCGTGAACCTTCGTGCCCTTCGTGGTTATCGCTCTTACCCCTCCCACCAGCAAGAATCCTCTCCATTGAATTATGATGGAACATTGCGCATTCTACGACGGAGAAACCAGACGTGGCTCAGACGGAAACTGACGGTTTAGAGGTTTTGGAAACCAGGGAATGGGTCGATTCCCTGGACTATGTCCTTTCCAAGGGCGGCCCCAACCGGGCAGGCCGCTTACTGCAGCAGTTGGCTCTGCATGCACGGCGCGAAGCCGGCATCAACCTGCCTTTCTCCGCCACAACGCCCTATCAGAACACCATCGCTTCGCGGCAGCAGCCTCCATTCCCCGGCAGCCAGGAGATGGAGCGGCGCATCAAGAGCCTGGTCCGGTGGAATGCCCTAGCCATGGTGGTCCGCGCCAATAAAATTCAGGAAGGCATCGGCGGCCACATCTCGACTTTCGCCTCTGCCGCCACCCTGTATGAAGTTGCGTTCAACCACTTCTTTCGCGCGCAAACGGAAGGCGGCGATCGCGATGTCGTCTATTTCCAGGGACACGCCGCTCCCGGAATCTATTCCCGTGCCTATCTCGAAGGCCGTATCTCGAAAGAGAAGCTGCAAAACTTCCGCCGCGAACTAAAGCCCGGTGGAGGACTCAGTTCTTATCCCCATCCGTGGCTCATGCCCGAGTTCTGGGAGTTCCCCACCGTCTCCATGGGATTGGGGCCAATCCAGGCGATTTACCACGCGCGCTTCATCAAGTACCTGGAGAATCGCGGGCTTAAACAGACCACCGGAGGCAAAGTCTGGGCGTTCTTGGGCGACGGCGAAATGGACGAACCGGAGTCCCTCGGGTCGATTACGCTGGGCTCGCGCGAAAAACTCGACAACCTGATTTTCGTCGTGAACTGCAACCTGCAGCGGCTCGACGGCCCGGTACGCGGCAACGGAAAGATCATCCAGGAACTGGAGGCCATCTTCCGTGGCGCTGGCTGGAACGTGATCAAAGTCATTTGGGGCACCGATTGGGACAGCCTCATCCAGAGCGACCGCGATGGCCTGCTGGTCAAGCGACTCGGAGAAGTCAGCGACGGGCAATACCAGAAGTACTTCGTCGAAAGCGGAGCCTACTTCCGCCAAAACCTGTTTGGCACCGATCCCCGTCTGCTGAAAATGGTCGAGCACTTATCCGACGATCAGCTGGCGCGCATGCGCCTGGGCGGCCACGATCCCATCAAGGTTCACGCGGCCTACCGCGCTGCGATGGATCACACGGGCCAACCCACCATCATCCTGGCCAAGACGATCAAGGGTTACGGCCTGGGCGAGGCGGGTGAGGGCAAGAACATCACCCACCAGCAAAAGAAATTGAACGAAGACGAGTTGCAGATGTTCCGCTCGCGTTTCGGAATTCCAATTCCCGACGACGAACTGCAAAACGCCCCGTTCTACCGCCCATCCGATGACAGCGCCGAAATCAAATACATGCAGGCTCGCCGCCAGCAACTCGGCGGATACATGCCTACACGCAAAGTGCGGGCCGAAGCGCTGAAATCTGTCCCCGACGCGCACTTCGAGGAGTTCCACAAAGGCACCGACGGACGCGAAGTTTCCACCACCATGGTCTTCGTGCGGCTGCTGGCGAAGTTGCTGCGCGATCCCGAACTCGGCAAGCTGATCGTGCCCATCGTTCCCGATGAAGCACGCACGTTCGGCATGGAGGCGCTCTTCCGCCAGGTGGGAATTTATTCCAGTGTCGGCCAAAACTACGAACCCGTCGACATGGACACGCTGCTCTACTACAAAGAAGCCAAGAACGGCCAGATCCTCGAAGAAGGCATTACTGAGTCCGGTTCGATGTGCTCGTTCATTGCGGCCGGCTGCGCGTATGCGAATCACGGCATCAACACGATTCCCTTCTTCATCTATTACTCGATGTTCGGATTCCAGCGCATTGGCGATCTGATCTGGGCCGCTGCCGACATGCGCTGTCGCGGGTTCCTGGTCGGAGGCACCGCTGGCCGCACCACCCTCGCCGGCGAAGGCCTGCAACACCAGGACGGTCACAGCCACGTGCTCGCGCTCCCCGTGCCGAACCTGCTCTGCTACGATCCAGCGTTTGCCTACGAGATCGCCATCATCATTCAGGATGGCATCAAGCGGATGTACGTCGATCAGGAGTCGATCTTTTACTATCTGACTGTCACCAACGAGCCTCTGCCCATGCCCGGAATGCCCGCCGGCGACAATGTGCGCGAGGGGGTGCTGAAAGGGCTTTACCGGTTCAAGGCGTCGACCAAGAGCGACGCCAATCTGCGGGCACAACTGCTGGGCAGTGGCACGATCATGTACGAAGTGCTCAAAGCACAGCAGATTCTGGAAGAAAAGTACGGCGTCGGCGCCGATGTGTGGAGCGTCACCAGCTACAAGGCACTCTATCGCGACGCCAACGATTGCGAGCGCTGGAACATGCTGCATCCCGGCGACGCGGCGAGGGTTCCGTATGTCACCCAGACTTTGAAAGACGCTGTCGGACCGTTCATCGCGGCCTCTGACTACATGAAGGTGCTGCCGGAGAGCCTGGGCAAGTGGGTGCCCGGACAGCTCGTCTCTCTCGGAACCGACGGCTTCGGGCGCAGCGAGAGCCGCGTTGCATTGCGTGATTTCTTCGAAGTCGACGCCAAGCACATCGTGCTCGCAACTCTGGGAGCGCTGGCGCGGGAGAAGAAGATCGGCACTGACGTGGTCAAGCGCGCGATTCAGGAACTGGGGATCAATCCCGAAAAGGTGAACCCGGCGGTCAGCTAACGCGATCCGTAGAGACGTAGCTTGCTACGTCTCTACCGGCGGTGCCGGCAAGCTCTGGGCTCGCGGTGCTGCAGGCAGAGACGTTGCCAGCAACGTCTCTACAATGCGAGTTAAGGACGTCATCACGCATTGCACTTTGGGCGGTGCGACAAGATCTCACAAAAAGGAACCGACGCTTTGATTGAATTCAAACTTCCCGAGCTGGGAGAAAACATCGAACAGGGCGACCTCGTGCGCCTCATGATTGCGCCGGGCGCCACGGTCAGCGTCGGCCAGTCCGTCATGGAGCTCGAAACTGACAAGGCCGTCGTCGAAGTGCCTTCGTCGGTGAGCGGAACCGTGCAGGAAATCCGCGTAAAAGAGGGCGACAAGATCAAGGTTGGCCAAGTAATTTTCACCGTGGACGGAACGGAAGCCAAAGCTTCCGTCGAGCCTGCCGCACGGGCCGCCGCTGCAACCTCAGCACCAGTTCAGCTGAGTGCATCGCCTGCCGCCGCGCCGCCAGCCAGCGCTCCGGCCGCGGCTATCTCAGCAGCCTCCGGGCCCAGCGAATTCAAGCTCCCCGAGCTCGGCGAGAACATCTCGCAAGGCGATCTTGTCCGCTTGATGATCGCTCCCGGCACCAAGGTCTCAGAAGGCCAGCCGGTCATGGAGCTGGAAACGGACAAGGCCGTCATCGAAGTGCCTTCGTCGATCACCGGCATCGTGAAAGAGGTAAAAGTCAAAGAGGGCGAGAAGATCAAAGTTGGCCAGGTGATCTTCACCCTCGAAGGCGGATCTCCCGCGCAACCTGAGCCCACCCGTGCGCGCAACGCTCCGGTCGAGTACGTAACCGGGCAGCATGGAGCGCGCCTGGCGTTTCAGGCAGCGATTCGTGCCGAGGGTAAGACCGAAGAACAGGCGCTGCCTCCCGACCAACCGCAACCAGCCCCGCCGGTATTCAGCATGCCCGTGCAACTGGGCAAGGTCGCGGGCACAGAACATCGCCAACCCGTTCCCGCGGCGCCTCATGTACGGCGACTGGCGCGTGAGGTCGGGGTGGACATCTACGACGTCAAAGGCACAGGCCCCGGCGGCCGCATCCTCGAGGACGACGTCAAAGCTCACGCAAAAGTTTTGGTGTCGGCGGCATTTACCGCGGCACAGGCGCCGCCGCGCGCCGGACACTTCGCTCAGCCTCAACTTCCCGACTTCGCCAAATGGGGGAAGGTCGAACACGTCTCGATGCGCGGAGTTCGCCGCAAGACAGCCGAGCACCTGGCAGAAGCCTGGAATACTGTTCCGCACGTTACGCAACACGACCGCGCCGACATTACCGAACTCGAGCAACTGCGCGCGCGTTTTGCTCCGAAAGCACAAGAAGCCGGTGGCAAGATGACGGTGACGGCGATTGCGCTGAAGGTCTGCGCTGCCGCGCTCAAAGTTTTCCCGCAGTTCAATGCCAGCATCGACGTGGAGAAGGAAGAAATCATCTACAAGCAGTACATCCACATTGGCGTGGCCGCCGACACAGACCGGGGTCTGCTGGTTCCTGTGATTCGGGACGTGGACAAGAAGAACATCGTCGAACTGGCCGTCGAATTGTCTCAATTCTCCAAGAAGGCGCGTGACAAGAAACTTACACCCGCCGACATGGAAGGCGGTACGTTCACCATCACGAACCTGGGCGGCATCGGCGGCATCGGCTTTACGCCGATCGTGAACTACCCTGAAGTCGCGATCCTGGGCCTATCGCGGTCACGCATGGAGCCCGAGTGGATCAACGGCAAGTTCGAGCCGCGGCTGATTCTGCCGCTCTCGCTCTCCTACGATCACCGCCTGATTGACGGAGCCGATGCCGCCCGCTTCCTGCGCTGGATCGCGGAAGCCTTTGAGCAGCCGTTCCTGCTGTCGGTGCAAGGCTGAGGAAAATCAGATCGTAGAGACGTAGCTTGCTACGTCTCTACGAAGAAACTTATTCATCCCCATGACTGAATCCCAATTCCACAACATTGCCGTGGTCGGTGGCGGTCCCGGTGGATACGCCGCCGCATTCCTCGCTGCCGACCTCGGCATGACTGTCACGCTCATCGATCCCGAGCTAAACCCGGGCGGCGTCTGCCTCTACCGTGGCTGCATCCCGTCGAAAGCACTCCTGCACGTGGCCAAACTGCTGGAAGAGTCGCATCAGGCCAAAGACTGGGGAATCGAATTCGCCGCGCCGAAAATCGACTTGGCGCGCCTCCGTTCGTGGAAAGAGAGCGTGGTCAAGAAATTGACCGGAGGCCTCGGCGTGCTTTCGAAGCAGCGCAAAGTGAAATATGTGCAAGGCCGTGCGGCCTTCGCCGCCTCCACCACTCTGCGTGTCACGAAGTCAGATGGTTCCGAAGAAACACTGGCGTTCGACCGCATCATCATCGCGACCGGCTCTCGCCCTGCGATTGTTCCGACATTGAAGCTCGACACACCGCGCATGATGGACTCCACCGGCGCGCTCAATCTCGAAGACATCCCCGGCAGCCTGCTCGTCGTCGGTGGCGGATACATCGGTCTCGAACTCGGCTCCGTCTATGCCGCACTCGGCACGCGTGTAACCGTCGTCGAAATGCTTCCCGGCCTGCTCCCCGGCGCGGATCGCGATCTCGTCCTCCCGCTGCACAAGCGACTGGAGAAACTATTCGACGGAATCCTGCTCAACACGACGGTCGAGTCGGTCAAAGAGGAAGGTGCCGGCATCCGCGCAACGCTCAAAGGGCAAGACGGCAACGCCCAGGAAAAACTATTCGACCGGGTCCTCGTGTCCGTCGGCCGCAAGCCAAACTCTGAAATTCCAGGTCTCGAGAAGACACGCGTGCAAGTCGGTCCGCGCGGCTTCATTCAGGTCAACAAGCAGTTGCAGACCGATGACCCGGAAATCTACGCCATCGGCGACGTAGTCGGCGAGCCCATGCTGGCCCACAAGGCGATGCACGAAGGCCGCACCGCCGTCGAAGCCATCGCCGGGCACAAAGTCGCCTTCGAACCGAACGCGATCCCCGCCGTCGTGTTCACCGATCCCGAAATCGCGTGGTGTGGCCTTACCGAGACCCAGGCGCAAAAGGAAAACATCGAGATCAAAGTCGCAAAGTTCCCCTGGGCTGCCTCGGGCCGAGCCGTTACGCTCGACCGCCCGGAAGGCTTGACCAAGCTCCTCTTCGATCCGCAGACCGAACGCCTGCTTGGAGTCGGCATCGTCGGCGCCGGCGCTGGTGAGATGATCGCCGAGGGCGTTCTCGCCATCGAAATGGCCGCACTCGCTAGTGACGTAGCTCTGACGATTCATCCGCATCCAACATTGTCAGAGACGATCATGGAATCCGCCGAAGTCTTCTTCGGCACGAGCACCGACATCTATCGGCCCAAGCGCGGGTGATGTCTGCTACAACGGCAGCCGGAGAAGACTATGCCCTTTTTGCTCAAAGGAACTCCGAACGACTTCCTCAAACTCGATCCTTTCATTCTGAGCGAAGCAAATGCCTGCCCTGAGCTTGCCGAAGGAAATCCCTTCCAGGCCCGCGGCACCGGACGCCTCCAAGCGAATTCCCACCACCGCCTCAGGGTTCTACTCTCATTCTGCAACATGGTTTTTCGTCGCCTCCCCGAATCGCTACTCATCTCGTTGCTTTGCCTAGGCACCAGCTTTCCCTCCAGTGCGCAGTCGCCCCTCAGCAATCTGCTGCAATCGTCACCCGCAGCCGGCACGTCCAGTACCCCCGCCGATCCCTTGGGACGAAGCACACCCCAGAGCACCGTGCTCGGCTTTCTCCACGCAGCGCAAGCGGGCGACTACAGCATCGCTGCGCAATACCTTCAAATGAGCGCCGCGCGCCGCCAGTCCGAGGGCGAGCCACTGGCGAACAAGCTCGATTTTGTGTTGAACCACGCGTTCACCGGCGCTCCGAAGGGCTGGAGTAATCAGCCCGAAGGAACTCCGCAGGAAGGCGTTCCACTCGGCCGTCAGAAGCTTGGCACCATGTCGTCGGGCGATGTGGAGACCGACCTCGAGGTCGTGCGCTTGTCCGATCCGAACGCAGGCAAGATCTGGCTGATCTCCTCCGACACGCTCACCAAGATCCCCGAGCTTTACGATCAGGTCCAGGCACGTCAGGTCGAGCACAAGCTTCCCAGCGTGCTGGTGAAACATCAGGTCGCGGGAGTGCCCTTATGGCAGTGGCTGGCTCTGTTGCTTGCGCTGCCCGTGGCTGCGGCGCTCGGCTGGCTCGTGCTGGTGCTGCTGGAAATTCCCCTGCGGTGGTGGGCACGGAGACGCGGCCAAATCGAGATCGCGAACTGGCGCTCAGTATCGGCGCCAGCATGGATGCTCGCAGGCACGCTGGTACATCAGGTATTCGTCCGCTATCTGGGCATCGCGCTGCTGCCGCGCCATTATTACTTTCAGGTCACTTCCGTCGCACTCATCGTCAGCGCCACCTGGATTCTCTGGCGCGCCGTTCGATGGTCGCTGTACCGCGTGCGCACTCGAGCCCTGGCTCATGGGCACGTAGGCACAGGATCGCTCATGCTGCTGGGGGAACGCATCCTCAAAGCCGTTATTTTTGTCGTGGGTGTTCTGGCGATACTCGGCAACCTCGGCTTCAACATGAGCACAGCCCTCGCGGGCCTCGGCATCGGCGGCTTGGCGATCGGTTTCGGCGCGCAGAAGACGATAGAGAATCTCTTCGGTGGCGTGTCTGTCCTCGGCGACGAAGTCTTTCGGGTCGGAGATGTCTGCCGTTTCGGAGATCGCACGGGAGTCGTGGAAGACATCGGCTTGCGCTCCACCCGCATCCGCACCGAGGAACGCACTCTGCTCGCCATTCCCAACGGCACCGTCGCCACGATCAATCTCGAGAATCTCAGCCGCCGCGACAAGATTCTTTTCAAAACGAATCTCGGCCTGCGCAGCGAGACCAAGCCCGACCACCTCCGCTTCTTACTCTCGGAAATCCGCCGTTTGCTCTACAGCCATCCCAAAGTCGAAACCAAAACCGTCCGTGTGCGACTCACCGATATCGCAGGCAGTTCTCTCAGTGTGGAAGTTCTCTCCTACATACTGACGCAAGACTTCAATGAATACGCCGCTGTCCGCGAAGATTTGCTGCTGCGCATATTGGATGTGATGGAAGACTCCGGCGGGGGCCTTGCACTCCCCTCCCAGACTCTCTATCTAGGCCGCGATGCCGGAGTCGAGAAAGAAAAAGCCGAGAGCGCCGTCAAGAAGATTGCAGAATTGCGCGACGGCAAGCAGTTGCCCTTCCCCGACTTCCACGAGGAAGACATCTCTTCCTTCAAGGGATCGATCGAGTACCCACAACCCGAGTCCGCCGTGCGCAAGGAACCAGGCGAGTCCGGCAAAACCCGCTAGGCGTCGACCAAACCAGAAACCCCCGCGGACGCACGGAACCCCACAAGGGGCAACGAAGCGATGCTGCAAACTCCCCCCATAAGTCTCCTCGGCCGCGCCTATTCTGATCGCGGGATCTTCTGTTAAGCTCGTCTCTATGCGTTCGCGGACCAGTTACGTCTGGGCACTAGGCGCTTTCGTCGCTTTTGTGGCCATGTTCGCCTTCGACGGACGTACTAACCTTCCGATAGGCGGCTCCGCCGTTGCGTCCGCACCGACTGCTCCGCTGGCATCCGTCGCATCACCTTCTGGCACCCCGTTCGTGCAGTCGCATTTCGAGCGCTGCGGACCCGCTGTTCGATCTGCCAATCTCGAGCTCACGTTCCGGGCCATCTCCGCCAGTGAGAGATCTCGCGAGATTGCAGTCGCCGCTCATCCACACTACGGCCCTCTCCATCGACGTCCCCCACCAAGCTTCTCCTAAGCAATTCTCAAAATCGATGCGGCGCATGACGAAGCATCCACGAGTGCGTTCTCGTGAGGTGCGTTCTGGCGTCCGTAGATTCCACGATTCGAACAAACGATTTGCATTGGAGAGGCTTACATATGGAACTATTTCGAGACACGCATTTTGATTTCCTGGGCAGGAAGTGGTGGTTCATCTTGCCTTCGTTGATTCTTCTTCTCGCCGGATTCGTCAGTCTGTTTGCCAAAGGTGGTCCGCTGTATAGCATCGACTTTAAGGGTGGCGCCGAAATGGAGGTTCGCTGGGAAGGCACACCTCCAGTCGACCGCATACGGGCCGCTGTCTCGTCCCGGTTGAGGGGTGTATCCGTAGTCTCAGCGCACGATCTGACCGGCTCTAACGAAGTCCTCGTCTCAGCTGAGCTCCCTGCCGGAGGACCCTTAACGCAGGTGCGGCAGACGATGGACCATGCTCTGTCCACGGTTTCTACGGGATACTCGATCCGCAATTTTGAAGCGATCGGCCCGCAAATCGGCCAGGACTTGCGCCGCCAGGCTCTCATGGCGACGGCCGGGGCCTCGGGCGGCATGCTGCTGTACCTGTCGTACCGCTTCCGACCGGCATATGGCGTGGCCGCCGTGCTAGCCATGGCGCACGACGCGCTTATCACCGTTGGCTTGTTCTCGCTGCTCCATCAGGAAATCTCGCTCACGGTGGTGGCCGCTCTGCTCACGCTGGTTGGCTACTCCATGAATGACACCATCGTGGTGTTCGATCGTATCCGGGAAAATCGCCGTACCCATCAGCGCGAGCCTCTGGCTGAAACGATCAACCGCAGCATCAACCAGACACTCAGCCGCACCTTCCTGACTTCCGGACTGACGCTGCTCACGGCCCTCTCCCTGCTCCTTTTCGGCGGCGACGTATTGCATGGATTCTCTCTCGCGCTGGTGATCGGCATCGTCGTCGGTACCTTCTCGTCGATTTTCATCGCCAGCCCGATTCTGCTCGCCTGGGAGCAGTGGCGCGCCGGATCGAAAGCACCGCACGCATCTTTGTCCGCCGGAGGTGTGCAATGAAAAGACCACTGATCCGGAAGACTCTGTTCATTGTCGCCATCGTGCTGGCCAGCGCCTTCGCCATACTCCGCGCGCCTTTGCGCCTCGGACTTGACTTGCGGGGAGGAGCTGGCTTGATCCTCCGCGTCAACGTCGAAGACGCATCCCCGGAACGACGGCGTGAAGTTGTCGAGCAGACGCGCCAAATTCTGCAGCGTCGCATCAACGCCTACGGGCTTTCCGAAGCAACGGTGCAAACGTACGGCAGCCGGGGCAACGAACTCCTGGTGCAGCTTCCAGGCATCAACGATCCTTCGAGAATAAGGAACTTGCTGCAGAGCCGAGGCGTCCTCGAATGGTATTCCGTTGCGGGCGGTCCCTACACCAGCCCGGCGGGCGCCGCGGCGCAGCACGACGGCATTGTGCCTTCCAACCTTAAGCTGGTGGCAACCAAGCCGGCGGCGTACCGGGCGATCAGTTGGTACCTGTTGGACAGCCCACCCGTAGTCCGCGGTACGGACTTGCGCGACGCCCGCGAAGCTGCCGACGCGATGGACCAACCCGTCACCGCGTTCACCTTGAGCCAGGACGCGGCGGCGCGTTTCGAACGGTACACAGAAGCAAACATCGGGCACCGTTCCGCGATCGTGCTCGACGACGAGATCCTCAGCGTTCCGGTAATTGAGGATGTCATTCGCGACTCGGGTCAGATTCGCGGTGCTCACAATCGCGAGGAGGCCGAGGATCTCGCCGCCAACCTGCGCTCTGGAGCACTCCCCGCGACGATCGATGTCGTGCAGCAGAGGACCGTGGAGGCATCTCTGGGCGCAGACTCCATCCGTCACGGGCTGCAGGCGGGTGCGGCCGGCCTTGCGGCCGTGGTTGCGGCCATGCTGCTTTACTACCGCGGGTCGGGGGCCAACGCAACGCTTGCCTTGCTGTTGAACGGACTGCTGCTGATGGCCGCCCTGGCGTGTTTCGGGGTGGTGCTGACGTTGCCGGGAATCGCCGGCGCAGTCCTCACCATCGGTATGGCGGTGGACAGCAATGTGCTGATCTTTGAGCGCATTCGCGAAGAGCTACGATCGGGCAAGTCATCTACGGCCGCTCTGGCAGCCGGGTTCTCCAAAGCCTTTGCCACCCTGGTGGATACTCACGTGACCACGGTCGTCTCCTGCATCTTTCTCTTCTTCTTCGGGACTCCGGCGGTGAAGGGATTCGCGACCACTCTGGTGATCGGCCTGACAACGAACCTGTTCACATCCGTATTCGTCTCGCGCGTGGCCTTCGATTGGGAATTGTCGCGGAGAAAGCGCAGGGCGGAATTGAGCATCGGAATACCGGGGTAGATCGAGATGATTCGTAGTACGACCGCTGCCAGTCGCGCGAGTGCATGAGGCTGGCAGCGAGCCCGTGCTCCACAATCAAGGATGCCAAGCTGTGGGATGATACAGGATATTTTGCGCAGCCCTGCGATTACACAAGTTGAGAATTGGCCGATCAGGGTCAATGAAGCGTAACAAGGGAGGTTGTTAGGCTCAAATCAAAATGACGGCGGGAAGGCTATCTCTGGCCGTCTGGGTAGCAGCACATATCAATGACAACAGTACATGCAAGAATCAGGACGTCATCCTGGCCGGGAGCAATCTGCACGCCATATGTATCTGACAACGCAAACCACTGCTTGGAAACCTGGGCTACCTGCTGTTCGTCACGGGTAAAGACGTAATCGTGGTCAGTGAAGTTTCCCTGGGCGTGCAGATGGTTCGCTCCCTCGCCTTCAATGGTGAAGGTACAGTTGAAGAAGGTAAACAGCTCCTTGTGTACCGTTGCCAGCAATTGGCCGTTACGAGAAATCTCATACGTGGGGCCCCAACTCAACAGCCTCTGGCTGATGTACGCCAACGGTGTGCCAGACGAGTTTTGGAATGAGAGCTGATTCCCTAGGCTGAAAGCCTTGCCGTCAACGAAAAAGCGGTCTTGGCCAGTCTCATCCTTGATGACAAAATCGTCGCCCCAGGAAAAGAGCTTTTGCTTCATCACGTAGGTCATGGGAGGGCACCCCGCACAGAGAATTGTATGGCAACGCGAGCAGAAACCCCATCGAGACCGTTAGCTGGTGTTAACAGCCCGTACCCTCGAAACCCTGGTCTCTAGATTGTGACGTCAGAGAAGACGAATAGCCAATCGTCGGCATCTGGCCGCCTCGCGGTCGCGGCCTGCAACTACATCGCTCACTGTGAACGTCGTGCCTGCCAGCGGCGGCTGAGCCAGTTCAGAAGTAGGTGCGTAGGAGAATAAACGAACAGCGGCACCACGAGCAAATACCCCACCAGGTACACCCACCCCGGCATCGCGTGTTGCTCATGAAAGAACGGCCCCCGAGCCCAGTTCACATTCTGCTCCGGCCGCCAGAAGAAATTGATCGGCACCACGATCCACGACATCAGCGTCTGCAACTTCCATCCCCGCCGGTCATAACCCATCCGCCAAATCGCCCATAGCAACAGCGGTGGAGTTACCACGTGAAACAAACTGAGCAGGCGAATCGCAAGACGCAATCCCGGATCGAACATGTATTCCGTGCCGCCGATGATGTGGCGCCCCATTAGCAGCGCGCCCGCAAGATCCACGGTGTACAGCGACTGGAACAACAACAATCCGCAGGCCACCCACGAAAAAATCAGCGGGCTCTCCAGCCACAGGCCAATCCCAATCAGCACATTCCCCAGATCGCAGAAGTATACGAAATTCTGCGATCCATACTGCCGCCAATACACGGGCGCCCAAACGATCAGCCAGACCGTCCAGCCGACCTTGAGCCACAGCGGCACTCGTCCGGATCGCGTGGCAGGTATCGACAGCATGGACCGCTATTGTATGCGTCCCTGGGCGCTCCTTCTTACGTTGGTTCATGGCCTAGCGTAAGCCAGAGACAGTTCACCCAGCGCTTTCCCCGGCTAAACGCAACACCACAAAAATCAGCAGAACTCGAATTACCAGCGTAACTTGCTGGGCCTTACGGCTGTACCTACGATGACCTTGGTATGGCTTACCGAGCTCTTCTCTTTTGTCCCGATGAAAAGGCCGCTCGCACGGTGACGCAAGTCCTGGGCGAACTGGAATTTTCCGTCGAGTCCTGCATGGAACCCTTCGCCGCCGTTAAGCGGTTGATGGGCGAACATTTCGACGCTGTTGTGGTTGACTGTGATAACGAGCAGAACGCCACGCTTTTATTCAAGAGCGCGCGAAATTCGACGTCAAACCAGGCGTCGCTTGCCGTAGCCGTGGTGGAAGGTCAGGCCGGGGTAGCGAAGGCGTTCCGTATCGGCGCCAACCTGGTCCTGACCAAACCCATCAACATCGAACAGTCCAAGGGAACACTGCGCGTAGCCCGCGGGCTGCTGCGTAAGGGTGAACCGGCCAAGCCAGGAGTTCCGGTGGCAACCGCTCCCCCGCCTGCAGCGTCCCCGGTGAAACCTGCTGCGACCAGACCAGCGGCGACTGCCAAACCGGCAGCGTCACCGGTGGCCCCGACTCCGCGTCCAGCCACTCTTCCCGTGACAAGGCCGGTAGTAAGCGCCGTGCCCGTGAAGGCTGCCGCAGCCAGTTCGGCCCCTGCCGCGCATGACGAAGCTCTGCCCAAAATTAATGCGGGAGAATCCGCGCCGCCACAGGCGGCAGCCCCGGTTGCGCCCGCGCCACGGATGCCGATCTTGGGAAGCCATGCGGCCTCCATAGAAGTGACCTCCGGATTTAAGAACGCGTCGCCGGCCGCGCCAACAGCCACATTCGGCAGAGGAGCTGCCAGTGCTCCTGCTCCAGCCCGTGAAGCCCAACATTCTCACAGTGCAGAAACATCACCAGCCGCCGCCGCTCCAGCGGATGTTCCGTTCGACAAACCAGCGGACGCAGTCGCGAGCGAGTCGCACAGTTCCCATGCAGCTGCGGCATCATTCACATTTGGTGGGGCCAACGCTCCTGCCGAGTCCACTGGCGGAACCAAGAAGATCCTGTTGGGAGTAGCCGCAGCCATACTGGTTGCAGCGGGACTCTACGCCGGATGGACCTATTTCCAGGGCCGCGCAAGTCAACCTGCCGTCAGCCAGACGACCACGCTACCCGCTCCCGTCGGCACGCCGGAGACTGCCAAGCCGGTCAGCGTTGCGCCCAAACCTGCGGTAACGACGACTTCGACCTCGGCCTCTTCGCCCAACACGCAGCCTTCCGCGAACGCTGCTGCGCCGGCCACGAGTACCGACACAGACGATACTGAGTCGGTGCCTGAGAAGGCCGCTCCGTCCGCTCTATCCACAAAATCCTCAACTGCCGCCTCGTCCCCGGCAAGCAAGTCTGCTTCATCGGCCAAGACTGACGCGACGCCGCGGTTGGTCAAAGGCGGTTCCGTTCCAGCGGTTCACACCAAGCCAGCGGCTCCAGATTCTCCGGCTCCCAGCTTGATTGAGATGGCTCCGCCAAGTTCCGGTGCACCGCCGCCGAACCTTGTCAGCGGCGCTGTGAACGCGCCCAAGCCAGTCCTTCAGGCCCTGAACATCTCGCAAGGCGTGTCGCAGGGATTGCTGATCAAGAAAGTGCAGCCCGCCTACCCGCGGAACGCCCTGACCATGCATGTTGAGGGCACCGTCCTGTTGATCGCAACCATCGCCCCGTCCGGCAACATTTCCACAGTCAAGGTTCTAAGCGGAGAGCCGCTGCTGACCAAGGCCGCTGTAGATGCCGTCAAGCAGTGGAAGTACAAGCCTTATATGCTCAACGGCGAGCCCGTGGAGATTCAGACCCAAGTCACTGTGGACTTCAAGCTACCGCACTAACTTTAAGACGAGAAATCAACAGGGCATGCGAACGCTGTTCGCATGCCCTGTTTTCTTGGGCCCGACTAACTGCGCCTCACGATCAGAAGAAAGGCTGCCCCGTGCTTGGATTCAGGAACAGGTAGCCGTTGAACCGAATTCTGTTGAAGTTGAACATCTGGCCGAGCGAGTTGGCGATGGCATCGTACGAACCGGAGCCAATGCGCTGTCCTCCAAGCCAGTTATCTTCAACAAACCGAATGACTGATGTCTGGTCTGTGATGCTGTGATCGACGAAGTTCTGTTTAGCCCAGGGCGAGACTACTAGCAGCGGCAGCCGGGGACCATAGCCGCACCGGCCAAGAGCGTGCTCGTTGGCCGAATTCAGGCCGGGCAGCGACGTAGCCCCAGAGCCGCAGGCGCCGGGTCCGGTCAGACCATCCTGCGGTCCGGTTGAGGTGTTGACGATCGGCCCTATCTGGTGGTCGTACCATCCGTCCGAGTCGTCGTACACGATGACCACTGCCGTGCTTCTCCACGCAGGCAAGGTTTGCAGGAAGTTGATGGTGTTCACCAGGAATGTCTGCTCGTCCAGAGGATCTGAGTAACCCGCATGGCCGTCCTGGTAGGCTTGCGCCTTCAGGAAGCTCACCGCAGGGAGACGTCCTGCTGCGGCGGCGGTGTAGAAATCCTGCAGATCATACTGGTGGTTTGCCGGCCCGGCGTTACCGATCTCTGCCAGCGAAGCCGGACGGGTGTGGGCCAGATTCGCTGTGGACGCAAAGTAGTTGAAGAACGAGTGGTGGGGAATGTAGTCGCCTGTAGCCACGCCATTAACGGCGTTGGCCGAACTGCGCGCGCAGCCCGTCGTTCCGTTGGAATTGACAGTCGACAGGTTGAAACCACCCATGAACGATCCCCAGGTCACGCCAGCCCCGGTCAACAGGTCGCCAATATTCTTGCTGCCCATCGTAACCTGGTTGCGCGTGGCATTGGAGCACACATCGCCGAGCGGGTCCGCATCCCCGATCAAGGTGAGGGATCCATCGCTGCCCCCGCTTACTTCGAAGTTCGTCCCGTTCACAATAGCGGCAACACCGTTGGTCTGCCCAGAGACGAGATTGATCACGCCCGGCGTGGAGGGTCCGAACGTCGTGCCGTAGGAATTGTCGCTCATGGCGAAGGCCTGAGCATAGTTCCACAATCCCGTCACGGTGTTTCCGTCATAGTAGCCCATCACAATGCTGCTGCCGCCTGCGCCGACATCCAGAGGAAACAGATCCATCAGTCCTGCATCAAATGATTGTTGCTCGGCCAGATAGTTGTGGTCCTGGTCCGAGGTCACGGCCTGGGAACGATCCAGCCGGAAGGGGTTCGACGCGCCAGCGCCGTTGGCTGGATTGAGGTTGGGATTGGCGTTCAACAGCGCGTTGTTGAGCCCGTTGACCGTCGGAGTGTTGGGCGATGCTATGAACTTGGGTTCTCCCGCAGGATTCGTCGCGGCCGGATACGTTCCGAAGTAGTGGTCGAAGGAAACATTTTCCTGGAAGATCACCACCAGGTGCTTGATCGGCGTGGCGGTCGGCGCATCTTTCGGCTTCGAATTGGAAGTGGCAAACGCGGGCATGAGCGTGGGTCCCAGGGCGGTGGTCAGCGCAAGCAGCAGTGCCATCGTTTTTCTGGGTGCATTTGACTTCAGAGAATGGATCATTACGTCCTCCTGTGCCCTGCGGGAACCAGTGTTTCAGGGCCGTAGCCGCGCTCTGCGGCACGCGCACCGGTACCGGACCGGGTCTCGGGACTTAACATAATGGCGCCATGTTTCAACTGGGTTGCGTGATTGTGAAATGAATATGAAAATGAGCTCGCACAGCTGTGTGAAGAAAAGCTGAAGGTTCGCTATTGGTACAGTTTGGTCGGGATTCGTATCAGGGCGCGCCTTCAGCTTCAGGCACGCCGCATCAGCACTCAGCACACATCCGGCTTCGGCCGCTGCGACTGTAACCGGTGAGAGCCAGCGGCTGAAGCCTTCGGGTCTCGTGTTAACTGGCGGCATCGCTGAAGCAAAGCCCTGATACGAATCCGTACTTTCCAAAACGCACGATTAACCGCTAACGTTCGACCTGCGGGAAATTCAAATTGCACAACTACCGAGACCGAAGTTTTCCACAGATATTTTCGCGGTATGTGACGAACAACCTTCACTGAGAATTCTGCTTTCACTAATGTGAATCGCGTAGGACCCGGATGTGGCGCGGCGCAAGTCCTAGGAAACTCGCGGCCCCCGCAACCTCCCCATGCGAGTGAGGGACAGTTGGGACATCCGAAAGCCAGGGCGCTTCAGACAAGCTACCTCGAATAGCTCGAGGCTGGCGCCCGTTGTGGGAGTGATCACTTCCAAGCTAAAGAGTTGGAGAGGATCGAAATAGGAAGGAAGCAATGAAGACGAGCCCAGGGAAACCACGAAAAGAGCCCTCGGGACTCAAGGAGGAATAAAGAAAGAACGGAATCCAGCAACAGAACCCGCACCAACAATTCTCGGTGAAGGCTTTCCGAGCCGGTCAGTTCAGACGGCAGGAAGCAAGCCTTACTGCCGCTGCAGCACTTCGTCCACTACCACTTTGCCACCCTTGTCGGCAGAGACGACCTTGTGCACCGTCTCATACCCGGTCAGCGTAATGTCGATCACGTAGTTGCCGGGATCAAGCGCCACATCAAGCGGCGAATTCTTTTCCATGATGTGCTGGTTGATCGCAACCTGCGCACCCTTGGGCTGGGTGCGGATGCTGAGCGTCGCCTGGCCGGGCTGCACACCCTTTCCGCCGAACAGCTTCGACATCTTGCCCACAGTCTTGATGTTGTCGGCGTTGCCGAGAGGCCGCAGCGTCGGAGCAAAGTTGAACGTCTGCCCAAGCACGAACTGCGCGTTCATGGTCTCGTCAATGTAGCCCATCATCCGGACCAGAACCACGTGCTGCCCTTTGTCCACACTGACCTGCGCGGGCGTTTTCGTCCCCACATCACGGCCGTCCACGTAGACGCTGGCTCCAGCAGGATCGGTCTTCACAACGAGCGTCGCCATCAACTGGGCGAGGTGGACCACCGTCGTCGCACGGTTGCCGGAAGTCACCTCCACCGAACGCGTGTCGGTGGTATAGCCCGGTTTGCTGACGGTAATGGAATGTTGCCCGGGCTGAAGATTCGACAAAGCAAATGGAGTAACCCAGCTCGGTTCGTTCCGGCCATCCACTTGCACTTGGGCGCCCTGGGGTGTGGAATCAACGGCCAGTTGCCCGGGAATGACCACCGGCGCCGCACCTGCCTTCTTCCGGGAGTTATGCGATTTCGAAGTCGCCACTGGCTGAGCTTCAACAGGCTCAGGCTCAGAAATCTCGGCGGGCTGGGCCGCGACGGGGGCGGGGGCTTTCTTTGGTGCGGGCTGGCTGGCATCCGGCTGCGCTGGAGTTTCCGCAACGGCTGCAGCGCGTCCGGCGCCCGAGTCATCGTCGCTGTTCAAGCTGTGAATGTAAATCGTCACCCCGATGCCGATGAGCAGAATCAGCGCTGCCGCACCGCCCAGGGCGTAAAGCATCAGCCTGGGTGGAACGCTCTTGATCTCTTTGATTGCCTTCTGGGCCACTTCGCGCGGCTGCACCTTGGGCTTCTCTTCGGCCTTCACGTCGCCATCAAACATCGTTGACGAAGGAGCAGCGCCATGCACTGGCTGATATGCCGACGTTGATGGCGGGGGCGGAGGCGGCGCAACGTAGACTTCTTCCTTGAGCGGCGGCAGTTCGGTCATTTCCGAAAAACTCACGCCGCTGGGGCCGCCACGACCGCCTTCGGCCATCATCGGATCAACTGCAATTTTCGGAGTATCGCCCGCTACCTGCGGCTGGAAGGTTTCGACCTGGGGCGCCTGAACTTCGTCGGCCACAGCCGAAGACATGTACGCGGACTGGGGTTGGGTCGCCTGAATGGTCGCCTTGACGCTCGAACTAATGAACTGATCCGACAGGTCGAGTTCTTGGGTTTTAGAAGACGACGGCGAAGATTCGTACCCTCCAACGCCGGCAGCTGCTGCAGTCGCTTTCGGAGCAGCCAGCGACGACGGCTTGGCTAGGGCCGATTGACCCGGCGCCCTTGCCGGAGAAGGCGTGGCAAGTCTCGCTTCACTTGGCTTGGCCAGCACGGACTTGGTTTCCGCCGGACGTGAGGCTGGAACCGCCAGTGCGGGAGCAGGCTTGGCCAGACTTGGCGATGCGGGAACGGGTAGGGATACGGCCCTCGGTGCAGCCGGTTTTGGCGTGGGCGGCGTGGCAAACTTCGATTGTGCCGCTGCTTTCGCCTTGTCGGGAGCCGCGGGGCCCTTCGGGGCCTCCGGCTTTTTGGCCACCAGAGTCTTCGATTCCTTGCATTTCTCCAGGTCTTCGAGCAGTTCCTTGCCAGTTTGGTAGCGCTGCGCCGGATCCTTCGACAGCGCCTTCATAATGAGATCGCTGAAAAGTGGATGCACCTTCGAATTCACATGAATCGGCGGAACGGGAGTGCTTTCCAGAATGCTTTGCCGCAGACCCTCCACGTCATCGCGATCAAACGCCTTCCGCTCTGTCACCATTTCGTAAAACATGGCACCCAGGCTAAACAGATTCGAGCGGCCATCCATGGCCTGGCCCGAAACCTGCTCCGGCGACATGTAGTGGAGAACCGTCGGGAGCCCTTCCTGAACGTGCTGCACAAAATTGCCCACACTGGAGACGCCGAACCCAAGAATCCTTACGGTCCCGTCCCAGCCACACATGATCTTGGAGGGCTCGAGGCTGTAATGAACCACGTTCTGCGAAGTCGCGTAATCGAGACCGCTGCACAACTGCCGTCCGATGTCGAGAAGATCCCAGATCGAGAATCCTTCTTTGCGCGCCAGCATCGTGGCGATGCTGTTGCCCTGTACATATTCCATGGCGGCGCAAAACTGGCCTTCAATCTCGCCCGCCCCAAACACATTCGTGATGTTAGGGCTGCTCAAGACCTTGGTGCTCTCGGCCTCCGCCAGCAGCGCGTGTTCGAGGGCATCCGCGTTATCGCCGAACGCGTTCAACTGGATTGCCTTCAACGCAATCGTTTGACCGCTTTCCAGGTCGTTGGCTTTGTAGACGGCGCCTGTTGGCGATTTCGCCAGTTCACTCAGAATTTCGAAATGGCCGATTTTCGTAGACATTATCTTTATCCAACTCCATTCCATCGCGGGCATTTCGTGGACAAAGCCCGGCCGATGGAGACCCAGATGATTGGTAGGGCTAGGATATCTCTGCTAGTGCCAAGCTTCGAGTTACCAAGGTAAGGGGGTCGGGCGCGGCAGGAATCATGGCAATTCGGCACGCAGCTAGCCGGTGGCGCGGTTCAGGCGGTCGGTCAACCGGCGGACGTAGTCGATCAGTTCCGGGGGTTCGTGCACCTGGAAATCAACTCCGAGCAACGACAGGTGGATCGTGATTCCCTCCAGCGAGTGCGCCCCTGTGTTCAGCATGCAAGACTGCTCGTCAATCGCTTCCAGGACTCCGGCGGACGGAGGCACGCGTTTGGCGACGGCTTCAACTGGGGCGTGCAGGGTTATCCGGGCGCGGTAGGGGTAAGGCACCTGCGACAGGGACTTCGAAACAAAGGCGGCAAAATCTCCCTCGGGTGGTTTGCGAGGCTTGAATCTAGTCGAAGTCTTTAGCTTCCCTTCGATTCGGTCCACCCGAAACGTTCGCCAGTCTTTGCGGGCAAGGTCCCAGGCCACGAGATACCAGCGATACCCGGTGTGGACGACACGGTGCGGCTCGACGACGCGGACACTGGGCGCGCCGGTGCGATTGTGGTAGTTGAATCGAATCCCTTCATGATCGCGGCAGGCGCCAGCGATGACCGACAGGCGCTCTGCGTCGACCGTGGGACCTCGGCTGCCCAGGGGCAGGATGAAGGAGTGCAACGCTGCGACGCGGTGGCGCAACCGTGGCGGCAGCACCTGCTCCAGCTTTAGAAGAGCGCGCACTGACGCTTCCTCGATGCCGGCCACACTCCCGCTCGCGGCGGTGCGCAGCCCCAGGGCAACCGCTACCGCTTCATCATCGTCGAGCAGCAGTGGGGGCAGGTTTGCGCCCGCGCCCAACTGGTAGCCTCCCGCGGTTCCCGATGTCGAATGCACGGGATACCCAAGGCTGCGCAGACGGTCGACATCGCGCCGCAGCGTCCGCGCTGTAATGTCGAGCCGCTGCGATAGGCCGGCGCCCGACCAGTAGCGCTGCGCCTGAAAGAGAGACAGGAGCCGGAGCAGCCGGGCTGAGGTCTGGAGCATGCTGTGTATTGTGCCATGGATCGAGGACTGAATCTGTCCTCAATAGCTGTTACCGTCCGGATTGTCGATTCGGTGGAGTATTCAAGGCGAATCGCACAATGGAGAGAATTATGAAGCTAACCGATCTGTTGCTCGCGGAACTAGAACGAGAAGCCGCCAGCAGTCGCCTCACCTTGGAACGTCTGCCCGAGGGACACAATGACTGGAGGCCGCACCCGAAGTCGATGCCCCTTGGCTATTTGGCTTCGCTGGTTGCAACGATGCCGGCGTGGGTCGTGACGATGGTGAAACAGGACGAACTTGATCTGAAGTCGCCCGGCGCAGCGAAGTTCAAGCCGCTGGAATGGCGTACGCGGGGCGAACTGGTCGCTGCGCTCGATGCCGGTTTGGCCCAAGCGCGCGAAGCGTTGCGAAACACAACCGACGAGCACCTGATGACTCCCTGGAGGTTCATGGCCGGCGGCCAGGTGGTCGACGAGAATTTACGGCACGTCATGATTGAGCATGCTGTCTTCAGCCATCTGGCGCATCATCGGGGACAGTTGACTGTATATCTGCGGCTCAACGAAGCGTCCGTGCCTGCGCTCTACGGGCCGTCTGCGGATGAGGGACGCGTCGCCTAGTACAGCGCGCGGGGTCCGATTATCCGGAAGCTCGCAATTACGGCGTAACTTACTCACTGTGCCAGCGGTTGTAACTGTTATGTGTAACCCTGTGTGACATTTGTCATCCCGCTTTGATGACGATCTCCACTTGCGAGCAGGACCAGCACGCGGAAGTATAGAGAAGGATGTGGGATTGAGCACTTTGACTGATTCAAAAATCAAATCCGGCCCGGTTGTGGATGACGAGCGACTTCGTCTATTCTTGGTGGGCCGGGGCGTGACCACCTTCTGCGACCGGCCCCCGGTTCTCCCTGGAGTGTATCCATGACCCTGACCCGGTTTGTCACCAAGAACGCGTTTCGCAACAAACGCCGCAGCATCCTGACGGTGTTGAGCATCGCTTTCTCATTGCTTTTGCTCACGTTCATGATGACGCTCTGGCACGCATTCGCGCTTGACGACGGCAGCGCCGAATCGGCCCAGAGGCTGGTGGTCCGGCATCGCGTTTCCCTCACTTTCTCTCTGCCCGGTTTCTACCGGGAGAAGATTCGGGCGGTGCCAGGCGTGGTGTCGGTGGTACCGGTTTCATGGTTTGGCGGGATCTACAAAGACCAGAAGGCGGAGAACTTTTTCGCACAGTTCGGCACCGATCCGGAGGAGTTTTTCAAGACCTTCCGCGATATGGAAATGCCGCAAGAGCAAGTCACGGCATGGCAGCGCGACCGCCAGGGCGTGATCGTAGACGATTCCCTGGCGACGAAGTACGGATGGAAACTGGGCGACCGGATTGTTTTGCAGGGAACGATCTACCCGGTCAATCTTGAATTGAACATCCGCGGCATCTTCCACTCGAAGCCGGACAATAAGTCGGTTTACTTCAATGCGAAATACGTGGAAGAAGCCGTGGCGTTCTTCAAGGGACAAGCGGGTACCTTCAGCATTCTGGCGGCGTCTCCCGCGGATGTGAGCAAGATTGCCAGCACCGTGGACGACATGTTTCGCAACTCGCCGCAGCCCACCAAGTCGGAAAGCGAAAAAGCATTCGGCCTCGAGTTCGTGGCCATGATGGGCAATGTGAAGGCATTCATTCTAAGTATCTGCTCGGCGGTCGTCTTCGCTACGCTGCTGGTTTCGGCCAACACGATTGCCATGACGATCCGCGAACGCACTCGGGAAGTGGCCGTGCTCAAGACTCTGGGCTTCACCAGGCGAGGAGTTCTGGGTCTATTCGTGAGTGAAGCGGTCGCGTTGGCGCTAGCCGGAGGACTGCTTGGATCGAGCCTGGCAGCGCTGATGGTATTCGGCTTTTCGCACGCGGTGCAGTTAACATTCTTTCCATTGCGCATGACGCCGTTAATCTGGGGAATGGGGCTGTTGACTTCTGGCTTGGTCGGACTGCTGAGCGCGGCGCTACCTTCCTATCACGCATCGCAGATAAACATTGTGGACGGATTACGCCACATCGGCTGAAGTTACGTAGGATGACTTATGACGTTAAGCAGTTTTGTCGTGCGCAACACCCTTTTCCGGAACACGCTGCGCAGCGTGCTGACCATGTTTAGCATCAGCTTCTCGCTGCTGTTGCTCACGCTGATGATTTGCATCTGGCGGTCCTTTTATGTGGATCAGGTAGCGCCGGAGGCGTCGCGGCGCCTGATCGTCCGCGACCGCGTTTCGCTGGCGTTTTTTCTGCCGGCGTTCTACCGCGAAAAGATCCGCGCTGTCCCGGGCGTAACCTCCGTCGTGCCCATCACATGGTTTGGCGGCCGTTATATCGATGATCGGCCAGAGCATTTCTTTGCTCAAATGGGTACGGATCCGGACGAGTACTTGAAGGTAGCTTCGGACAAGATCGTCCCGCCCGATCAGGTGAAGGCTTGGCAGCAGGATCGCGCGGGTGCTTTGGTAGATGAGACGCTGGTGAAGAGATATGGCTGGAAGATCGGCGACCACGTCACTTTGCAGCAAAACATTTTCCCGACGAACCTCGACTTGACGATTCGCGGCATCTATCATCGCGATCCTCCGCAGAACGCGCTGTACTTCAATGCCAAGTACCTGGAAGAGGCAGTGCCTTGGTTCAAGGGTCAAGCGGGCTGGTACGCCGCTCAAGTCGACTCGGCGGACAATGTGGCGAGCGCATCGAGAACGATCGACGACATGTTCCGCAACTCGCCGCTGCAGACGAAGACCGAGAGCGAGAAGGCCTTTCAACTTGGATTTGTGGCTTCTCTGGGCAACATCAAGGCATTCATCCTGGGCATTTGCGGAGCCGTGGTGTTCACCATCATGCTGGTTTCGGCCAACACCATGGCGATGTCGGTGCGCAGCCGAACCCGCGAGGTGGCTGTGCTGAAGACCCTCGGTTTCACGCGCTTGCGAGTGCTGTGGATTTTCGTTAGCGAATCGGTGGCGCTAGCCGTCGCGGGCGGAGTGTTGGGGATTCTGACGGCGGTCCCGGTGATTTGGTTCCTGACGCGCGGTTTCATCGCACTGGGAGTTCCGATCGCAATGAAAGTCAACGCACCCGCGGCAGGGCTGTCATTGTTGGTGGCCCTGACCTTGGGATTAGTGAGCGGCTATTTGCCGGCCTTCAATGCATCACGCATGAACATTGTGGAAGGACTGCGTCACATCGGCTGAGTTGAGAGACTACTTATGGCGATACCGATCAGCTACAACGTCCGCAATTTGATTCTCCGCAAGGGCCTCACCATCATGACGGCGCTGGGCATCGCGCTTACGGTCACGACCGCGATCTTTCTGATGGCGCTGGTGGCAGGACTGAATAGGGCTTTTGTCAGCAGCGGCAATCCGTTGAACGTGCTGGTGCTGCGCAAGGGCTCGGAGGCGGAGTTATCGGGCGGGTTCGATGCCGCGCTCTACCCCACATTGAAGACTCTTCCCGGCATCGCGAAAGACAGCCACGGCGAGCCGATGACGTCGGGGGAGTGGGTCGTAGTGATCATCCTGCCACGCAAAGACGGCACGGGTGAAGTGAACGTGACGGTGCGGGGCATGATGCCCGACGGCCTGGAGTTGCGGCCTGGAGCGAAACTAGCCGAGGGACGATGGTTCCAGACAGGGCAGCGGGAAGTTGTGGTCAGCAAGTCGATTCGGGGACGCTTTTCGCACGCCAATATCGGCGACACGATGGAATTTGGCAAAGGATCGTGGAAAGTCGTGGGAGTATTTGATGCCGGGGGCTCGGCGTACGAGTCCGAGGTTTGGGGGGATGTGAATCAGATGGCGTCGGACTTCGACCGCCAGGGCGGCTTCTCGTCGGCGTACCTGCATGCGACCGATCCCATCGCCGCCGAGGCGCTCAAGAACCGGGTCAGCGACGATCAGCGCTTGAAGCTCGAGGGAATGCTGGAAACCGACTACTACGCCAAGCAGACCAGTTCCGGCGCACCGATCAAGGTGATCGGCATTGTGGTGGGCTTCATCATGGCCATCGGCTCGATCTTCGCGGCTATGAACACGATGTATGCGGCGGTGGCGTATCGTGGGCGAGAAATTGCGACGCTGCGCGTGATCGGCTTCTCGCGGCCTGCGATTCTGACATCGTTTGTGCTGGAATCCTTGCTTCTGGCGTTGCTAGGCGCGCTGGCGGGGATTTTGCTGATGCTCCCGTTTAACGGGATGCAGACAGGCACGTCGAATGCCGTCACGTTCAGCGAGGTGGTGTTCGCCTTGCGCATCACGCCGCAGGTGGCCACCTACGCCATCGTGTTCGCGTTGATTATGGGATTCGTGGGCGGACTGGCTCCGGCGTGGCATGCGGCGCGGCAGAATATTCTCAACGCGCTGCGAGGATAGATGACTGCGGCGGGAAACTATTTGAGGGTTTAGAGCGTAATCATCTCTTATGGCGATTGATACCAAACACGAAGATCTGCAGAGCTTGCGCATTGACCGCACGCAACGGGGCGATAGCGGCGGCGAGCCGCCCACCTGGGCGCGACGCTACATCATCGGCGGAGTTGCGCTGGTGGTGGTGCTCGGCCTGTCCACGTTGGCCTACCGTGCGTTCTCGTCCGACGTGCCGGAGGTCGAGGTCGCTCGCGCCGCTGCGGAGAGCAGCGACGTGGGCGGTACCGTCCTATCGGCGACCGGCTATATTGTGGCTCATCACACCATCAACGTGAATTCCAAAGTCACCGGCCGCTTGGCGTGGATCGGCGTGGAGAAGGGCGACAAGGTCAAGGAGGGCCAGGTGCTGGTACGCCTGGAAGATCAGGAGTTCCGCGCGTCCTATGGACAGGCCAGAGGTGCGGTGGCGAATGCACGCGCCTATCTGGACGAACTGCAGCACGGCTCGCGGCCGGAGGAGATCCAGCAGGCGCACCACAATCTCGATGAATCCCGTGCCACACTGGCCAATGACAAGCTGACTCTGGACCGCACGAAAGAGCTCTCCAGTGGAGGCGTGGTTTCGCGGCAAGCGCTCGACGACGCTACGGCAAAGTTCGAAGCCGACCAGCAGCGCGCGAATTCTCTGGAAAAGGCGTTCCAACTGATGAAGATTGGGCCGAGGCCGGAGGAAATCGCGCGCGCGCAAGGCGCTCTGATGCAGGCGCAGGGCCAGCTTGATTATGCCCAGTCACAACTCGATGCCACGGTGATCCGCGCGCCGGTGACGGGCACGATTCTCGACCGTACGGCAGAAAAAGGCGAGCTCATTACGGCGCAGTTTGCCAGCGCCGCGGCCGGTGGTCCACAAGGATCGGTCGTATCGCTCGCGGACTTGAACGATCTACAAGTCGAACTCGACATCGCGCAGGCGGATTTCGCCCGGCTCGGTCCCACGCAGAAAGGGATCGTGACCACCGACGCCTATCCCGACAAGCAGTACGACGGAGTCATTGCGCAGATCTCTCCGGAAGCCAACCGGCAGAAAGCTACCGTGCAAGTGAAGGTGCAGGTAGTGAACCCGGGAAAATATCCGGATGTTCAACTTCGACCGGAGATGAATGCGACGGTGAAGTTCCTGGCCGACCAAGCACCGAAAACTGTGAAGGGGCCGGCGGGTGTGTTCGTGCCGTCGGCGGCCATCCGCGATCGCGATGGCAAGAAGATTGTGCTGATCGCCTTTAACGGCAAGGCTGTGGCGCGAGAGATTCACGTGCTGGGCCAGCGCAGCGATGGGGCGCTGGTGGACGGGTTGGTTGGGGGCGAAAGCGTTATTACGACAGCGCCCGCGACTTTGAAAGATGGAGACAGAATTAAAATCAAGGGGCAGTCATAAGAGGCAAACATGAGCACAGTTGCACAAGCAAACGTTGCCACGAGCACCAAAGTTGTTCAGGTCCGCAGCGTCAGCAAGATCTTCAAGCGCGACGCTTTTCAGGTGACGGCGCTCGACGATGTGTCGATCGACATCGCCAAGGGGGAATTCCTCGCCCTGATGGGGCCATCAGGATCGGGCAAGACGACGCTGCTGAACATGATCGCGGCGATCGACCGTCCGACCAGCGGGGAGCTGCTGGTGCAGGGAGAAGACATCTTCCGCTTCAGCGACTCGCAGATCGCCCGCTGGCGCAATGAGCACATCGGCTACATCTTTCAGACGTTCAATCTAATTCCTGTGCTCACGGCCTTTGAGAACGTAGAACTGCCGCTGTTGCTGACCAAGCTGACGGGCCAGCAGCGCCGCGACCACGTGATGACCGCCCTGAAGCTGGTCGGGCTGGAGGATCGAGTCGGCCATCTGCCAAAGCAGCTCTCTGGCGGACAAGAGCAGCGCGTCGCGATCGCGCGGGCGATCGTCAGCGATCCGACGTTGTTACTCGCCGATGAGCCGACGGGCGATCTGGACAGTCATTCGGCAACTGAGGTGTTGGAGATTCTGAAGCGGCTAAACGAAGACTTCCACAAGACGATTGTGATGGTGACGCACGATCCGCACGCAGCTTCGTACGCGCACGTGACGCGGCACCTGGAAAAAGGAATGCTGCTGCCGCCCGGGTAGTCAGCGGCACGCCGGAGAAGAGCAAACAGCGCAGCAGGGAGTTGCGCTGTGCCGAGGAGACTCCTTGCCGGGCATAAACCAGAAGGATCCAAACCAGGTTAGCAGCGAAGCTCTCCGACGCTAGGGGCGGGTGATTCCGCCCCGCTCTCCGTAACCCAGCGCCAGGCCCGCCGACCATTCGCAAGCACCGCCTGCGCTTCTCCGTAGTCCACCAGGCGGTTCAGGACCGTCGTCACCGAGGCCATGGGATCCTTGTGGCGGGCCAACATGGAGGGCAGGTTTTGCTGGAAATAGTCGCAGATGTCCCGCGCACTCATGGCGCGGCCGGACTCCATCAGCATCATTCGACAAGCTTTGGTGAAACCGGGCTGGCGGCCGTTGCTTTTGCGGTCGACCAGCTCCAGCAGTTCTTCGCTTAGGACTCCATCGCCAAACAGATTCGCCAGACCGGCGATGGTCTGCTTGACGGTTCCGATGCGCTTCATAACCTCGGCGCGCTGTTGCAGCAGTTGGCGCAACTCGTCGTGCGCCTGCCGAATTACTTCCTGCACGTGACCGACGTCATACCTGTCGGACGGCTTGATCGAGCCATTTCCCTTCTGCCCGTTTTCCATAACAAATATCCCCCCAGTGTTTAGACGTGTCAATCACAGCGCGACTTCGGCTTTTCGCCACCGATGAACTGGCTTGGTCCACAACCTCATGCACGCAGGGGTGCAGTTGCCATCTTCAGACGAGCTCCCCGTAGAGAACGTCCAGCGAGGGGCAGAACCTCGCTTAGGGATCTATACGCAGGATGCCTTCCCGGCGTTCCCTCAATTCTTCTCCAGTGAATGCTTTTCGAGGGCATGCCGCATCTTGTGGCATTAGACGGGGCAATTGCAGATTGGTTAACAAGGAACGACAACTTGATTCACACCAAACGAAGTTCGACTGCGAGCGGTATTCAGCTTGTGGAGAGGAGAGACGTAGCAAGCAACGTCTCTCCTCACAGCTTCTATTTGTTATTGGAGGAAGATGACCAGCAGCTTGCCGTCGGAATGGTAGCCGTCTCCGGTGGCGTTCCGTGCGTCCTGCACGGGGTTTAGGGGAAGGTAGTAACTCACTGTCTTTGTCTTGTTGGCTTTTTGCAGGCTGCTGCCGATGTTGTCGCGCTCGCCGTCGACTGCGGGATCGATCTTGTGAGTGACGCTGTTATTGCGCTTGTCCTTGGCGAAACCAATGTCGCGGGTCCCGGCGCCGCACCATACTTCGCTTCCCTTCCAGGTAAAAGGAGCCTTCCAGATGCGGAAGTGGTGGCGGCTGGCGACCATCGCGATGGGCTCCGCCATCTCGTAGCCAAAATCCTGACGCCGTCCGAACAGGTACAGCGTACTCATGGGCATCGCCAGGTAGTCTTTCTTCTCGTAGGTCTCCATAAGGGCGTTGAGCACGGCATTTTGATTGCTCGTGTCAGCAACATGCCAGGTTGCGGCCTCGAGTGCGGCTTGCACGTCCTTTTGATTTCCGACGATCACGAAGTTCACCGTGTCCCCAAGGTTCTGGAACTGGTCGTTGACCCGGCGTGGCAGAGTGTCGATGCTCTTTCGGAGGTCTGCGTCGAGCGGAGCGTCTGACACCTTGAGCGGGGCGGCGGCAGCGGAAGAGTCTGCACTCGGCGTGCCTACGGACGTGCTCTCTGAGGAGGATGCCTCGTTTGTCGCGTTCGAGGTTGACTCCGACTTGCCCATGCCAAACTGGCCCGACATGAAAACCTGCGCCGCGGTTGCGAGTTGGGATTTGAGCTGCTGTGCGCGAGGCTTCTCCTGACTGTCGGTTGCGCTGGTCGCGTCCGAACCCGCAGGAATCACATGGATCTTGACAACAATCTTTCCCTGGCACGGCGGTGTGCCAGAAATGTTCATTGCCAGCATCAGGTGAGATGGCGCTGAGATGTGCAGTTCAGTGTTCGCTCCTACTAGAAGCGGGGCCGCCCCGTGAGCGTGGAGACGCGCAATCAGGGCACCGGCGGGTGCGGTGGGCATGGGCAGGTCCGCGGTTTGAGCAACCGATCCGGTCCCACCCTTGGGATCACAGGCTAACCCTCCAGAAACCTGCTGATCCGAAGAGGCTGCGGCCGAGATGTCGAGCACGTCCCCGGATTGCAGGTCAAGGCCACTGTCAGTCCAGAGCTGTGCGGGCGAAACCTGAACGGTAACGTCGTGCGCAGTCGAGATTACCTGTGCCCCAAGCTGAGAAGCGCAAAACACGAGAGTCGCTAGCAGCAGAATGAATTGCCGGTTCATATCGCACTTTTCCGGAAAGCCGTCCTTATTATCTTCTAATGTCGGTTCCCCATGGCAAGTGGCTAGCAGCTTTCCGAGGGTTTGCTGGCGGCCCGGGCGCACCGGCAGTCATGCTCTTGGTCCCGAATCAACCATCGCCGATTTGGGAATCGCAACGTGGCCGCCCAAATTAAAGTGCCACCAAGACCCAAGGCAAGTGCTCCGTCATTCCGATGGTAACAAGTGATGGAGCGACTGCCTTGTTGACCGGAGCAAAAACCGCCAAGTCTCCCACGCCCCTGCGTGTCTTGTTAGTGGGTAACCAGGAGGAGGATTTCTTCTTGATTCGCGAGATACTGCAGCGCTCCCGTGGCACACTCGCGGCAGAACTCGACCATGCTCATTCGTTGGAACAAGCAAGGGAGATGCTGCAGCAGCAGCCCTACGGCCTGGTTCTGTTCGAGCATGAGACTGGGAACGCGGAGGCCGTCAGCTTTCTATCAGAGTTCCTTCATGCCGGGGTCTTGTTGCCCTTCATTCTTCTGACCGAAGATGCGGACGAGAAGACAATAGCGGAAAGTATCGAGGCGGGGGCATGGAACTGCGTGGCGAAATCGCAACTGGACGGAGCGACCCTGGTCCGCACCATCCGGGGCACGCTGGCGGTGCATTCCTTGCGGCAGGAACAACACTCGGCAGAGGAGTCATTGCGAAAACTCTCGCGGGCAGTCGAGCAGTCGGCGGACACCGTGATAATGACCAACCAGCAAGGAATCATCGAGTACGTCAATCCAGCCTTTGAGGCTCTGACCGGCTATGGCCGCGACGAAGTGTGCGGGCAAACTCCGCGAATTCTCAAATCGGGCGAGCAGGGACCGGAATTCTACCAGGCCATGTGGAGGATCATTCTCGCTGGGAGTGTTTACCGCGCCATTCTGGTGAACCGGAAGAAGAACGGCGAGTTGTATTACGTGGAAGAAAGTATTTCCCCGGTGCGCGATACCGAAGGACGAATCACGCATTTCATCTCGAACGGGCGCGACCTTACCGAGCGGCTCCGCCTGGAAGCGGAGCTGCGGCAGGCGCAAAAAATGGATGCCATCGGGCATCTGGCCGGCGGGGTCGCCCACGACTTCAACAACCTCTTAACCATCATTACCAGCTACTCTGAGCTGGCCCTCGACGCTGTGCACGAAGACAGCGCACTTGAAACCAAGATCCAGGAGATTCTGCTGGCAGCGCGGCGGGCTGCGGAATTGACGCGGCAACTGCTGGCTTTCAGCCGGAAACAGCCGCAGGCATTGCGGGTGGTGGAACTCAATCAGGTAGTCGGGCGCGTTGCCAAAACTCTTCCGCGTCTCATCGGCGAAGATATCGAGTTCAGTTTCACACCGGGGTCAGGATTGGGACGGGTGCGCGTGGACCCCGTGCAGATCGACCAGATTCTGATGAACCTGGCGGCCAATGCGCGGGACGCCATGCCGCAAGGAGGCCACCTGCGGATCGAGACCTCGAATCTGACGCTCGACGACGAATACATGCATCGCAAACCCGCCGTCATTCCTGCGGGACATTATGCGTTGATCACCGTTAGCGACGACGGAGAGGGGATTGCGCCTCAACACTTGCCTCACATCTTCGAGCCTTTCTACACCACGAAGCCCCTGGGGGAGGGCACGGGGCTTGGCTTGGCCACGGTTTACGGAATCGTGAAACAGAACAAGGGGTTCATCTGGGCCTACAGCGAGCCACAGATGGGTACCGTGTTCAAGATCTACCTGCCCTGCGTGTCCATGGACAAGCAGGCGGGAGAGAGCGACGGAGTCAAGGCAGAGGGCCTGGCGCGCGGTTCGGAAACCATCCTGGTCGTGGAAGACGAGCATGCGGTCCGACAGGCGACCGCGGAATTTCTGAGACTCCACGGCTACACCGCGCTCGAAGCCAAAGATGGCCTGGATGCCCTCTCGGTGGCAAGGAACTACGGCGCGACCATTCATCTGGTGGTCACCGACGTGGTGATGCCGAACCTGAGTGGCGGCCAGTTGGCAATGGAACTCAATCACCTGAGGCCGGAAGCAAAACTGCTGTTCGTTTCCGGCTATGCGGGCAGGACTGTACTCAACCACAAGGTATTCGACCTCGAAACGAATTTCCTCCAAAAGCCCTACACACTGAAACAACTCTCCAGCAAGATTCGTGCCGCACTTGACGCAAAGCGAGCTAAGGAATGAGCCTTCCTTCGCACGAGTAACTGGCCGGGATGCGCTGGATTGATCAGCACCTTCCCACACCCTATAATCAGCCTGCGCGGACTCCGCATGAATATCGCCCCCCGGGACCGGGAAGCCGGTGCCCGTGCCACGCCGACGAATCCGGACTATCTCATCCCACGCGCGACTCTGGTATCCATCCTTATTCTCATTGCTCTGTGGCTCGCGATTTACGCGGCGGGCATGTTCACGCCACCGTTGCTCGATGACGTTGACACCATCCACGCCGAGGCGGCACGCGAGATGTTGTTGCGCCACGATTGGGTGACGATGTACACGAACGGCCTGCGCTACCTGGAGAAGGCACCGCTGATGTACTGGGGGCTGGCCGGCAGCTACGAAGTTTTCGGGATCAGTGACTGGAGCACCCGTTTTCCGCTCATGCTGGGCCTGCTCGCCATGGTTCTGGCCACATACTGGCTCGGCACTTATGCCTTCGGCGAGCGCGGTGGATTTTATTCCGGCGTTGTTCTGGTAACGTCGGTTGGCCCCTATATCTTCACGCGATTTCTGATTCCTGACGTGCTGGTGGGGCTGTGGCTCACCATCTCATACTATTTTTTCTTGCGCTCCCTGGAGGAAGGAACGCCGTCGCGTCTGACCTGCTGGGGATTTGCGGCGGCCTGCGCTCTGAACGTGCTCACCAAGGGCCTCATCGGGCTAGCGTTCCCGATCGGCACCATTGGTCTGTATTTGTTGCTCACTCGCAACCTGCGTCATCTGGCGAAGCTGCGAATACTATCGAGCACCGTGGTTTTCCTTGTGCTGGCGGCGCCGTGGCACATTCTCGCGGCTCTGCGCAATCCGGCACAAGGACAGGCTCGGGGATTTCTTTGGTTCTACTTTGTCAATGAACATGTCATGCGGTTCCTGAACAAGCGCGTGCCGCCGGGGTACGACACGGTTCCGCTGGTGCTGTTCTGGGCGTTGCTGGTGCTTTGGCTGGTGCCGTGGGCAGCGTTTCTGCCTCAGGCGGTGCGGGAGGTGCCGCGGCGATGGGAACAGCTAGATTCGCTCGACCGGCGGAAACGGGCGAATTTACTTTTTCTGCTCTGGGCGCTGGCGATCCTGCTTTTCTTCAGCTTCTCGACTCGGCAGGAGTACTACACAATTCCAGCATTGCCCGGAGTCGCGCTGTTGGCTGGAGGATGGCTGGCACGCGAATCTTCCGTAAACGCAACGGATGGCGAGCGGCGCGCCGGACGCGTATCCTCATTGGTTCTGATGTGCGTGGGAATTCTGTCTGCGGGGCTCGGACTCGCACTACTGTCGCTCACGCACCCACCGCCTGCCGGAGCGGATCTGGCGGATCTCCTGAAGAAGAATCCGCAGGACTACGACTTCTCGCTGGGCCACGTGCTCGACTTCACGCCTCAGGCTCTGGGGATGTTCCGCGGCCCGCTTCTCGGAGCCTCTTTATCTTTGCTCCTCGGGACGGTTCTGAACTGGTGGATGCGGCGCCGCGGGCGGCCGGCTTGGGGAAACGCAGCGCTGTCTCTGATGATGGTCGCCCTGCTGACCTGCGTGCATGTTTCGTTCGCGCGGTTCTCGCCCATTCTTTCGTCGTACGATCTGGCGGTCGCGATTCAAAAGGAGTACCAGCCTGGTGACCTCATTGTCGTGGACGGCGAGTATCACCAGGCTTCGACTCTCCAGTTCTATACGCACTTCCCACTGCGCGTGCTGCACGAGCCGAGTGGCAACCTCTGGTACGGAGCGAAGTTCCTGGACGCGCCCCATGTGTTCGAGACTCCGCAGTCGTTCGCCATGCTCTGGGACGGTGCGGCCCGCGTTTTCTTGTGGACCGACCAGGAGGACCCGAAGGAACTGCTGGGCATGCCGCACTTTCTGCTGGCCCGCAGCGGCGGAAAGGCGATCTTCACGAATCGCGCGCCGTGAAGCGAGATGCGACCACTGGAGCTGGAGCCCGCATGATTCTCCTCGCTTGACGCGGCGCTGAAAGCGCCGCTCTTTCACGGCAGTGCCCTCTTTCACCCCTTTCAGCGGCCTGTATAATCGTGCTTCCTCGATGATCCTTGGCGGTCTCAACGCTCACGGAGTTGATTTGGTTTGGCGCGCGCTTTTGCTCCTGGCGCTTGCAGGATCGTTCACTTCGACGATCTACCTGGTGTTGACACTGGTCGCGACCGCCCGTCATCTGCGCCGGGCCCGCGTGGCGCAAGCTGTCGTCGATGCCGTACCGGCGTCTTCCCTGCCTCCAGTCACCATCTTCAAACCAGTGCATGGCATGGAAGAGGAACTGGCTGCGAATCTGGAGAGTTTCTTTGAACAGGACTATCCGCACTACGAGGTGATTCTCGGAGCAAGGGACACGGACAACCCCGCGGTGAAAATTGCAGAAGAAGTACGGTCCCGCTATCCGCATATCCCGAGCCGGCTCATCGTGTCGGGACCGCCGGCCTGGCCCAATGCCAAAGTATTCTCGCTCGACAAAATGATCGCGGCGGCATCGAACTCGTACTTCATCATCAGCGATAGCGACGTGAGAGTTGCGCCCGATTTTCTGCGCAACACAATCCCGCCGCTGCTCGATTCCAAGGTGGGGTTGGTGACCTGTATGTACCGCGGCATTCCGGCCTCGGACTTCTGGTCGTGGCTCGAGGCGCTCGGCCTGTCGGTCGAGATGTCGTCCGGGGTCATGGTCGCGGACATGATGGAGGGAATGCGTTTCGCCCTGGGGCCGGCCATGGCGGTGCGTCGTGATGCAATCGACGCAATCGGCGGGATCGCCGCAGTTGCCGACTATTACTCCGATGATTTTGAGCTAGGGAACCGCATCTGGGCCAGGAACTACAAAGTAATTCTTTCGCACCATATAGTTCGCAACGTGCTGACTTCGCGATCGCCGCTCCGCACGCTTGGGGATCAACTGCGGTGGATGAAGAGCACGCGCTATTCGCGTCCCGCGGGGCATACTGGCACGGGCCTCACTTATGCTATGCCCTTCGGAGTTCTCGGATTGATCGTCGGAGGAGCACTAGGCCACTGGGTGGTAGGAATCAGCTTGTTTGTGCTTGCCTGCTTGAACCGGATGATCCAGTCGGTAGTCGTGGGCTGGGGAGTGGCTCGCGATCCGCGGGCGATTCGCTTTTGCTGGCTGTATCCTCTGCGCGATCTGTTTGGGTTCGTTGCGTGGGCTCTCAGTTATACCAGCAGAGACTTTTACTGGCGCGGGGAGACCTACCGCTTTGGCAAGGGAGGGAGAATCGCTCCCCTGGAGAGACCGGGCGGATCCGGGTAGCGAGTCTTTCGCTGCCCTATTGAGCAATGCGGATCAGGCGCCCTTTCTTGAGTTGGAAACGATCGCCCCGCCATGTCACGGTGTGGCCCGCGAAGCTCGCGACCCATAAAGCAACGGCAACCAGGTCGCGGATCGGAAGCAGCCAAAAGTGCTTTGTTAGGTGTGGATCTTGCAGCACGGATTTTCCTACAGCAAGCGCCACCGCGAGACGCAAGAGAAGAGTTGCACCGAGCACCGCCCACGACCATGCTGCCGCATGCGCCGCCACCAGGGCGAGCAGGGCCCACATTAGGCCAAAGGTAGAAACCAGGCCCATATAGCCACCCGCGCGCGAATCGCGCACGCCGCGGCTCCAGCGTAGCTGATGCGCCAGGAACTCCTGCAGGCCGTAGGCGGGGAGATGCGTCTCGACCACAACGTCGGAGAGTTGGACCTGCAGCCCTAGATCGGCAATCCGTCGACCGAGTTCGTAGTCGTCGGCAAGGAAGTCGACGATCGATTTGAATCCACCGACGCGCTCCAGATCGGAACGGCGGAAAGCCAGGGTCGATCCAAGTCCGAAGTGAAGGCCACCTTCCAGTTGGCGCGCAACGAGCACGCCAGCGCAAAAATCGGTGCTGATTCCCAGCGACTCCAGCTGCGAGCCCAGCGTCGGCGCTGCGACTCCGCGGTAGAGGCACGTGACCATGCCCACGCGAGGATTGTTGGTTGACTCCAAGATGAGCGGCGCCATCACGCGACGAAGGTAGTCGGTCTCAACCCGAATATCGCTGTCGTTGACGATCAAGTGCTCATAGCGGGACGTCTGTACCATTTGCTCAAGGTTACTGACTTTCACGTTGGCACCGAGCTTGTCCGGGGACACGACCAGGCGAATGGCGTGGCTGGGAAACTCCTGCTGCAACTGCCGCACGCTGGCGACCGCAGGATCGTTGGGATCGCTCACCCCAAAAATGATTTCGTACTGGGGATAGTCCTGCAGGCAGTGGCTGCGGAAACTCTCGTAGATATCTGGGTCGGTACCCTTCAGCGGCTTGAGAATTGAAACGGATGGCAGAGCCTGCGTGGCGCGTACGCCCTCGCCCGCCTTGCGCTCACGAAGAAATACGCGCACGCTCCAGAGGCAGAGAAGGTAGAAGATGGAACTGGAGAGGCAGCCGAAGATCGTAACGAACTGGAAGCCTCTGACGATGTAGTGAATCATGCGCGAGCGCAGGTCAGACTATTCGTACCGCAGCGACTCAATCGGATCGAGGTTCGCAGCCTTCCATGCGGGATAGATGCCGAAGATCAGCCCGACTCCAGCCGCCGCGCTGAAGCCGAATGTGGTCCAAAACACGGACATCCGGGCCGGCAACGAAGGCCAAAGCGTTGGAATCACCCAGACCACGAGCGCTCCCGCAGTCACGCCGATGATTCCGCCGACCGCGGTCAACATAATCGCCTCGAGCGTAAATTGCAGAAGGATATCGCGCTTGCGGGCCCCGATCGCTTTGCGCACACCGATTTCGCGCGTGCGCTCGGTGACGCTGACCAGCATAATGTTCATCACGCCCACGCCGCCAACGATCAGCGCGACGCTGGAGATCGCAAACATGCCGACGAACAGCGCGCCGGTAATCTGGTTCCAGGCATCGGAGATGGAATCGGAGGTGAAGACTGCGAAGTTGTCGGGCTTGTCGACCGCAACCTTGCGGCGACGCCGTAGCAATTCCCGAATCTCGTCGATCGCCTTCGGAACGTCATCGTGCGACGTAGCCTTGACGCTGATCCAGTGCTGCTTGAGTTCGGGATGCAACTTGCGCAGCGTGCTCAGCGGGAATACGACCTTGTTGTCTTCCGGATTCTTGCCGCCGCCGAACACCGACTTCACTCGCTGCACCGTTCCGATCACGGTAAAAAGCTGGCCTTCGATATTCACTTCTTTGCCGAGGGGATCTTCCGTGCCAAACAATTCTTCCGTGGTTTCGGCGCATAGCAGAACCACGTTCGACCGGTGTTCTTCGTCCACCTCACTGAACCAGCGCCCCGACGCGATCAGCAAGTCGAACACTTCTTTGGCAGATGCTTGATCGCCCTCGAGGATCGTGTTCTTCGCCTTTCGGTCGCCATACTTCACTGCAAACGAACCCACACCCAACTCCGGGCGGAAATACCGCACGCCCGCAGTTACCGCTTTGACGTGAGCCAGTTCGCGAATGGCCAGTGCGTCGTCGTAGGTGAGCTCCTTGCGGGTACGCATCTCCTCGGTAGGCCGGCCGAATTGAAACGGCTCGATGTGGAAGGCAAAGATCACATCGGAGCCGATGCTGCTGACGATCTCACGGACGTTTTCATCGAGCCCCCGCCCGATCGAGGAAACGCCAATGACGACAGCGACTCCAATCACGATGCCCAACACGGTCAGCGCCGAACGCAGCTTATTGCTGCGGATGGTGTCCGTTGCCATGCGAACGATCTCGGAAAATTCGTCTTTGCGCATTGTGGACTCATCTTGTTGTCATTCCGAGCGGAGCGAGGAATCTGGGTTTGTACCTGCGCAGGCAAGGACCCAGGTCCCTCGCTACCGCTCGGGATGACAGTTCACAACTTCATCGACTTTCACATTTCAAACCGTAGCGCCACAATGGGGTCCAGACGCGCGGCTTTGCGCGCCGGATAGACCCCAAAAAACACTCCGACGCTGGCAGAAACCAGCAATCCTGCAGCTATCGCCCATAGCTTGATCGAAGAGGGCATTCCAATCAGGAGGGTCACGACTTCGGCGACTGTCACGCCAGATAGCACTCCCAGCACGCCGCCGACCACCGCTAAAGTCACGGCCTCAATCAGAAACTGCAGTAGCACGTCGTCCCGCTTCGCCCCGAGTGCCTTGCGAATGCCGATTTCCCGCGTACGCTCGGTCACCGAGACCAGCATGATGTTCATGATGACGATGCCACCAACGATCAACGAGACAGCAGCAATGCCGATCGTTGCCATGAAGAACGTGTTGCTCAGACCCGACCAGATGCTCAGCAGGCTGGCGTTGGTCTCGATCTCAAAACTGTCTTCCTCGCCGGGACGGTCGTGACGGTGTGCTCGCAACGCCACTCGCGCTTCGTCGATGGCCTGGTTGAGCGGAGCCCCGGTCGCTGTGGCCTTGCCCCAAATTCCTATGCTGCTGTTGTGAGACCCGTATTGTTTCAGGTAGACGGTGACGGGGATCAGGGCATAGTTATCTGCACTTTGCCCCAGCGTCTTGCCCTTCTTCTTCCCGACGCCGATCACCTGGTAGGTCCAGCCATCAATACGAATTTCCTGGCCCAAGGGGTCGGCGCCGCCGAGCAGGTGCTCGACGATATCGGTGCCCACGACCGCCACCTGCGAATGGTTATTCAGATCGGTGTCGTTCAGCATACGCCCGTAAGTCAGATCGGTATCGAGGATGGAAGCGACCGACGGCGTAATGCCCTGGATGGAGGTGTCGCTAATCGATTGTTCGTTGTGCTTCACCTTCCCACTACCGCGCATCAGCGCACCCACGTAGTCACAGTGGCGGCAGGCCTCGAGCACGGCCTCGTAATCCTCAAGGACCAGATTCTTGCGCTTTTCAGCCGCCAGGAAATGTTCAACATTGGTCTCGACCGGCGACATCTTGCCGATGATGAACACGTCGGCGCCAAGGTTGAAGATCTTCTTCGCTACATAGTCCTGAATTCCCGAAACGAACGTCACCACCGCGATCACCGCAGCGATCCCGATAACCACGCCGAGAAGCGTGAGCACAGAGCGCAGCTTGTTGGCCCACAGGGACCGCAGTGCGATTCGGATGGCTTCGGCGATGTTCATGGATCAGGCGTCGGACCTCGGACTTCCGGGGTCGGACTCGGTATCAGTTTACAGCGAATTCTCGCGCCCCGCACAGTTTGCGACGGTAGACGGCAGCCTGAGGTCTGAGGTCCGACGTCCGCCCATCGCATATAATGAGTGGGTAGGCAGCCGGACCGGACGGTCGCTTTCTGCGTCTTCGGGCGCGGGGAGAGGAAAGTCCGAACTCCGCAGAGCAGTGTGCCGGATAACGTCCGGGAGGCCGGGTTCAAGCCCGGTTGACGGAAAGTGCCACAGAAAATATACCGCCCCGGCGGCAACGCCGGGGTAAGGGTGAAAAGGTGCGGTAAGAGCGCACCGCCGCGGCAGTAATGCAGCGGGCAGGGCAAACCCCACACGGAGCAAGACCAAATAGGGAGGAAGTCCGGGACTTCGGTCGCGGGCACGTGCCGGCTCGGTGCGTCAAACCTTCGGGTAGGTCGCTAGAGCCGCGCAGCAATGCGCGGCCCAGAGGAATGGCCGTCCAGCAGGAGCAATCCCGCGGACAGAATTCGGCTTACAGGTCCGGCTGCCACAAACTTATCGTTCTTTCAGCAATTCAAAAAAGTTCACACGTTCGATTGTGACGCCGGTGTGACGCACTTCTACAGCTTGCCGGCGGTTGAAGGGCGATGAGACCGGCCTCTTCGCAAGGCTTGCGACATCGTCGTGGGTAGCAATCTCCTTAGTTCATTCCCGATCACCATGGGCTGGTGCTCACCCGCACTTCCCACCAATGTGTGCGACCGCCTCGAAACCCACCGTTCGTTGAGAACTGCCACCTGCTGGCTGCGGCGCATGTGAGAGCCTGTTACGTTCTCTCCGTGTAGCCTGGGTTTCACGTTTTCGAGGGTATTCTTCGACGTCGCGTTGGGCGCGCAATAGGATTCGACGGCACCTCATATAGACTTGCCCTATTGGCCTGCTTTGCCGAAAGGTAATGAAAGGGCCCCAGGAGAAAGCGGTTTGCCACTGAATAAGGATGCGCTTTGGTATAAGGACGCGATCATCTATCAAGTGCACGTCCGCACTTTCTACGATAGCAACGGCGACGGCATTGGCGATTTCCAAGGGCTAGAGCAGAAGCTCGATTACCTCCAGGAACTGGGGATCAACGCGATATGGCTCATGCCGTTCTTTCCCTCGCCTTTGCGCGATGATGGCTACGACATCGCAGACTACAATGCGGTTCATTCAAGCTACGGAACATTGGAGGATTTCCGCAAGCTTCTTGAATCGGCGCACGAGCGAGGAATCCGGGTCATCATCGAAATGGTGCTGAACCACACCTCCGATCAGCATCCGTGGTTTCAACAATCGCGGAGTTCGCAGAACAATCCATACCGTGACTGGTACGTCTGGAGTGATACCGACACCCGGTACAAGGGAACCCGCATCATTTTCCTCGACACCGAAACCTCCAACTGGGCGTGGGACCCGACTTCGAAATCCTTCTATTGGCATCGCTTCTTTAGTCACCAGCCCGATCTCAACTACGACAATCCTGCCGTTCGGGAACAGATGTGGAACGTGATGACGTTCTGGCTGGAAATGGGCGTGGATGCCTTTCGGCTCGATGCGGTGCCATACCTAGTCGAACGGGAGGGCACCAACTGCGAGAACCTGCCGGAGACGCACACTATTCTGAAGGACTTGCGGCGAAAACTCGATGAGCAATTCACGGGCAGGATGCTTCTGGCAGAGGCCAATCAATGGCCGGCGGATTTGCGCCCCTATTTCGGCGACGGCGATGAATTCCATATGGCGTTTCATTTTCCGCTGATGCCACGGATGTTCATGGGGCTGAAGCTGGAAGACCGCAAGCCCATCACTGAAATCCTGCAGCAGACTCCGGAAATCCCGCCCTCCTGCCAATGGTCGTTGTTCCTGCGCAACCATGATGAGCTGACCCTGGAAATGGTAACCGACATGGAACGCGATTACATGTATGACATGTACGCGGAGAGCAAGACGATGCGGCTGAACCTCGGAATCCGGAGGCGGCTCGCTTCCTTGTTGAACAACGATCGCAGGCGCATCGAACTGATGAACGGGATGCTGATGTCGTTGCCGGGTACTCCCATCATCTACTACGGCGATGAAATCGGAATGGGCGATAACATTCTTTTGGGCGACCGCAACGGAGTGCGGACTCCGATGCAGTGGAGCGGGGGATGGAACAGCGGTTTTTCCAACGCGGAAACGGAGCGCTTGTACGCTCCGCTGATTCAGGATCCTGTGTATGGTTACCCCGCCGTGAACGTTTTAGCACAAAGAGAGAGCGAACACTCGCTCCTCCGTTGGATGCAACGCATCATAACTGTCCGCAGATCGACCGGAGCGTTCGGCAGAGGATCGATCGAGTTTCTGTACCCGGCGAATCACAGGATACTGGCCTATTTGCGGAAATTGGGTAAGGATGTCGTGCTGGTCGTCAACAACCTTTCGAGTACTGCCCAAGCTGTCGAACTGGATTTGCGGCGCTACAAAGGAAATATCCCGATTGAGATGTTTGGCAACAACATGTTTCCGCGTGTGGGCGACCTGCCCTATCTGCTTACCATGGGGCCTTACCAGTTTTACTGGTTTCGCCTGCGAAGAATCTAACCAAGCGTAGATAATGGAAAATGATGTCACGCGGTGTGCCGCTCGCGTGGACTTACAGCAGAGAATCGCACAGAGCTGAAATTGGAAGACGAGACCTTTCTAACGGATGATTTTCTTCGCCAACTGATCAATGTCGGCGAAGTGGATATCCTTGTGGGCCTGCCCACTCGCAATAACGCCAAGACGATCGGGTCGATCGTCCACACGATTCAAAGTGGCATCCTGGGCGGCTTTCCCCGCGAACGCGCCGTAATCATCAATGTCGACGGGGGATCGCGCGATGGCACACCCGAGTTGGTCACGGGCATCTCGATCGACGATGTGCGCCCCGCCTCCAACTTGCACGCCCTCCGGACGCTGCACTCCATCAGCACGAATTACGCCGGCAGCCCGGAGAGTGGGGTTGCGTTTCGGACGATTCTGGCTGCGGCCGAGCTGCTCCGCGCCAAGGCCTGCATCGTGATGTCGCCCGAATCCGTAAACAGTGAATCCGACTGGCTCTCAAAGCTTCTGCGCCCCATTTATCGGGACGGCTTCGATCTGGTAACCCCCACATATCGCAGACACAAGTTTGACGGGCTGCTGATGACGAATTTGCTCTACCCGATGATCCGTGCGCTGTACGGGGTAAGAATCCGTGAGGCATTCACGCCGGAATTCGGATTCTCCAACCGTCTCGGCAGCCAATTCCTTGGACAAAATGGCTGGGCTGATGGAACCGGCGGCAGCGGTGTCGAACTCCGCTTCACCCTGGCTGCCATTACCGGAGGGTACCGCGTCTGCCAGTCCTTTCTTGGAAAGAAGGATCATGTCGAGCGGCGCGCTGCCGATCTGGTGCCGACGCTGCGACAAACTGTGGGCGTCCTGTTCTCCGCATTAGAATCAGATTTCTCTGTATGGAGTAAGGTCGTCGGTTCCCAGCCGGTTCCTACTACAGGGAGCGACCAGGAATTACTTCTCGATCCGATGCGAGTAAATCGGAAACGACTGCGCCAGATGTTTTCGACCGGAGTTGCCGAACTGCAGTCCGTCTTTCAGTCAATTCTTTCTCCTCCCACGCTGGAAGGACTCCAGCGAATCGCCGCCCTGGGTGAAGAGGAGTTTCATTACTCTGCGGAACTGTGGGTCAGGACGGTTTACGAGTTTGCCGCGTCATATCAGAAATCTGTAATCAGTCGGGATCATATTATCCAGGCGATAGCACCGCTTTTCCGCGGGAGAGTATGCACGTTCCTGGGTGAGAACCGCAACGCTTCTGCGAATGATGTCGAGACAAATATCGAAGGCTTATGCCTTGAGTTCGAGCGACTAAAGCCATATCTGCTACAGATGTGGAAATCGAGAGAGTGAGGCAACTATGCGGGAAATGATTATCAGCGAACTGACTCAGGCACTGCACGACCTGGCCAGGGGTTTCGCTCACTACCTTCCTCGTCTCATCGTCATGCTGATCCTTGCGTTTGTGGGTTGGGTGATCGCGTACGTTGTGAAAGTGGTTCTACGAAGCATTCTGACGGTCATCAAGTTCGATAAGCTTTCAGAAAACGCAGGCGCCTCGCAACTGCTCAACAAAGCCGCTCTGCCTCCCGCAACCGAGATGTTGAGCCGGTTCGTCTTTTGGGTGACATGGCTCGGCTTCATCATGCTGGGTGTGAGCGTGCTCGGGATCCTGGGCCTGCAGGAGCAAATCGCGAGATTCTTTCTGTTTTTGCCGCATCTATTCGTAGCAATGCTTATCTTGTTCTTCGGACTGCTGGCCGCCAGCTTCTTTTCTCGCGCTGCTCTTCTGGCGGCAGTGAATGCGAATGTGCCTTCACCGCGGGTTTTGAGTCTCGCCGTCCGCAGCATCATTATTGTGTTCATATTGTCGATTGTGTTTGAAGAACTGGGTCTGGCAGAACAGACCATGCTGGTTGCCTTCGGAATTGCTTTTGGAGCCCTGATGCTAGGATTGGCAATCGCATTCGGCATAGGGGGGCGAGACTTGGCGCAGCGTTTCCTGGAAAAGAAATTTGTTCGCAGGAAGAAGGAGGAAAACGAGGATGAACTGTCGCCCCTCTAGCCTAGCTGAAGAGGTGCGCGGCCGCGTATCAGAGCGTTAGGACGATTTCTTGACAGGTAGGCAAGAACGATATTTGCCGATGGTAGTCTCCATTTTGGCAACTCATCCCGTCACGATTGCGCGTGCTTTCGCGAGGGAGCTTCTGCGCCGGTGACCCGGTTTAGCGAATCCTCGTATGCGGCTCCCCTCGAACGGCAGGTGTGCAGGAGAGAATATTCCCTTGTCATGGAACATTCATAACTAACCACATTACGATCTACCACGTGCTATACAGTTTCCGCAGCGCCGGCGACAATTTCGATTTCGGCCAACTGCGTTCCCAATCGCGGATGGATGGCATTGAGTCTTACCTTCCCGACTTTTTCCTGGGCGCGAATCCAAACCGCCCCGGTTCCGCCGATCAGCGAGAATGGATTGTCGCCGATGATCTCGGCTGGGCCTTCCACTTCAAGTTCGATTGCGTCGTTCGCGAAAGGTTGAACCGCGCCGAATTCGTCGGTGACGCGAAGAACAACCCGGGTTGAGTCCGCGCCATCGGCAATCAACTCTGCGTCGTCGGCCAGAAGCATGAACTTAGTATCGATACCCGCCCCAGAGAGACGTTTCGATATGACTTGCTTTCCCTGGATAAAGCCATCGAGGCGCAGGTCCCCCCACTTGTGGAACAGTTCCCCCATTTCAAGAACGAATGGCGCATAGCGGAGGTGCGCAAATTGCTTCCGGTCCGGGTCCACTTCTGCTACCAGCTTGTCGTCGATGTAGAACTTCAGGTGGTCGCAATTGGAGCACACAACGGCTTTCGAGAAGCCGACCGATGCGTCCCCGCGCGCCCAATGAAACGCGGGCTCCAGCACGATCTCCTCTGCCGGGTCACACTGCGATTTGTAAAATCCAGCCGCAGGCTTCGGTTCCCGGAATATATCCGTCACGCCGTGATAACAAACCCGATCGCCAGAGCCGAAATTGCCGTGGGTATTGTAGTCGAAGGCGCACCAGCCAATTCCTCCGGCGTATTGCGGGTCGGACGCAAGCTGGTCGTGGATGCGGGCGTGGCGCAACGTATGCTCGGTCAGGCGCTCCACCTGGTCGATGGTCTTCGTGGGATAGGTGTGCCCAACGAATTCCGTATTCAAATAGCGAGGATATTTCGGCGGCTTCAGCGGGAAGCCGAAATCGTTCATGGTGAAAACGTCTTCCAGAAATTCAGATTCCTGAAAGTAGCGGATGCCGCCCGTCTGGCGGGTCGGGTCGAGCTGATGCGCCAGCGCGTTTGTGCGCGTATAGAAATCGTGGTCGTCTCTTGATTCGTTGATGCGCACTCCCCACAAGATGATGGAGGGGTGGTTCCAGTCGCGACGGATCATCCGACGGACATTGTCGACGGAGATTTGTTTCCAGGCTGCGTCTCCGATGTGCTGCCAGCCAGGGATCTCCTCCAGCACGAGAAGACCGACTTCGTCGCAGGCGTCAAGAAAATGGCGCGATTGCGGATAGTGCGATGTGCGGACGACGTTGCACTTGAGCTGATTACGCAGAATCTGCGCGTCGCGGCGCTGGGCTCGGCCAGGCATCGCCTGCCCAACGAAGGGGAATGTCTGATGACGGTCAAGCCCGCGTAACTTGATGACCTTGCCATTGAGCTCGAAGCCGTGATCAGTGAATTGAGCTTCGCGGAAACCGAAACGACGGGAGTCTTCGTCCAGCACTTGCGTTCCACGACGCAAGCGCGCACGCGTCGAATAGAGGTTCCGCTGTTCCATGCTCCACACCCTGATTCCGCTCAGGTTCTCAAGGTGTACCGTATGGGCAACCGGTTCACTTGCAGGGCCTGACGGTGGCAACGGTTGCGAGGCTTTTGCGACAACGCGGCCGCCGTCGAGCAATTCAACCTCAATGGTCAGAGCGTCTGGCGACACCTCTAAATGCTGAACGAAGCAATCGACATCGACTCCCGGACTCGCCGAGAGCGCGTTCCTCGGCCGCACGAAGATGTTCTCGATAAATGTCGCTGGCACGACCCGCAGAGAAACCTCGCGATAGATGCCGCCAAAAGTGAGGTAGTCAATTTCGTATCCGAAGGGTGGAATGTCGGGCCGCTCGCTGGAGTCGACATCGACAGAGAGCACGTTTTCTCCGTCAAAATCGAGGTGGGACGTCAGCTCAAACGAGAATGGCGTGTATCCGCCTTTGTATTCTCCGAGCCGCACTCCGTTGATCCAGACCGTGGACGCGGTCATCACACCTTCAAAGTCAACGAAGACGCGCTTTCCGCGAGCTTCCGCCGGAAGCTTGAAGCGGCGGCGGTAAAGAGACACGAATTCGTAGGTCTTCTCATCAAACCCGTGCCACGGGAGCGGCACATTCGTGTGCGGGATCACGACCCTGTCAAATCCGGAGTCGTCGAAGTCTCTTGCGTGGCCGCCCTCGACAAACTTCCGACTGTAGCGCCACTTTCGATTCATCGGGAGGACAAGCCGTCCGACGGCCGTTGAGGCGCCAGGTTGCGCGCCCGCTTCCGGGAGCGCGTAGGGTGCGAGAGCGGCTCCAGCGATGAGTGTGCCAGTTTGTTGTAGAAACCTGCGTCGATCCATTTTATGTACTCTCTCCCTCAATTATTGATTGCACAAAAGAAAACGCGTCGCCTGCATCGCTGGCAAGCGCCCCGCGCGGGCTGATCACACCGTCCAGGCCAGCAACTGCTCCAGATCGGCGGTTGATGTGGATTCGGTTCCGCGCGGCATGGACGGTCCAATCGCCAACGCCTGACTGTGCCCTTCAAACCAAACCAGAAACGACGACTGCTCAGCTCCCGAAAGGCGTTGCTGATTCAGCCAGTTGTAATACGCACCGAGGTCGGCATCAACCAGCGAACCAACGAAGTCAAATTCCGGACGGGCCGTCGCTGCCGAGAGTAGCTCATTCATCGGCTTCTGCCGCTGCCGCGGGGCAAATCGCACGAGCAGCGTGAGCGGTTGAGCCCGCCGCAGCGCTTCGCGCGCGGCCCACTGTGCAAAGCTCGTGCTGAAGATTTGAGTTCCCGAACCCTCGGTCAGCAGGCTGACCTCGAAGCGCTCCAGCACTTCGTCTTTTGGTTTGGCATTACTCTCTCTGTCCATGCCCAGATCTGCCGAACGCATCTGGGCCAGAAGCGTGCGCAGCGCTTCCGGGCCCATGCCGGGCCGATCGATCTCCGCTTGCATCCTGCGCAGCAACGCAGCGCGCGCCGGTTCGAGAGCCTTGTAGGAGACGCAAGTGAGCGCCGGAGAGTGTTCGGCCTCTTCGCCACCATCGATATACCAGTGTCCGTAGGGAGCGGGATGCTCCATCGCTCTCGCAGCAACCGCGTTAAGCAGCCGACGCAATCCATCTTCCGGCTTGACGCGGCTGAAATATGCGCCATGAGCGCGCAGCTTTCGAAACAGAGGCTCGTCATACGAGGCTACGCCCTGGCCGATGACTGCAATCCCCAGCCTGGGAACCGGAAGAGGCTCTGACGGGACCGCCGAATTTAGGCGATCCGCGTAATCGTTCGAGGCCTTGCGAAACGCGTCGAGTTGGTGAGTGCTCCAGAGATGAGCGGACAACTGCTCGACAAACTGAGCGGGCGCTTTTGCCCAGTCAAACTCTTCGAGCTGAGGTGAAAGGCGGATTTGCTCGAACCCTTGAAACCACTCTTTCACCTGGCCAGCGGAAAGTGAACTGAGACTCGCCAATTCCCGTTCGCGCGCTTTGCGTTCCGCGGGAAACTTGAAATCGTAATCGATGAGTTCCCGGAGCAGACCCGGTACCAAACTGAGGGGCAATCGCTGCAAGATCCCCAAATAGTTGGCGACCAGTTTCCGCGCTTCCGGTGGATAGCCAGCGAACTGCTCCGGTTTGAGATCACGTGGAAGCATGAAAGTTACAACAGCTCCCCGATTGGTTTGCCCTGAGCCAGCGACGGTGAAAATCCAAGCATCGATCCCAGCGTGGGCACCAGATCGGTCGAATCGATCGCCCGGTCGAAAACCACACCTTGTCGAATGCCCGGACCCGCAACCAGCATCCATGTCGTGCGGGAAAGAGCATCGCCGGTGCGGTGATGCTGGAACCCGTTTCCTCCGGAATCGTCGTCGGAATCGCGGCCGAAGTCCGGCAGGATGAAAAGAGTCGTCGTGCCTGCGTACTCCGGCTCGCTCTGGATGGTCTTCCAGAGATCAGAACACAGGCGGTCAGTGCGGCGGATTCCCTCGACATAGAGCGAGTAGGCTCCAGCATGTGCAATGTCGATGTCGTGCATCGTGATCCACAGAAGACTCGGCGCTACTTGCCGCATCAACTGGCGCGCGATGTAGACCGAAAGCTCATCTGGGCTCGACAGGGTTTGCGCATGGGTCCTGAAGTCATCGACCGAGAGCTTGAGGATCATTTCCAGCTGCTGTAATTCGAACTCGCTTCCTCCCAGTTCGGGCGCATAGAAAGGCGTCTCATAGTTATCCCGCAGCAAGTGTTCGAAATCGGTGTTGCGGCCCGAGGTGGCTGCTGTCAACAGATGCTTCGGCAGAATGACCCGGGCCCCCAGCCCGGCGCCGTACGATCGATGATTGCTTTCACCCATCCGGTTGAAACCGTTGCTGGGAGCGACGACCCAGGCGTCTGAGGGGGGGCGCTTCAGATCTTTGCGGAAGTACTCGAACACCGTCGGATACTCGGGTGGAAGTGAAGCAAAGTTATTGATCGTCTCGTACACGCCAGTCGCGAGGCTGGCGGTCGCAACATAGTGACCCAGAATCCCCCGGTTCACCACCTGCGTAAAGAAGCTTGCCTGGGGAATAAGTTCGCGCATCAAGTGCGGGATATTTTCCTGACCTTCCGGGGCGAAGGTTTCCTGATCGCGGGCTCCGCCGCCAAACGTGACGACCACGACTTTCTTTCTTGAGGGGGAGGCTACGGCTCGAGCCCATGAAGAGCGCAGCAACGTACTCCCCAGCGTCACCCCCGCAGCGCTGCGTAAGAAATCGCGGCGAGTGCGGGCAAGAAGGCGGCTCACCTCTTCAGAACTAGACGCGCTCCGCTGGGCTGCCCCCGCGCGGACTTCTCGATTCTGCGGTACAACTTTCATCAATAGTCCCTGATCCCTTTGCGCGTTCCCCAACTCAACAGCGCCATCGATCACGGCTTCGCCGGCATCTGATCTTTCTCCGAGTACACGAACTGCCGAATCTCCGCTCTCTGTTTGTCGAGATCAGCCAAATGTTGCGCGCGCAGATCCTGATAGACCTTGAATTGCTCCTGCGCCTTGTCTTTCTCGCCCGTATGCACATAGGCCTGGCCCAGCCGGTAGCGAGCATCGGCCAGATCAGAATTGATCTCCAACGCCTTCATGTATTCTGGAATCGACTGGGCATACTGACCCTGGTCCGAGTAGAGATTTCCCAGATGCAAATGGGCCTCAGCGAGTTTGGGATCGAGCGTGATCGCCTTCTTCAGTAACGATTCGATCTGATGGAGATCGAGGCTGGGGTCTTGCGCCCTTTTTCCTTTCCACAGGCTCATTGCGTAATAGTGTGAAGCTCGTGCGTCGTTGGGCTCCAACTCCGCATAACGCTGGAACCGTTGGATGACCTCATCCGCTTGGATCGGCGAACTGTCGTAGGCCTTCGACAGGAAAAGATAACTACGGAAGTCGGAAGGGTTTAGATCCGCCGCTCGTAGAAGCGACTTGACCGCGTCGTCATAGATACCGCGCGAGTACAGGGCAATCCCAAGGCCGATCGCGATCCGCGGCGATTTCGGGTAGCGCCCGGCAGCCTGCCGGAAGACCTCAATCGCTGGCTCGAGCGTCTGATGCAGAAGAAGCTCGCTGGCCCAGTCGAAAAGGTTGCTTTCACTTGGGTCCTGATGGGCCGCGACTTCGAATTCACTGACCGCAGGCACATACTTCCCATCTTTTTCTTCGATCTGACCTAACAGATTGTGCAGTTCCGCCGTATTTCTTGCCTGCAGAAGGCTGTGGACCAACTGCCGCGCCTGGGCTGCGCCCCCGGTGAGGAGGTAAGCCAGCGCCAGATCGTAGCCATTGTCGTAGGAGGAAGGGTTGACTTGCTGCGCCTGCTTGAGGAACTGGACCGCGTCCGGAAGCTTTCCCGTGCGGATGTAGAGCTCACCCAGGTCGTGGTTGGCGTCAAAGTTCCGGGGTTCGAGCGTGACAGCTTTCTTCAGTTGCTCTTGCGCACCTTCCAGCTTTCCCATGCGGACGAGGTTGGTGGCCAAGTTCGTTCTGGCGGCTGCTGAATCCGGTTTCAAGCGCACCGCTTTCTCAAGGTGCTGATTCGCCAAGGCGTCCCGCGATTCTCCCGAATAGACCAATCCCAAGAGTTCATGAACCTCAAAACTCTCCGGGACGTCGTGCAGCAGATTCTCCAGCTGCGTGGCGGCTTCAGGAAAATGGCCCGCATCATATTGCGCCACCGCCGCCTGGAATTCGCGGTCAAGCCGCTGGGCCTGCCCATTATCTCCTGCGACTGCCAGCACGCTCGCCAGCACAACCGAAGCAGCACACATGGGCCGAAGTCGAGTACTCACGGTCTGCATGCTATCACCTGCCGTGTGGCAAGCGAGTGCATGGGTCCAAGAGCCTGCCGCAGAGAAGGCGCTTCGCAGAAGCGCCTTCTCCGGCAAGAATGTCACTCTCAACCTAGAAGTACAACTTCAAAGCGAACTGAATCTGCCGCGGATCGTAGGGAGCGTCGCGGGTGGAACCGATTTCGCCAAAGGCGGAATTGCTAAAGTTGCCTGAATTGGGTACGGAAACGACGCCATTGCCACCAAAATTCGGAGCGTTGAAGTTCGGATGGTTGAAGATGTTGAAGAACTCAGATCGGAACTCCAAGGTGAACCGCTCGGTGACGCGGAAGGCCTTGAACATGGAGAAGTCGAGTCGATGGAACCCCGGTCCCACCGACGAGGTCGGATCACCGCCCAAGGCGCCAAAGCCTGTCAGCGGAACGCATCCCGTCGGGTTGCCTACTTCCGGCGTCGGATTCGCGGGCGTGCCTCCCAGGACGCAAGGCTGCGTGAAAGCTGCCTGATTCCCGAACCAGCTCAACTTGTTGTTCGAGTCAATATGCAGTCCAAGTTTCTGGCTTTGACCGGGCACCTTAATCGCATAGCAACCAGTTCCGGAAGTCGGGCCGCTTGGGCAACCGAGAGAAATGGGCTGGCCACCCTGAAGCGTAGCGATGGCATTGACGCTCCAACCGCCCAACAGTGCATCCGTGAGCCTTCCAGCACCGCCGAGGAATCGTTTGTTCTTGCCGATGGGCAGGGCATATCCGCCGCTAAAGTGGAAGACGTTGCGGATGTCGAAATCGGCCAAACGGCGATCCCTTCCGATGCCAAAACCGGGAATGCTAGCGGCACGATAACCCTCGTTGGGCGAGCCATTCAGCAGGTCGCCGGCATCGGAAAATGACTTCGACCAGGTGTATGCGGCAAGGAAGTTGAGGCCACCAGCGTACTGCTTTTCGACCTTCGTTTGCAGGCCATTGTAACTACTGTTGGCAACCGTGGCCTGGTAACTGCCACCACCAAAAGCGTGGAAGGGAATCTCGTGATCGGTAGCGCTGATGTCGGTATTGTAACTAGCAGGCAGAATTCGCCCTACGTTGTTTGCGCCAAGGCCGGTTTGCAAATGGCGACCCACGTTGGTGACGTACCCGGCCTGCACCGACAAGGTCGGCTGGATCTGATACTGGAGCGTGAAGTTACCACTGATTGTGTAAGGAGTCTTGAAGGCGAAGGAAAGGCCCTGAAGTCCTAAGCCAGCGGTACTGGCATCAATCGCGAGGGGAGTAATTGGAATACAGGAAAAACCAGACTCAACAGTCGCGATTCCGCCCGGCCCTGCCGTTGCGCAACCGGTCCAGGGATTAGCCTTCGAACCAGGAGCGCCCAGGCCTGTCCAGTCGTTTACGTTCTGCCACGATTGATTGAACACGAAAGGATAGTTCTCCCCGTCGTTGGGACCGTATCCCTGATTCTCAAATGCGTTGTAAAAGATTCCAGCGCCTCCGCGGGCGACCAGTTTTGGCGTCACTTGATAAGCGAACCCAACGCGGGGAGCAAAATTGTGCTTCTGCGCCTGGCCGAGCCCTAACCCATAACCGCCAATCTTCAACGTGATCCCATCCTGTTGCAACAGGTTGGTAAAGGTCGGGGAAAGGTTCGCGCTGTTAAATCCGGGCGGGAGCAAGAACATCGGAGAGCCGGTCGGAGCGCCATAGGGAACCCAATTGGCTTGCTTTCCATGTTGCTCGGCGATCAACCCGAAATAGTCCCAACGCAGGCCAAGGTTCAGGGTCAGCTTGCGGTTCACCTTCCAGTCATCCTGGAAGTAGGTGGCAAAGTAATTTTTCTCATCGTTAGTCTTGGAAATATTGGAGGCGAATACTTGATCGCTGCCTCCCACGTAGTCGACTGTCCCGCCGTTCTGCGCCGCAGCGGGGGTCAGCAGGAATTGCGCCATACCCAGATCGCCGCCATTGTTCTGGGAAATATCCGTGTACTGACCGTTGAAGTCGAATTGCCCTCTGGACCACGCTGGCTGCAGGGTCGCGAACCGAATGTGCTGGAATTCGACGCCCATCTTAAAGCTGTGCTTCCCGTAAATCTTGGTGAAGTCATCAGTAAACTGAATGGTCTGGCTCACCTCATCCGACGGGAGGAAATTGTTACTCCCCAGAGTCGACAGCCCACTAAATGTAATGGCAGGAAGGCCGCCGTTGAGGTTGCCCTGCGGGATGTCCATAATTCCAAACTGCGAAGGGATGTCGGTTGTGCTGCCGCCTTCCGGCCCGGTGCGCGTGGTGTGGAGGTAGTTCAATCCGGCTCGGGCAACGTTGACCGTGGTCGGAGAAAACACATGCGTGTAGGCTAACGCCGCCTGCTCAGACAGAGCAGTTTGAATTCCCTGCTGGAAAGCGCCACCATCCGCGATGCCGCCAAAGGGTCCAGGGATATATTGCGGGTCGTCGACATAGCTGAAGCGGAAGAATACTTGGTCCTTCTGGGTGAAATTGACGTCCATGCGGGTGTCGAATGAGTTGCGATGCTCATAGAGGACTGGACTGCTCCCAAAGTTCGAAGTTGCCCCGCCGAGTGTGGGATTCGGAAAAAGTTGCAACAGCTTGATAGCGTTCTGGTCCAGCCGCGCTGGATCGATATTGTTCAGGAAGCATGCGCCCTGCACTCCTGAGAAATTGACGGTATTCGCAGGGCAGGATGCAGTACCGAATACGGGGCCACCCAGCGCGGAGCTATAGCTGAAGGGATCGCGAACAAATCCAGAACTCAACGCCGTAATGCCCGTAACCGGATCGGCCGATCCCGCTGTTACCGCGCGGGTGGTGGTTGGGTCAAGAATGGTGCCTCCAGGAATCACTCGGCCCAGGTCGTCGCATCTGGCGCCCACTGCTAAACAGTCCGAGATTGAACCCTGCCTGATGAGGTCGGTGAGATTAGTGAAGCCGTTGGCGCGGTCGACCACGGTCGGCACAGAAGCGGTGGACACAGTACCCTGGGCCCGGCGGAAACCTTCGTAGTCGCCGAAGATGAAGATCTTGTTCTTGATGACCGGCCCACCCAAATCGAATCCGAATTGATTCTGCCGCAATTCGCCTTTCGGAATGCCGCTCGCGTCCTCAAAATAGTCCGCAGCGTCGAGCTTGTCGTTGCGGAAGAATTCCCAGGCAGCGCCGTGGAACTGGTTGGTGCCGCTTTTGACCGTAGCGTTGAGAACGGCGCCGGCGGAACGGCCGAGTTCGGCGCTGAACTGAGACGTCTGGACCTTGAATTCCTGGATCGCGTCCAACGGAGGCAGCACAACGAAGTTCGTCCCGTTCAGAAAGTCGACGGTGTCGGAGTTGTTGTCGATGCCGTCCAGCATGTAGTTGTTCTGCGCCGGCCGAAGGCCATTCGCCGAGAACGCGCCACTGGCGGCGTTACCGCGCGTGTCGGCCTGGGGAGTGTTCACGCCGGCAGCGAGCTGTGCAAGGAACGTAAAGTTGCGCCCGTTTAAGGGAAGGTTATTGATGCTCTGCTGGTTGACCACCTGGCCGACAGAAGCATCCTGCGACTGAAGCAAGGGGGCCTCGCTCGTGACTTCGATGGTTTCAGTCACGGCCCCGGGCTGGAGTTTGAAATTGCGCAAGACGTTCGAGCTCACGTCGACCACAACGTGAGTCTCGCTCGAGGTTTTAAAACCTTGCACCGCAACGTCGATCTTGTAGCTGCCAATTCGGACCGGGCTGAATTTATAGCCCCCGTCCGATCCAGTCGTGGTCGAAAGACTGGCTGCGGTGCCTTCGTTCGTCAGCGTGACTTTGGCCCCGCTGACGACTGCTCCTGAGGCATCCGTGACGGCACCTGAGATGGAACCGGTGTCCACTTGAGCTTGGAGTGACCTGACGCCGAGTGTGAGGACTACAACTGCCAACATGCTGCGCAGGACCCAGGCAAATGTGTATCGGTTCATGAGCTCTCCTTTGAGCTTCTGCAGCTTGCGTCCCGGCAAGCTTTGCCACCGTAGTTCGACTAAACCAACGAGGAAAAACGCCCCACCAAGCGAAAATTCGCTCGCCAGAGTATTGAGTTGTGACGATCCCCAGAAAACGGTTACTCGCGAAATCATACTTTCGTCGAATTAACCGCTTAACCTAATTTGATGTAATACGAATGTACTATTCAGATGATCATGGGAAATATCATGACCTCCGCGGCGTTGTCAAGAATTTTCTTGTCGTCTATACTCCGCGCTGTCTCAGCACTACGCTGCGGCTGCCTCGATACGGCTGGGGATTCCGACCATGAGTGTAACTATTCGCGATGTTGCGAAGGCCGCCGAGGTTTCGACTGCAACCGTCTCCAATGTCCTAAACAAGACGGGCAAAGTCGGGCGTGAGACGCGCCGTCTCGTGCTCGCGGCAGTCAAGCGATTGGGATACATTCGAGACGTTCACGCGCGCCATCTGGCTTCACGCGATCGCCGGACGCTCGGAATCATTGTGTCCGACATTGAGAACCCTTTTTTTCCGGAAGTCATCAAGAGTTTCGAGACTCGCGCCCGCCAGTTGGGTTACGACGCCATTCTCAGCGACACGAACTATGATCCGCGCAGAACTCGAGAGGCCGCCGAGCGAATGATGGAACACAGAGTCCGCGGCGTCGCGATCATGACATCGGAGATCAGCCTGAGCCTGGTCCACGAACTTGCCCGTAGGGAGATCGCAGTAACCTTCCTCGACCTCGCGCCTGTCCGCGGCTACACCAGCAATCTGCGTATTGATTATTTGTCTGGAATCGAACAAATCGTAAAGTACCTCTACGAGAATGGACACCGTCGCATTGCCTTCGTCGCAGGTAGGCCTGGACTTAAATCTAATCTCGTGAGGTTGCAGGCTTACGAAAAATCGATGCGGTTCCTGGGACTGGAGCCGGGGCCCGTGCTACCGGGCAACTTGCGCTTCGAAGGCGGGCTCGCTGCGGGCGCAGCCATTGCCAGGTTATCTCCGCGGCCTACCGCGGTGATGGCCGTGAACGATCTAACCGCCGTGGGCGTCATTAAAGGCCTGCTGAATGCCGGCTGCCGAGTGCCTCAGGATATCTCAGTTACGGGCTTCGATAAGACACGCCTCGCCGAATACAGCAACCCATCCATCACCACGGTGGACATTCATCGCGAGACTCTGGGCCAGTTGGCAGCCGACGCGTTGCACGAACTTTCCAGCACCGCCAGTCCTCAAGGCAAGGAATACCAGATCGGGTCCGAGTTGGTGATTGGGGATTCCTCGGGGCCTGCTCCCCGTTAAGGGACCTCTTCGTGGGTAGACTCGTCAGAAGTGCTAGCATGCGAACGCTGGGGTCTTTTTGAACGGATACCTTGGGGATGCGTGGGCCAAAAGACGGAGACCATAAAGCGTCACGCAGAACTTTCCTGAAGCAGATGCAGTGGGCGCCCGTGTTGTTTCTTCCCGCGCCGATTCATAGTTCCCTCATTCGTTCAGGCCTGCTGCAAATCGCCACCGCCGAGGCTTCCCCCTTCCCTCTCGCTGAGGTTCCCTTTGTGCCGCACTATCCGGCGAAATCTCCTCTGGATGACGTTGTTCGCCTGGCGGCTCCGGGCACGGATGAATACGTCACCGAAGGATATGCATTTGAGCTGATAGCGCTGCTTGAGGAATGGAGTAAGCAGCTGAAACTGGAACCTCCGGCAATCGCAACTCTGAGCAGGTTCATTGACCTCTCGATTCAATCATCTGTGCTTACTCCGATCCGCGAATCCCCGCTGCGTCCCAGCGATCGCATCGAAGTGTTCCGCAGAGAATTTGCGTCCGGATTACTTCCAGGCCGCGAACGATTCCTTTCGGAGATAAAGAACTATCTGGCTCCGCTGAGGCGAGTCGAAACTGCTGACTTCGAAATCTATGAATGCACGCAAGCAGGCGACTCGCCTCTGACCGTCGAAGCCAAGATCCGGTATGACTTTGTAGGTACACGAGGCGAGGTGCGGGAAGAGCGAATCGGCTCCTGGCACACTCGGTGGTCGCGCAACGGGTCCGGTGCGTGGCGAGCGGTGCAGTGGAGTACCACCGAGGAAACCGTTAGCCGTGCCACCGGCCGGATCTTTGTTGACGTTACTTCCCGGGTTCTAGGGCAAACCGACTCCTACAAAGAGCAACTGCTTCGGGGATCTGACTACTGGCGGACGGTTCTCGACGGGGCAGTCGGAGTCGACGTGTACGGGAACAACGGCTTGGCGGTCGGGGACTTCGACAACGACGGATTGGACGACTTGTACGTATGCCAACCTGCAGGACTGCCGAACCGACTCTATCGCAATCGAGGCGATGGGACATTCGAGGATGTGACAGAAAAAGCAGGCGTCGGCGTGCTCGATTTCACCGCGTGCGCGCTATTCGCGGATTTTGAGAACCGGGGACTCCAGGATTTGCTTGTGGTCTGTGCAACCGGACCTCTGCTTTTCTTGAACGACGGCAACGGCAAGTTTTCTCTTAAGCGCGATGCGTTCCGCTTCGCACGACCGCCCCAAGGGGCGTTCACGAATGCCGCTGCCGCTGACTATGATCGTGACGGGCGCCTCGACATCTATTTTTGCCTCTATAGCTATTACCAGGGGCTGGACCAGTATCGCTATCCCGTTCCGTATTTCGACGCGCGGAATGGGCCTCCAAACTATCTCCTCCACAACGAAGGGAATGGAGTGTTCATTGACCGGACCGAGGCTTCCGGGCTGAATATCGATAATGATCGATACAGTTTCGCCTGTTCGTGGGGCGACTGCAATGGAGATGGCTGGCCGGACTTGTACGTGGTCAATGACTTTGGCCGTAACAATCTCTACCGAAACAACGGCGACGGGACATTTGCTGCGGCTTCCCGCGAAGCCCAAGTCGATGAGGCCGGAGCCGGCATGAGCGCATGCTGGTTCGATTTCGACAACGACGGCAAGCAGGACATCTACGCTGCGGGCATGTGGGTCGCGGCGGGCATGCGAGTTTTTGATGACTCGCATTTTCATGGTGGAGAACCGGCAAGCATCCGCTCCCTTTACCGGCGACACATGACCGGCAACTCACTGTACAGGAACCAAGGGGATGGCAAGTTTCAAAACGTGGCCGCGAAAGCGGGAGTTGAAATGGGCCGCTGGTCGTGGTCCACCGATGCGTGGGACTTTGACCACGATGGCTACCCGGACTTGTACGTCGCGAATGGATATATTTCCGGCATCGACCGGCGGGACGTTTCGAGCTTCTTCTGGCGTCAGGTCGTCGCGCAATCGCCGCAAGACTCCGGCCCTTCGCCAAGTTACGAGCGCGGATGGAGCGCCATCAATGAACTCATTCGTTCCGACTCGACCTGGAACGGTCACGAGAGGAATGTTTTCTTTGCAAACAATCGCGACGGCACGTTCTCCGATGTCTCCGGCGTGGTTGGGTTGGACTTTCGCGACGACAGCCGGGCGTTTGCCCTCGCCGATTTCGATGGCGACGGCAGGCTGGAGATCGTGCTCAAGAGTCGAAATGCACCGCAAATCCGCGTCCTACATCTTGCGATGAACGGAATGGGCAATGCCGTTGCCTTCCGTTTGCGCGGAGACAAGAGCAATCGCGACGCGATCGGCTCCGCGATAACCGTCGAAGCGGGAACACTTCGCCAGACGAAATATCTCCAAGCCGGCTCTGGATTTCTATCCCAACACACCAAGGAGATCTTTTTTGGCCTCGGGAAGAATCAGGGCGCCGCGCGCGCGACGATCCGGTGGCCCAGCGGCCTCACGCAGACGTTCGAAGGGTTGCCAATCAACCGTCGTATTGAAATCCGGGAGGGTGCGCGGGACTTCCTGGACAAGCCGTTCGCGACGTCTCCGCAGTCATGGGCTCAACCGGGCGATCCTCCAAGCGGCGAGATTCTGCCGTCGTCCGTGGGAACTTGGCTGATCGAACCCGTGAGAGCCCCGGACTTCTCTTTGCCCGATCTCGCCGGCAATCTCCGCGATCTTCGGTCGTTCCAAGACAGTTTCCTGCTGCTCAATTTCTGGACGACGGCCTCGCAAACCAGTTGCGATCAATTGCTGAGTATTGGCAAATCTCAGCCGGCCCTTGACTCGCGCGGACTTCGCATCGCCGCCATCAAGGTCGATGATCCTTCCGACCCTCGCGCGCTACAGTCATTCGCGACCAGAGAAGGCTTGACGTTTCCGATCCTGCTGGCCACGCAGGACATAGCGGGCATTTACAGCATCATGTATCGATATCTGTTCGACCGTCACCGGGATCTCTCGCTCCCGACAACGTTCCTGATCGACAAAAACGGGAACATCGTCAAGGTGTACCAGGGAAGTTTTTCATCCGAGCGCGTGTTGCAGGACCTGGCGTCAGTTCCCGACAATCCACGGGACCGCCTCCGCAAGGCACTTCCTTTCGCGGGGACTCTTCATCAAGACTCGTTTCAGCGCAACGATTTTACGTGCGGCGTTGCTTTCTTTCAGCACGGTTATCTTGACCAAGCCGCGCAGTCGTTCAAACAAGTCATCGCAGCGAAGCCCGATGATCCCGAGGCTTATTACAATCTCGGCACGTCGTATCTCCGGCGCAACTCGCTGCAGCAGGCACGAGAGTATCTCGAACAGGCGGTGAAGCTACGTCCCGCGTATCCCGAAGCCTGGAACAATCTGGGCATGATCGCGGCTCAGGGAGGCAAGAACGAAGAAGCTATTCGAAACTTTCAGCAGTCGCTACAGTTGCGTCCTTCCTACGCCACCGCGCTGCTGAATCTCGGGAACGTCTATCGGCGCCAGGGGAATCTTGAGGAATCGGAGACACTACTGAAACGCGCCTTCGAGAGCGAACCTAAGAACCCGGAGGTCAACTACGGCCTGGGAATGCTGTATGCCCGCCGTGACGAAACCGAGCGCGCCATCCAATTCCTGAAAAATGCGATAAGCCTGCGCCCGGAGTATGGTGACGCGCTCAACAACCTGGGAGTCCTGTTTGTTCAACAACAGCGCTTCCCCGAAGCGGAAGAAAACTTCAAGACATGCGTCGAGAAGGCTCCGGATTTTGATCAGGCGTATCTGAATCTCGCGCGTCTGTACCTCGTTTTGAAAGACAAAGAAAAAGCGCGAGCAGTTTTGCAAGCTCTGCTGCAAAGACAGCCGCAACACAAGATGGCTGAGCAGATGCTCCAACTGCTATATTGAGCGCTTCGGCGAGGCATGTGCAGATGTTTCATTGCGCTTCGAGTCAGGTCCAGAAAGCCAATCGCAATCCAGGATTCCTCGGCATTCTCGTCGGGGCGGCGATTGTAATGTCCGGCCTGGGGTTCGCAGCTCAGCAACCTTCGCGCAACGGCCACAACACCGGCCCGTCCGCGGAAGTGGTCTCCCCTTTTCAGCAAGCAGAGCAACTGATTCAGCAAGGCCTTTTCGAGCAGGCAAGAGAAATCGTCGCCGAGGAACTCAAGCAAAACCCGACCAGCATAGAGGCTTACAACCTGCTGGGCATCGCCTACACGGACGAAAAGGACTACGCCCATGCCATCGATGCCTTCCAGCAGGCACTCAGACTGGGTCCTGACTCCACGAAAACTCATAACAACCTGGGCAGTCTTTATATCGCTGAACAAAAGTTCGACCTCGCCGAAAAGGAGTTCACAACAGTCCTGAGCCGGGCCCCCGCGAATCGCGATGCAAACTATAACCTGGGTCTGCTTCTCATGACGAAAGGAGCTCCACTGGCGGCGATTCCACACTTTCAGCGCGTGCATCCTCAAACCGTCGAATCACAAATGAACCTGGTGCGCGCTTATGTTCTGGCAGGAAAAACCTCCGAGGGCTTGAAGACAGCCAGCGCACTCTCGGCAGCGCACAAGCAGGATGTGCAGTTGCATTTCACGCTCGGCGTGCTGCTCGCCTCGGCGAAACAATACAAACCGGCGAAACTTGAGCTCGAACAGGCCAACGCGCTGCAGCCTGAAACGTTCGAGATTCTCCATAACCTTGGTCAGACATACCTCCGGGGACACGAATACGCAAAAGCCGATCTCACCCTCAATCGCGCGCTCAAGGTGAAGCCCGATTCCGCGGAAACCCTTTACCTGCTGGCCCAGGTGTACTCCGACCAGGCGAAGCCGATGGATGCTCTCGAACTGCTGGTACGCGCCCATAAGGTGGCGCCGCAGAATATCGATGTGATCTTCCTGATGGCCCGCGTCAGCATGACCCAGAATTATTTCGAAGACGCAATTCCGCTGCTCGAATCCGGTCTGAAGCTTGCACCACAACGCGCCGATCTCCACGCCGCCCTGGGCGAGAGCTATTTCATGGCGGGCAAAGCAGAAAGAGCAATCGACGAATTCAAGACGCTCATCGCGTTAGACCCGACCGCGCGTTCCTACACATTCATGGGGCTTTCCTACCGGCATTTGGGACGATTCGAGGAGGCCCTGAAGTATTTCGAGGAAGGGTTGAAACTGGATCAGCACGACGCCTCGTGCCTGTTCAATATCGGCTATATCCAGGAGCGGCAGGGAAATTATGCGCGAGCGGATGACTTATTCCAGCAGGCACTCCGCTCGAATCCGGATTTTTCCGAGGCGCTCCTGGAGTTGGCGAATCTCCGTGTGAAAGATAAGAAATTCGCGGAAGCCGCTGAGCTTCTTCGGCGATACGTGAAGGTAAGCCGCGATCCCGCTTCCGGCTACTACAAACTTGCCATGGCCGAAAGGAGCCTTCATCAAACTGCGGCCGCACAGAGAGATTTGAATGTTTTCCAGACACTCTCGAAGAATTCAACAACTGGGCCCTACCCGTATCAGCACCTTTTTGACTACCTCGACAACCGTTCGAAGCTTTCTCCGCAAGAACGCAGCCAGCTGGATGTCGCCGAACTGAACGAGCAGATCCAGAAACATCCCGGCCAGTCGCAGGATCTGTACTTGCTCGCCGAAACCTACCTGAAGCTGGGAAAGCCTGGCGTAGCCCGGGAAACAATTGCGCAGCTTGATCAACTGAGTGCGGATGACTATCGCACGCAGACCGGCGTCGGCGTGTTGCTCGCGCGCTTCCGTTTGTACGATGACGCCATTCACCATTTCCAGACTGCACTGCGCGTGAATCCGGACTCGGACGACGTGAAATTCGATTTAGCCGATGCCTATTTCCGCAAAGGCCAGTATGCGGACGCGCTCGATGCGGCGCAGAGAGTTTCGCCGGCGGGTCAGCAGGATGATGCTTTCCTGTCGTTGCTGGGAGATATTGAAGCCCACATCGGGGAAACCGCCAAGGCGATGGAAATCTTCCGCAATGCCATCAGCCGGAATCCCGACAACGACCAGTACTATCTCTCCCTGACCCTCGTGCAGATCCGGAGAAATGATCTCAATGGCGCGGAGCAGACACTCCAGAAGGGTCTCGCGCGAATTCCCGGCTCGGGGAAGATCATGTGGGGCCTGGGGCTCGTCTCCGTATTGAGAGGCAACACTGCACAAGCCGCCGAGCGCCTGGAACGCGCCGTCGATTTGCTGCCGGAGTGGGCTGGCAGTTATTCCACGCTGGGCGTTTTCTATTACCAGACAGGACAGATTGAGAAGGCCCGTGAAGTGCTCAACCGTTTCAAGGGGAGCAATGCCGGGGGTCTGGATGTTGGCCGGATCGAGGAAACTCTGTCCAAGGCTCCAGCGAATGCCTCCGCAGCAGGCCAGCCCATGCCGATGGCCGCCCGACAACAACTGCTTCAGTTAGCGCTGCTGATTGCGGATCGCAGTTTGTGACAAGTCGGAGACCCTCCTCGGGCAATGTTAAGATTCTGACGCGTCGCCTGAAACCATTGAACGCAACCTGATCTGAGCGATTCGGCCCAGCAACACGGTGCGCTTATTCGAGAATGGAAAAGAAATCAGCGAATACCATGAAGCACCTTGCTCTCGCCATGCGGTGTGGCGCATTCCTGGTGCTGGGCATCGCGACCGGCACAGACGTCCATTCCGGGGCCTTCGCCGCTCAGTCTTCGACGAAGCAGGAATCTCCCATTCCTGTCCGCTACACCGATGTCCGTGAAAGCGCCAAAATTTCTTTTCAGCAAGATTCCACGCAGACCGAAGAAAAGTATTATCTCGAAACCATGGGCACCGGCGTGGGTTGGATCGACTACGACCAGGATGGTCTGATGGACTTGTTCTTTGTCCAGTCTGCCGCTACTGACATATACAAACCGCCGCATCCCTTGCGTTGCGCGCTCTACCACAACAACGGCGATGGAACCTTCACCGACGTCACCGAGAAAGCCGGCGTGGGAGGCGAAGGCCACTACGGCCAGGGCGTTGCTGTCGGCGACTTCGACAATGACGGATATCCGGACTTGTACGTGACCGGCTATGGCCGCGCCATTCTCTATCACAACAACGGGAATGGAACCTTCACCGACGTCACGGCCAAAGCTGGCGTCGCCGACGAGGGCGGATGGTCCACCAGCGCCGGATGGTTCGATTACGACAAAGACGGCTGGCTCGACCTGGTCGTCACCAACTACATTGAATGGACGCCGAAGAACAATACCTGGTGCGGCGAGCGCCGGCCGGGATACCGTTCCTACTGCCATCCTGGAAATTACAAAGGCGAGCGCATCAAGCTCTACCACAACAACCATGATGGAACCTTCACCGACGTCAGCGATGTATCCGGAGTGGGAAAACCCGAGGCTAAGGGCATGGGCGTTGTTCTGGCGGACTTCAACAACGACGGCTGGCCCGACATTGCCATCGCCAACGACTCGTGGCCCAATTTTCTTTTCATCAACAAGCATAACGGAACGTTTGAAGACGTTTCGCTGGTCTCAGGACTGGCCGCCAGCGAAGATGGACGATACGAGGCCGGCATGGGCATCGATGCTGCCGACGTGGACGGCGACGGATGGCAGGATGTTTACATCACTCACCTCGACTTCGAATTGAATCGTCTGTACCACAACGCTCAGGATGGCACCTTCACCGATGACACGTTTGCCTCGCGCATCGGAAACAAGGCGGTCTTGATGAGCGGTGTGGCCATGAAATTTCTGGATTACGACAACGATGGCTGGAACGATATCCTGCAACTCAACGGAGCGATGCTCGACAATGTTTCGCTGTATCACGGTGAAGTGTCGTACAAAGAGCCGTTGCTCATGTATCGCAATCTCGGGAAAGGCCAGTTCGACAAGGTATCGGAGTCGCTCGGTCCTGATTTCATGCGTCCGATCGTCGGTCGCGGTCTCGCGACGGCTGACTACGATAACGACGGCGATATCGATATTGTCACCAACAATCGCGGTGACTATCCATCGCTCCTGCGCAACGACGGCGGGAATGCCAATCACTGGCTGACTATCCAGTTGATCGGAACAAAATCGAATCGCGACGGCATCGGCGCTTCACTCAAATTGACTTCGGAAGGCTTCGTGCACGTGGAACAGGCAAAGGGCGGCATGAGCTACATGTCGGCTAGCGACCCTCGAATTCACTTTGGTTTGGGGAAACGAACGAAGATCGAATCCCTGGAGATTACCTGGCCGAGCGGGCAGGTGGATCGATTGACAAACCTGTCCATCGACCAGATCATCGCAGTGAAAGAGGGTACCGGAGTGATCCCGCGCCAGTTTCCAAAGATCTCGAGCCCGAAATGACCTTTCCCCGGCGAACTTTCCTCGGTTCATCTCTCATGGTTCTCGGCAGCACGCTGCTCGACGCGCTTACTAAACCAACTTGGAAATGGAAGCGCAGCGTCATTCTGCAGTCGGCCCCTGCTGCGCCTTCCACGTCTCCGGTGCAATTCGTTGACGTAGCCCACGAAGCCGGTCTCAACATTCCCAACGTCTGGGGCGCGGCCGATCACAAGCGTTACATCATCGAGGCCAAAGGCAGCGGGATTGCCTTCTTCGATTACGACCATGACGGCTGGCTGGATATTTACTTGACGAATGGAACGCGCCTCGGCGAGAACTGGCCCGACGGGCAGGCGCCCACCTCGCATCTGTATAAGAACAACCGCGATGGAACGTTCACCGACGTCACGGAGAAGTCCGGGTTGGCGCGCACCGGGTGGCAGACCGGCGTGTGCATTGGAGATTACGACAACGATGGCTGGGACGATCTCTTCTGCTGCTTCTGGGGACACAACATTCTTTTTCATAACAACGGCGACGGCACATTCACCGATGTCACTGGCAAATCCGGCCTTCGCGATGAACGCGTGCGCTGGGGTGCGGGCTGCACTTTCCTCGACTATGACCGCGACGGGCACCTGGATCTCTTCGTCTGCAATTACATCCAACTCGATCCCGCGAAAACCCCGTCGGCTGGCGATCCCGCAGCGTGCCAGTGGAAAGGGATTCCGGTGATGTGCGGCCCCCGCGGCCTTACCGGGGACACCAACGTCCTTTACCACAACAATGGCGACGGCACTTTTACCGATGTCTCGCAGAAGTCGGGCATCCTCAAGGCGGGCCCGCGATATTCCATCACTGCTGTCTCGTGCGATTTCGATAACGACGGCTGGCCGGACATCTATGTAGCCGTGGACTCCGAGCCCAGTATTCTGTTTCGCAACAATCACGACGGTACTTTCACAGATGTAGCGGTGATGGCAGGATGCGCTTACAGCGAGAATGGTCACGAGCAGGCCGGAATGGGAGTTGCGGTCGCCGATTACGACTGCGACGGCTGGTTCGACATCTTCAAGACAAATTTTGCCGATGACACCTGCAACCTCTATCACAACAACGGAGATGGCACCTTCAGCGATGTGACATTCGCCTCCGGAGTAGGAATTAACAATCAGTACGTCGCGTGGGGCTGTGGATTTGTAGATTATGACAACGATGGCTGGCAGGACATTCTCCAGGTCAATGGACACGTCTATCCGGAGATCGGCGGTCACGAGATTGGCCAGACTTACAAGAATCCGCGACTCGTCTACAGGAATATGGGCAACGGGCAATTCAAAGATGTGTCATCCGCGATGGGCCCGGGAATCAACGAGCACTTTTCCAGCCGTGGCGCGGCGTTTGGCGACTACGACAACGACGGCGATATCGACGCACTGGTTTTGAACATGAACGATCTGCCCTCGCTGCTGCGCAACGACGGCGGCAACAAACAGAACTGGATCAAGATCAAATTGATTGGAACAAAGTGCAATCGCACCGCAATCGGCGCTCGGGTGCGCGTCGTTACTGGCAATCACGCGCAGATGGACGAGGTCCGCAGCGGATCAAGCGTCATGTCGCAGGGCGATTTGCGCTTACACTTCGGGTTGGGCAAAGCGCCGACGGTCGACCTGATCGAAGTAAAATGGCCGACGACACTGAAGCTCGAACGATTCACGCAGGTGAAAGCGAACCGGATCCTTACGATCCGCGAGGGCAGCGGGCTCGTCGAGCCTGAGACATCGCAAACGAAACCGGCAAAATGAAAGCTCTATTGCTGTCGCAATATCGCCATCTGGAACTCACCGATCTCGCCGTTCCTGAGCCGGGTCGAGGTGAAGTCCTGATTCGCGTTGCAGCGTGTGGAATCTGCGGCAGCGATGTGCACGGCTACGACGGCGCTTCGGGCCGGAGGATTCCACCGATTGTGATGGGACACGAAGCGGCTGGAACAATCGCAGCAACTGGCGAAGGCGTAAGCGGCTTGTCGGAAGGCGAGCGAGTCACGTTTGACTCGACGATCTATTGTGGCGAATGCGCAAACTGCCTCCGCGGAGACATCAATTTGTGCGATCGTCGCCAGGTGTTGGGCGTTTCGTGTGGCGACTACCGTCGTGCTGGAGCGTTTGCCGAGTTTGTCGTGGTTCCGGCGCGCATAATTCATCGCCTGCCAGAAAGCTTTCCTTTCGCAGAGGCTGCCCTGCTGGAAGCCGTGGCCGTAGCACTTCATGCCGTTTCGCTGGTTTCAGTCTCTCCGGGGAGTACCGCTCTCGTGGTCGGCGCTGGCACGATCGGACTACTGCTGCAACAGGCTCTGCGAATTGCGGGTTGTGCGCGCGTCTTTGTCGCTGATGTCGACGCTACGCGCCTCAAACTCAGCCGAGAACTTGGTGCAACTGCCGCGTTGTCCGCTGGAACGGATCTCGCTCAGCAAATAGCGGCTCTCACAAACGGAGCGGGCGTCGACATTGCGGTCGAAGCCGTGGGCAAGACCGAAACCGTAAATGCCGCGATCGATAGCGCTCGTAAAGGCGGAAGTGTCATCCTCGTGGGAAACATTTCCCCTGAAGTCACACTCCCGCTGCAGAAGGTGGTTACGCGGCAGATTCGCCTGCAAGGATCGTGCGCATCTGCCGGCGAATATCCGAGGGCTATTGAACTTCTATCCAGTGGGGCGATTCGGGTGAAACCGCTCATCACCGCGGTTGCCCCTCTCGCCGAAGGACCACAATGGTTTGAACGGTTGTATACACGCGAGCCGAACTTGCTGAAAGTTGTGCTCACTCCGGGAACAAACTCGTGAACGACAGTCGAGCCAATCAAGAACTCTTCGATCTGAGCGGGCGAGTGGCGATCGTCACTGGAACGAGCCGCGGACTCGGCCAGAACCTGGCGCGCGCGCTCGCGAGGGCTGGCGCAGATATGGTTCTTACAAGCCGCAATCGCGATTCCTTATCGGCATTCGAAGCCGAGATTGCAGCGCTGGGCCGCCGGGCGATATCACTCGAGCTCGACGTGCGGAGTCATGAAAGCATTGAACGGATGGCGGCGGCGGCGGAAGATGCGTTCGGCCATCTCGATATTCTCGTAAACAACGCGGGCTGCAACATTCGCAAGCCGGCGGTCGACGTGACTTGGGAAGACTGGAACCAGATCCTTGACACAAACCTGCGCGGAAGTTTTTTTGTGGCTCAAGCGGTTGCGCGCCGCATGATCTCGCGGCGTTACGGACGCATCATCAACATCGGTTCTGTCACAAGCGTTGCCGGTTATGCCGGCCTCGCACCCTACGGAGCAAGCCGCGGCGGCATCCGACAGCTCACGATGAGCCTCGCCGACGACTGGGGCCAGCATGGAATCACTGTCAATTGCCTTGCTCCGGGCTGGTTCCGCACCGAGCAGAACAAGATTCTCTACGAAGACAAAGAATGGGTCGAATATCTGTGCGACCGCATTCCGCTCAAGCGCCCGGGCGAGCCTCACGATCTGGACGCAGCGGTGGTCTTCCTGGCGGCAGAGTCGAGCCGCTATGTCACCGGACAGACTCTGCTTGTAGATGGCGGAATTTCCACCGGCGCGATGCGCGCGCTGCCGAAAACTCACTGATTTAGGGCTCGCTTGCCTACTGATGGATTCTTGCGGCCCAGCCGCCGCCGCTGGCAAGGGGAAGCTTCAGCTTGGTAGTCTTGTTCACCTGGGTGGTTGTTTTCTTGTAGTCGCTTGCGTTGCGATCAGCGTTGACCCCATCCCGGTAGGCTTCCATCGTGAAGTTTCCGTCAGGTAAGAACGACAAATCAATTTCAAGATTGCGCGGCGTCCAGTCCGTCATGGCTCCCAGGTACCAGTCCTTGCCGTTCCTTCTGGCGACAACTACGTATTCGGCGATGCGCGCATCGAGCACCTTGGTTTCGTCCCACTCGGTTGGAACCGGAGCGAGGAACTCCATAGTCTCCGGCTCACGCAAGTAATTCGAAGGGCTGTCGGACAACATTTGCAGGGGACTTTCGAAAACCACATACATCGCGAGTTGATGGCAGCGCGTTCCCAGCGCCATCGGCTGGCCAAAGACAGGAGCGAAGGTCGTCTTGGTTGCGTTCCGCATCGCACCCGGTGTGTAGTCCATCGGGCCGAGAAACATGCGCGTGAAGGGAAGCGTCACATTGTGCTTCGGTTCAGAATCTGCGCTCCATTTGCTCCATTCCATGCCGCGAACGCCCTCGGTGCTGATCAGGTTAGGCCAAGTGCGAGTCATGCTCGCAGATTTCTGGCCACCGTGGAAATCGACCAGCATCTTGCGCTTGGCACATTCCCTGCTAACTCTGTAGTAGTAGTCGATCAAGATCTGATCGCTGCGCTGCATGAAATCGACCTTGATCCCTTTCACACCCCACTTTTCGAACTGATCGAGAGCGGGAATCAGTTGGTCGTCGAGCGTCTTCCAAACAACCCACAAAATGATTCCTACATTTTTTTCTTTCCCGTAGGCCGTTAGTTCCGGCACGTTGATTTCGGGGACCACTTCCAGGACATTGCCCAGCTTGTACCAGCCCTCATCGAGGATGATGTAAGGGATGCCGTATTTCGCGGCAAAGTCGATGTAGTATTTGTATGTTTCGGTATTAACTCCTGCTTTGAAATCTACGCCGTAAACATTGTTGGCGTTCCACCAGTCCCAGGCCACTTTCCCGGGCTTGATCCACGACGTATCCTGCACCTGCGAGGGCTTTTCCAGAAGATATACGATTTCGTTGGTGAGCAGGTCCCGATCCTGGTCGGCAATGCCAATTACGCGCCAGGGGAAAGTGCGTGTCCCGGCCGTAACTGCAATGTAGTCGGCGCTCTCAACGACTCTGTAATCCCGATCTCTGGTCAAACTCTCTTTCAGTGGATACGGAGGGAAGGTCGCCGCCAGCCCATTCCCTCCCGTGCCTCGCAACCAGAGCCCAGGGTAACTGTCCACATCTGATTCTGCGATGGCGACCTTTGCGCCTTCTCCTGCGTCCACTACCGCCGGCAGCGTGGCGAGGAACTCCGGGGCGATCTCACTCAAGTGCTGCGGAAGATATTTGCGTTCGTTGTGCGAGAAGAAACTGTCTTCCTGCGGGTAGTACACAAGGAAATTCGAAGGGAAATTGAAGGCTGATTCTTCACCGTAGATCTTCACCTGCGCCTGCGGCATCGAGGTCTCAAAGCGGTAGGCCGCGCCCTCGTTGTATGCGCGGAAGGTGACTGCGTATCCGCCTTCCATGTTCAGCTTCAGTTCATTGTAGTGGTCCCGGATCTTCGCGAACTTCTGGCGGACCACCGGTTCTACGACCTGGTCGGAAGAACGCTCCTTGGCATCAATCACCTTCGGCTGCGTACCAAGCTTCTTATGCTCCACGTCGAGAGAAAGCGTGGACTTTTCAAGCACGGCCCTGCCCTTCAGGACAACGTCGTACTGGATCTGTCCTGCGGTGCGGATTCTGATTTCGATTCGTCCGTCTGGCGAACGCAGGTTGTAGCTGGATTGTGCAACTCCAGTTTCAATGAAGACAGCGACGAACAGTAGTGTTAACAGCAGGGGAACGAGGGTCTTCATCGAGTCACCTTTCTGGGTCCATGCGTTTTCGGTACGGGAGAAGAATCTTACTCGCGCTCACGGAGCAATACAAATCACTACGATACAACTTGGGCGGCTCTCACCTTTCTGGGAAGCCGTCGGGGCGCGGTAGTTTGAAACTGATGCTGGGAGCGGATCCAATTTCGGTAGGAGTTGGCTCGACTTTCAGAACAAAGAAAACGTGCCGAAGAACGAAGGGGCTGAGTGTCGTTGTGGAGAGTCGTGATATCCGGTCGGGTACCCGAGGTGCGCACCTGCGACACATCAGATCCATCCGTAGCTCATAGAGTGGTTTCGACGCGAGGAATAAAGGGCGGAGCATCCTCATCTACTCCGCCCACAGTAAACCTCACCTCATTTCGGCTCCGAGGAATCCGGCGGCGCGCCTGATGGCGATCCGTCTGGGCGATGCCCCTGCCACCGTTCGTGCCTGCTCTGCATCTCGTCCCATTTCTTTTGCTGATTGGAATCCAATAGGCCGCGGATCTGATCGTCCGAGGCTTTGTGGATATCCATCATCTTGGATCTTCGATCCTCGCGTGACGTGGAGGAATCGGACCGCAAATTCTCCATTTGCGATTGTTCCGACTTCAGGATGTCGAGCACTTTCGGCTGTTGGTCCGAGGTGAGTTTCAGATGTTTGGCCAGCATCTCGGTGCGCTTGGCCGGATCGAAATGGTGGTGTCCAGGCCCGTGCTCGGGCGGTTCACCCGCTGGCGCCGCCTGCTGGTTGTTGCCCCCACTGTCTTGCGCGACAGCAGAGAACGTGACCGTGCAGACGAGGGCCGCCAGCATCAGCGCTAACAAGCAATTCTTGACCATTGGTATCTCTCCTGTGAGTCTTCGAGTTGGCACACTGGTATGAACCAAATTATGGGGCCGGAGTTGCGAAACGACTGCCGATTTTACGAATCTTTACTCGACCTGAAGGAGACGAGAAGAGACCCAGCGCTGTGCGCAAACGTTTCGGCAGTTAGCATCCGTGCGAAAAGACAAAATTCTACAGTGGTGGCGAGAGGATCGGGCTATCATCGCGAGAGTGCTCGCTGCATGGACGAATGGTCGATTGTCGCAAGGGGTCGTGCGGTGCCCCGGTTCCTGGCTCTGGGCTTCTCCCTATTGCTTGCCGTCGATCATAGCCTTGCCCAGACGCAGTCATCGCCACCTCAGCTAATCCAGATTGAGCCAACCCAACCGCGAGGCGGAACGATCCACGGGATCGTGAAGTCTGGCAACATGCCAATTCCGGGCGCTGCCGTTTCCATCTCTCCTACATCGTCCGCCGGGAAGGTCTCAACCTGGACTGATGTCGATGGCGGCTATTCTGCAGCGCTGCCATCGTATGACTCCTACACCGTGCAGGTGCAGATGGTCACATTTGCGAATAGTACACAACAAATAGTGGTCGACTCTACTCATCAGGTTGTGCAGGCAAATTTTGAGTTGATCCTGCAATCGCGCGCGAGCGAGGCGAGTCCTCAGTTCCGAAGGCCCGCTGGCCAAGCCGCCACTCAGCGCGGGTTTCAAACTCTTTCCGCACTGCAGAACTTGGCTGGTCAGGACACAGGCGGCAATTCGATCGGCGACGTCGTGCCCTCGGGCATGCCGGTGCCCGGGGTAGATCCAAACAGCGCAACCGAGTCCATCGCAGTCTCTGGCGCCACGTCGAACCCACTGAACGCGATGAGCGGGGACGAACTCGAGCAGCGCATCAATGAGGCTCGGCAGCAAGGCGGAGGGTTTGGAGGAGGCGGCGGCGGGTTTGGTGGCGGGGGAGGGTTCGGCGGGGGCGGAGGCGGTCGTCCGATGCAAATCGTCGGACGCCGAGGCTTTGACATTAACCATCCTCATGGATCGATCTACTATGGGGTGGGCGATGGGGCGCTCAATGCCGCGCCTTATTCGCTTACTGGGCAACCCGCCACCAAGCCGTCTTATTTGCAGAACAGTTTCGGTGGATCCGTGGGCGGGCCGCTCAACATTCCCAAGATCTATCACGGCGGCGCCAAGACGTTTTTCTTCGTCAATTACAACGGCCGGCGCGGCGAGAATCCCTTCGATCAGTTTTCCACCGTCCCGACTCTGCTGGAGCGGCAGGGCAACTTCTCGCAGACTTGCTATACGTCCTGCGCAAAAGGAGGGCAGCCGGTAGCGATTTACAACTCGGCTACCAACACTCCTTTTCAGAACAATACAATCCCGCAAATCAATTCCGTCGCCACCGGGTTGCTACCGTACATACCTATGCCGAATCTGCCCGGCGATTATCAGAATTTTCATTTCGTAACCTCGGCGAACAACGACACCGATGACCTCAACGTGCGAGTGAATCACACCTTCGGCGCTGCGCCCGCGCGCGGACGCAGGGGAGGCGGACGCAACGCTCCGCGCAACAATCTGACCTTTGGCTTCCACTATCACGAGTCCAGCTCCACCCTCACGAATCCATTCCCGAGCGTAGGAGGCAATACCACCGTACGCAGCTTTGACGTTCCGGTGTCGTACACCCGCAGCATCGGAAAGCTGACCAACATCGTTCGCGCGGACTTCAACCGCAGCCGATCCCACACTCAGAATCTCTACGCCTTTAACGACAACATTATCGGTACGCTGGGAATCACGGGAGTCTCGCAGAATCCTTTCGACTGGGGACTGCCGAATCTGTCCTTTGGCGACGTCGCCAGCCTGCAGGACACGACTCCGCAACTTACGCGCAACCAGACCTACACTTTCTCCGACAACGTGATCTGGAACCACGGCAAGCACACGTGGCGATGGGGCGGAGACTTCCGGCGCGTCCAAGTGAATACCGAGACCGACAGCAATCCGCGCGGCTCGTTTGTGTTCTCGGGCACCAACACTTCGGAGGTAGATGGCAGTGGAAACTCCATCGTCGGTACCGGATACGACTTTGCAGACTTCTTGCTTGGTCTACCGCAACAGACTTCGGAACAATTCGGCCAGAATAATCACTTCCGCGGCAATTTCTGGGACTTGTATGCGCAGGACGAGTGGAAGGTGCGGGGAAACCTGACCCTCAATCTCGGAGTGCGCTACGAATACGTCTCGCCGCTCACGGAAATCAATAATCGCATCGTGAACCTCGATCTTGTTCCCGGCGTGTTGAATCCGGCACTGCCGCTGGGCACAACGCCGGTGACGCCGATTCAACCTGGGTCCTCCAGTGGCCTGCCGGGTACCCTGGTCCGGCCGGATCGCAACAACTTCGCCCCGCGGATCGGCTTCGCCTGGAAGCCGCTCTCCAAAACCGTCGTGCGCGGCGGATACGGCATCAACTACAACACCGGAGCTTATCAGGGCATCGCACAGCAACTTGCCTTTCAGCCTCCGTTCTCCACCACGGCGACCAACGGTCAGACAGCTCCCGGCGAACTGACGCTCCAAAGCGGATTTCCGGCACCGAGCGGCATCACCAACAACTATGCGGTAAATCCGAATTACCGCCTGGGCTATGTGCAGATTCGCAACCTGGACATTCAACAGCAGGTCCGTCCCACCCTGCTGTTGAATATCGACTACACCGGAACCAAGGGGACGGATCTCGACATTCTCGAAGCGCCCAACCGCACACCAGCGGGTCCTCGTATCAATGGGGTTCAAGCCTTCAATTACGAAAACTCGGTGGCGGATTCGGAGGCGAATGCGGTCTCGGTGAGGCTTCGCAAACGATTGGCGAACGGATTCTCCATAGGCGGCATCTACACTTTCTCCAAGGCGTTGGATGACGCATCGTCCATCGGCGCGGGAGCGACCTCGGGCGCAAACACTCCGGGGCTGGGTGCAGGCGGCACCGGCGCAGGCGGTGGAGGCTCGTCGGGAGCGGGCGCAGCCAGTGTTGCGCAGAATGCTTTCGATCTGTCGGCGGAGCGGGGCCTTTCTAGCTTCAACCAGACGCACAAGTTCACGGCGGACTATTTGTGGGAGTTGCCCTTTGGGCACGATAAGCGCTGGCTCACCGAAAACACTCCTCTGCGCGCCATTCTTGGCGACTGGCAATGGACCGGCGACTGGACCATCGCATCTGGTCTGCCGTTTACGCCGCGGCTCCTCAATAACACGTGTGACGTGAATGCGGGAACGAATGGCACTCGGCGTCCAAACCTCGTCGCCGGCCAGTCCGTAAGCTTGTCGAACCCTTCCATTACGCAGTGGTTCAACACCGCTGCGTTCGCCACGCCCACCGACTGCGGCTTCGGTGACGCGCGTCGCAACAGTATCATTGGCCCCGGCAGCAAAGTGTTTGATATGGCGTTCACAAAAGTCATCCCGCTGAGGGAGTCGCGCGTGCTGGAGTTCCGGGCGCAGGCCACCAACGTCTTCAATATCGTGAACTACTCCTCGATTGATACGAACTTTACCTCGCCAACGTTCGGCCGGATTACGGCGGCGGGAGCCATGCGGCAGATTACATTCACCGCCCGGTTCCGCTTTTGAGGAAGACACAAATGATTATCAGTTCGCGCCGATGGGCGGTCCGGATTTCGGTGTTGATGCTGGAGTTTTGCCTGTTGTGTCCCTCTCTGCCCTCTCAACAGCCAGCCGACTACACTTTTCGTGTGCAAACGGATCTGGTGCTGGTCAATGTGACCGTGCGGGACAAGAGCGGAAACTTCGTCCGCGGCCTCAAGCCAGAGGATTTCATCGTTGTCGAAGACAATAAGCCCCAGAGAGTCGTCTCCTTCGATGTGGAGGATGTTGACGCTGTGGCAACGCAGGATGTCGCTCAAGCGAAACCCCTGCCCAGTCCGCTGTCTCAGCCAGCAAATCCAGCTGGTGCGACGCCCTCCGCGGCGAATTCGGCGAATGAGTTTAAAGATCGCCGTCTCATCGTTCTGTTCTTCGATCTCTCGGCGATGCAGCCGGATGAAATCGATCGCGCGGTCACTTCCGCAGAGCACTACATCGACACACAGATGGCGCCGGCGGACTTGGTCTCGACTGTCTCTCTGGGAAGTTCGCTGCTGGTCAACCAGGATTTCACCTCGGATCACGAACTGCTGAAGAAGCAACTCCAAACCTTCGGTTCGGGTGGCGGTCAGGGTTTCGAGGAGGGAACCACCGGTGCGACCGAAGGCACGCCGGATACGGGGCAGGCGTTCACCGCGGACGACACGGAATACAACATATTCAATACCGACCGCCGACTGGAGGCCCTGCGTTCGGTGGCCGAGAAACTCTCTCATCTTCAGCAGAAGAAGTCGCTCATTTACTTCTCCAGCGGCATGGACCGGACGGGCATCGAAAACCAGTCAGAATTGCGCGCCGCCATCAACGCGGCTGTGCGCTCCAACCTAGCGATCTACACCATGGATCTGCGAGGCCTGCAGGCGATCGTGGCCGGCGGAGAGGCGCAGAACGCCAGCCTGCGCGGCACGTCGGCGTATTCGGGCCAATCCACGATCAACGCGATGAACTCCAACTTCACCACGCAAGAAACTCTGGTCACGCTGGCCAACGACACGGGTGGACGCGCCTTCCTCGATTCCAACGATTTCACTCAGGTCTTCAAAGGAGTCCAGCAAGACACATCGACGTACTATCTCCTTGACTACCGCAGCACCAATGCGGCCAGAGACGGGCGCTACCGGCACATTGTGGTCAAGGTGAACGTTCCAAGCGTGAAAATCGACTATCGACGCGGCTACTACGCTCCTGCCGATTACCAGCATTCCACGAAGGAAGACAAGGAGCTGCAGCTTCAGGAGGAACTTGCCTCCGAATTGCCGACCACGGATCTGCCCCTCTATCTCAGCGCGGCTTACTTTCGCATGGAGGCCAACAAGTTCTTCATTCCAATCTCGCTAGTCGTGCCGGGTTCAGAAATCCCCTTCACTCGCAGCAGTGACCGCGACAAGGCAACTTTGGACGTGATTGGCATTGTGCTCGACAGCGAACACCACCCTGTCACCAGAGTTCGCGATACGGTCAAGCTCAAAGTCGATGCTACTTCAGAAGTCAAGAAGAAGAATGTGCAGTACGACACCGGATTAAGCCTTCCACCCGGGAAATATCATCTCAAGTTTGTCGTGCGGGAAAACCAGTCGGGCCGTATGGGCTCGTTCGAAACCGACTTGACCGTGCCCGATCTCAAATCGCAGCCACTCAAGATGAGTTCAATCGTGCTGGCCAATCAACTGCAGCCCGCGAAGAAGGGCTCAACTCCCAACCCGCTGATTCGCGACGGATCGGAAATCATTCCGAACGTGACGCACGTCTTCTCATCCACACAGCATTTGCGGCTCTACTATGAGGTGTACGATCCAGCCCGGTCGAACGTACCGCAACCCGCCGAAGGCGCGTCGGCGAAGCCCGGCATCCACTTGCTGACGAATGTTGCCTTCTTCCGCGGGAAGGCTAAAGTATTCGAGAGCTCGCTGGTCGAGCTCACAGAGTTGAATGAGCGCAATCGCAAGGCTGGCATCTTCCAGTTGGACTTGCCGCTCAGTTCTCTGAAGCCGGGGTTCTACACTTGCCAGGTCAACGTCGTTGATGACGCCGCCGGCGTTTTTCTATTCCCGAGAGTGGCGCTGCTAATTCGATCGGAAAGCATGACTGCGGCTCGCTAAGCGCGAACGTCGCAGTCGTGCTTCCCCATTTCTGCCTTCCCTCTTCACCCTCAGGGCGGTCTCAGTTCAGAAATCGAAGCGAAGGCCCATCTGCAGTTGGCGGGCACCGTACAGCGAGCCAGAGGTTGAGGTGCGGGTGCCGAAGGTAGGCGAAGGAGCTAGACAACCGTTCGTATGGCCCGTGCACGCGCCTACGCCCGGTCCGGAGTAGTTGTAGGCGGTGGTATTGACTCCGCCCACGATCGTGCTGTTGAACAGGTTGAACGCGTCCACCATGAAGTTGAGGCGGTATTTTTCGGCGAACGTGAACCCACGGCCGAGGCGGAAATCGATCGTAGTGTAGTTGGGAAGATTGAACGAGTTGCGTCCCAGCCAGGAGACGCGGCCGCCGGTGGGTCCGGCGAACGTGCTCACCTCAGCACCCGTCATGCCGCCGTCACCCGGAATCGCAGTGCCCAGAATCGACTGTCCAATATTCGCGTTGTAAGGCTGACCCGTCGCCGTCGTAATGATGGCAGATGTCGACCATCCGTTCACCAACTGTCGAGCGAACACATTCTCGAATTTCGTAAAACTCGGCTGCCATACGACGCTCCCCACGAACCGGTGCCGCTGGTCCAGGTCAGAGTTGGAGTAGTCCCGCCTGAGGTTATAGGGATCGAGGACACCGTCGGTGCCGAAGAAAGTGCCATTGGTGCCGGCGGTTTGGCCGTCGTCGAGCGCTTTGCTGTATGTGTAGTTGAATAGCAACTCGAGGCCATGGCTCATCTGTTTGCGTAGAGACAGCACCAAGCCGTTGTACCAGGAGTTGACTACGCTGGCCTGATTTAGGATGAGGCCCGTTCCCGTGTCGAGCCGGGCGGTGTAGAAAGGCACGGTAGCGGTGAGCGCGGTGGCATTACTTGCGTTGAGAACGTCATAGCTGCGCGTCGTTGTGGTGGGCGCGACATTCGAATCGTAACTGGCCGGCAGGTGGAGGCCGCGCGTCAGCAGGTAGGTGGTAGAAACGGTCATATGCCCCGGCAGTTGCCGCTCGAGGGACACTTCAGCCTCATGCGCGGCGGGATTGACGAAGTGCGGGTCCATGCCATGGGCGGCCGCGGCGTTGGCGGGCAAGGTGCCTCCGGGAATGCCCACCGTCGGCATGAGCGCGCCTGTAAATGGGGCGGCTAGTGCAGGTCCGGGCGGCGTGAAGAATACGCTCGGAAAAGTGGGAGCGCAGGTGGTGATTCCGGTCGGGCCGCATCCGCTGAAGGTCTGCTGGAATATTCCATTTTCAACGCGCAGCGCGTAGTAAGTGCTGTTCGATGTCTTGCCATAGAAGATCCCATAACCCGCGCGCAGCACGGTGTTCCCGAGGAATTGCCACGCGACTCCCAGGCGGGGAGCAAAGTTGTTCTTGTCGTTATTCAGGGTTGACGTGTAGAGGGTCAACAATGGTGTGGCCGTATTGGGCTTAGGCGGTGCGGGGATGTGTTGCAGATCGTATCGCACGCCCAGGTTCAGGGTAAGATTTCGCCGCACTTTCCAGGTGTCTTCGATATAGGCGGCATAGTCATTGTTGTAGAAATCGTCCTTGCCCACGTGGGTTATCGGATCGTTGACCTGCGTGAAGCTGGCGTAGTGCATGCCGGTCAAACCGTCCGGCAGTCCGGTCGTGGCGCTGTTGAGAGTGGCTCCAACGGCGTCACCGACCCACCGGCAGAATGTTGCATTCGCTCCGGTTGGACACTGGTCAATGGCGGAAGTAGAGCTGTAGCTGTAATTCCCATCACCCTGAAAGAGGTTGACCAGAACTTCGTGGATGAAGTTGAAGTCCACGCCCAGCTTGAAAAAATGTTTACCCTTAATGATTGAGAGATTGTCGGAGATTTGATTGCGGTGCTCGTCCGGAAAAGCCGGGCGCGGAAGCGCCGAGGTCTCGCCGTAGGAGGCGATATTCAGAATTGAAGCAGACGGCCCCGGTGAGTTCGTACTATCGAACTCGAAGTCGCGCCCCCATTGATAGCGAAGCTCGTTGACCTTGTTGGTGGAAATATTTGTGGTCCAGTTTCCAATAAAAAAACGCTCGTGAGTTCCGCCATTGCCGTTCTGGGTGGCGCCGCCGTTGTTGACGGTCGGAGCCGTGTTGTACCCGAAAGGCTCCGACCAGTTCTGGAGATTGAAGACGGCGGAGAGGTGATTGGCCTGATTCATCTGGTAATCAAGCTTGCCGAAGAATACATCCTGCTTCAGGTTGCGCGGAAATGCACCCAGCAAATCGGTAGTCAGAAAGCCCTTGGCGCTGTCGCACACGGGTGTGGATACGGCTACCGGGCACAGGAATCCATTAATGGCCGAGGTCGCAGTGGTTGACGTGTAGAGAATCGGGTTCACCTTTCGGAATCCGTCATAGGTGCCGAAGAAGAAGAGCTTGTCCTTGATGATGGGCGTTCCAAGGCTCCCGCCAAACTGATTCTGCTGGTGCACGGTCTGGGTGGTGATTCCCTTGAATTTGGACAGAGGATCCAGTGCGTTCAGGTCTGGATAACGTAAGTTGTAGAACAGGTCGGCGTGCATCTGATTCGTGCCAGACCTGGTCACGGCGTTCACTACTCCACCGGCGGCCTGGCCTAGTTCTGCGGTGTAGTTGCTGGAGGAAACCTGGAATTCGCGAATCGCGTCGGCACTGTAGACGTAGGAGACAATAATCGCCCGCCCGCGTGCCTCGGAGAAAAATGCCTGGGTGTTGTTCGCACCATCGACTGAGTTTCCGTTGTAGAGTCCTGAAATGCCCCGGAAGCTGCTCAGGCCGCTGGTTCCATCGGTGGTCACGGCCGGAGTGAGCAGCACAAAGTTCTCCCAGCGCCGGGCCGCGATGGGCAGACCCTCCACCTGGTTCTGGCTCACCACCTGGGAGGCTTCGGTCTTATCCGTCTCCAGTATCGGCGTCTCTTCCGTCACCGTCACCGTGGTTTTCTCAGCCTGCACGGGCAATTGGACGTTAACGGTCAACCGGTCGCCCACATGAACCATGACGTCCTTGTGAACCACGGTTTTAAACCCACTCTTGCTTACGGTGATCTCATAGTTTCCAGGCTGCAAGTAAGGGGCAACGTAAATGCCAGCGGCATTCGTATCGTAGCGGGACTCGGTGCCCGTATCCGCATTTCGCACGACGACTCCTACGTCCACCATGGCAAGGCCGGTCGGATCGGTGACGGTTCCGGTGACCGATCCCGTGGCAGTCTGCGCATTTGCCAACTGTCGCGGTGCCAAAACCGCGAGGGTCACGAGACACACTCCAAAAACACGAATCCAGCTCTTGCGCGATACCACAACTCCCGTTTGCATCTTGTCCTCCTGTAATAAGTCATTAGTTAGTAGGCTGTCTGGGGAATCAGGGCGAAATGACGTCGAGGCACTTAGGGTAAAACCTGTCTTTCCGTAATGGCAAACTCAGATTTTGAATTCGTTCAATTTCCGGTCTCTACTTAGGAAGAATGGAAACCCGTTAATGTATCAAATTTGCCATTACAGGAGTGTGAATAACTCCGCTCGGTTGGTAGCTGGGTCTTGCCTGCGGTAGCCTCAACCATTGCAGCCAACATCTGCCGGGAGGGCATAAAACGTCCGTGGTCTGAGTGCTATACTCTTGATTCAGGGATCCTCACTAGGAGTTCACCCAATGTCCGCACCCAGCCGTCGGCCGGAGATTCGCCGGCGCCGTACCCGCAAAGACAAGATCGTTCAGTTGCGCAAGCGCCTGACCGCCGCCAAAACCGATGCCGACCGCACCCGCCTCACCGCCAAGCTGCACAAGCTCGCCGTTGGGTCGCCGGGCCAGCCGCTGCTCAAGTAGTACTCGCAACACTTCACGGGCTGATCGGCGGCGAAAAGAGCCTTTCGATGGCTAGAACCCTCAGTGGCTGAAGGCGAGCTGACTTCCCTACACTGTGCGACGCGGCTGAAAGCAGAGCCCTTTCCGAACATTCTTCTTTGCCAGATGTCCCTGGACGTCAGTCCGCGGCGGGCTGGTGGCCGCCGGGGTCGCGGCCGTCCGGCGCGACCTGGCGGTAGACTTCCAGAATGCGCCGCACTGATTTCTCCCACGAGAACTTCTGCGCCTGTCGGTAGCCGCGTTCCTTCATGCGCTCACGTAGTGCCTGATCCATGAGAACGCGGTGCAGGGCGCGCATGATTTCGAAGACGTTTTCGGGATTGACCAGAACCGCCGCGTTACCCACCACCTCGGGCAGAGACGATACGTTGGAAGTGACGACGGGGGTGCCGTGCACCATCGCCTCCAACGGCGGGAGACCGAAGCCCTCGTACAACGACGGAAAGACGAAGATCTTCGCCTCATCGTAGAAGATCCGCAGCACTTCGATGGGGACGAATCCCAGAAAGCGCACGTCGTTCTGCACTCCGCTGCGAACGACCGTGCGCCGCAAGTCAGGGTTGCCGGAAAGATCGTCTCCAATGATGATGAGCTTGAGTTCAGGGTACGACTGCTCCCTTTCGAGTTCCGTCTTGAGCGCAGAGAAAGCTTCGATCATGCGGACGACATTCTTGTGGGCACTGATGCGTCCCGCATACAGCAGAAATGGATACGTCACCTGGTAGCGCTGGGCGATCAATTCACGGTCGGCTGCGCTGGCGTGTCCGCGCAGGAAGCGTTCGTCAATCGCGTTGTAGACGACTTCGATGCGGTCGGACGGAATCTCAAACAGCTTCTCAATTTCGTTTTTGGTGAAGTTTGACACGGCGAAGATTCTGGACGCGCCGCCCAGGACGCGCTTGGTCAACTGAAAGTGCAGCGAGCGCCAGAAACTGCTCTGCTCGCGAGCCCGCGACATGTGCTGCAGCAGGTCATGCACGGTCATCACGTAAGGGCAAGGCAGCGCCCGCGGGACCGCGAAGAGATTCGGAACGTGGACCAGGTCGCAGCCTAACTTCTTCAGGGCCGAACGGAAAGCGCGGTACCCCTGCAACGACCGCTCCGGAGCGAACTGCGAGACTGTGTGAAAGTTCGGCGGCAGAGCCCCGATTTCCTCGACCTTGGCCGAAGGCCCGATTAGAAAATACTCGTTCCCCTCGTCCAACCGGCCCAGGGTACGAACCACGTTGCGGATGTAGGTGCCTACGCCGAACTCCGTCATCCGCCGGATGTCGATGGCGATCTTCAATGATGGCATTTAAACACAGAGGGCACAGGGGAACACATAGGAATTACGCACGTACCTCTGCTTGCGCTTTGGCCCTGCGTTCCGCATACAGCGGGAACGACTCGCACAGATCGAGCACCTGCTTGCGGACTTTTTCCAGCACCGCCGCATCGGTCCGGTGGAAGAGCGCTTCGGCGATCCAGCGACCGATCTGGCGCATCTCGACTTCCTTCATGCCGCGCGTGGTCATCGCTGGAGAACCGATGCGGACGCCGCTCGGCTTCATTGGCGGGTTGGTGTCGAACGGGATGGCGTTTTTGTTGACCGTGATTCCCGCTTCACCCAGAGCCTTTTCGGCTTCGCTGCCCAGCATCCCTTTCGAGAAGACATCGACGAGCATGAGATGCGTGTCGGTGCCTCCGGAGATGATACGGAAGCCCTCGTCTGCCAGGGATTGTGCCAGCACTTTGGCGTTGGCGACCACTTGGCGGGCGTAATCGCGGAACTCAGGCTGCATCGCTTCCAGGAAGCACACCGCCTTGGCGGCCATGATGTGGACCAGAGGGCCGCCCTGCATGCCCGGGAAGACGACTTTGTCGATGGCCTGCGCAAATTCGGTTTTGGAGAGAATCATTCCGGAGCGAGGGCCGCGTAGTGTTTTATGGGTTGTCGAAGTAACGATGTGCGCGTGCGGCACCGGCGAAGGATGCGCGCCGCCCGCGACCAGACCGGCGAAGTGCGCCATGTCGACGAGGTAGAGGGCTCCCACCTTGTCGGCGATTTGACGCATGCGGGCAAAATCGATAGTGCGCGGGTAGGCGCTGCCTCCGCCGACGATCAGCTTCGGGCGCTCCTGCTCGGCGAGTTTCTCCAACGCGTCGTAGTCGATGGTCTCGGTTTCTTTGGTGACGCCGTAGGGAACAATCTTGTACGTCTTGCCGGAGAAATTCAGGTGATGGCCATGCGTGAGGTGGCCGCCATGCGCGAGGTTCAGTCCAAGAATCGTGTCGCCGGGCTGCAGGACGGAGGCGTAGGCCTCCATGTTGGCCTGCGATCCAGCATGGGGCTGCACGTTCGCGTGCTCGGCGCCGAACAGTTGCTTGGCGCGGTCGCGCGCGAGGTTCTCGACCACATCGGTGAACTCGCAGCCACCGTAGTAGCGCTTGCCGGGATATCCCTCGGCATACTTGTTCGTGAATACCGAGCCCGCGGCCTCGAGCACAGCTTCGCTGACGAAGTTTTCCGAGGCAATCAGCTCCAGGCCTTCGTGCTGGCGGCGAGTCTCGTTGTCGATGGCAGCGGCAATCTGGGGATCGCTTTCGTAGAGCGAACGGTACATTGCGGCAGTCTTTATCGTCATGATGATTTCCGTTTCCTAATCCGTCTCGTACATACCGGGCCGAAAGATTTCCATATATCTCTCTGGCCATTTCAGCGGCACAAAGCCGTACTGCGCATACAACTCGTGAGCATCTTTGGTCGACAGGTTCCAGCGCCGCAGGCCCTGAAGTGACGGATGTTGCTTAATGCGCTCCATCAATCCCGCGGCGAGCCCCTGTCCCCGATGCGATTCGAGCACGAACACGTCAGCGATATAGGCAAACGTGGCCAAATCGCTGATGACCCGGGCAAAGGCTACCTGCGCGCCGCTTCCATCATAAATGCCAAAACAGAGTGAGTTCTCGATGGATCGCGCTACTACCTCGCGCGGGATTCCCTTCGCCCAATAGCTGTTTGTCAAGAAACCGTGGATCACGTCGAGATCGAGGCGCGCTGGGTCGGTGCTGATCAGGAACTCGCCGCGGCGGGACTCGATGATCGCGTTCGAGTTGGTGACGTGGGCGGGCGGCATTGCTACATTCTAAACCGCAGACTTAAGCACGAAGGACACGAAGTTTCGCGAAGGGAACCCGTTCGCTTTTTCCTTCGTGAACCTTAGTGTCCTTGGTGGTTGGCGCATTTGCTCAGAACGCCGTGCGCAAAAACGATGCCAGGTGCCACCCGTCCATGTATTTGTACGGCGTCTCGCCGGTCGTGTAATGGCCGCACGGCAGCACCGCGACCTTGTGATCGAGGCCATGGCGCTCGAATTCCTGGACTGTCTGACGCGAGAGCTCGGGCAGAAACGTCAGATCGTATTTGGCATAGACGATGAGCGACTTCCGCGGCCAGCGCGAGAATTGATTGAAGTACGACATCGGGCTGACGGCCAGCCAGGCTTGCCGCAAGCGACCCAGGTCAATCTGCTGCTCAATTCCCTGCCGGATGTGGCGCGTGGACTGCCCATGCCAAACGACGTCGGCCACATAGGTGGACGCGTGATTGAACGCGGCCACGCGCAGGCGCGGTTCATGCGCCGCGGCGATAAATGCGTAGCACGAACCCAGGCTCGTACCCACGATTCCGAACTGGCTGTAGCCCTGCTGTTCGAGCCAGTCGAGGCAACTTCGGACGTCGACCACGCCCTGGCGCACGGCGTCGAGCGTGCGGCCGATGTTGGCGGAAACGGCGTAATCGGCGCGGGTTGTCTCGGCAGGCATGCGAATGTCGTGATATGGCATGGTCAGCCGCAACACCGCGATGCCTAGCATGTTGAAAACTCTGCAGAGGCTGTTGTAGGCAATCGCATCGGCATTCCAATGCGGAAGAAGGACGATGGCACGTCGGCCGCGCGCGGGAAACCAGCGGGCATTCACCAGATTGTCTTCGGGATAAGGTGTTTTGACCGGCGAAGTGAATCGCAGGAATTCTCCGAAGGTGCCTTTGACCTTGGCTTCGAGCTTCTGGTCAGGCACTTCGCGCGTGGAGAAAACCTGAACCTCGCGAGTCTCCAGGCGGAAGTCGGTGGGGCGCGTGTAGGAATAGAACTCATCACTCGAGGCGACGATGCGGCGGTTGTAGTCCAGGATGAACTTCTCAGGATTATCTTGTGCCAGGCCCGGCGTCTGACCAGGGCGGTAGCCGTTGCGGCAGGGCCAGTCTCGCGCCCATTCCACGCCCCACTCCAGCGGACGCACCACGCGGTTGTTGTCCACCGACGTAAGCCGGTGTTCCCAGTCGTACATCCACTGTGCGTAGCGGGAAGGCATGGTTAATCTTCTAGTGTAGCAAGTGTTGGCGCACGATTCAGGGTGCAATGACGGAACAGCAGCGATCCGCAGTCGACAGTTGACGTTCGGTGCCTGAACGGAACGACTGGGAAAGATATGCGGAGCCTGTGACATCCGTCACCGAGAAACTCACGGCAATCGCGATATTCACGAGGGGGGACCGGTTCGGGAATTCTACTTGTGATGTAACTACGTTTGGAGTTACAATGACATTTGAATGGGATGAGGCTAAGAACCGCGCGAACATACGTATGCACGGGTTCGATTTCGCCGAGGCCGGTGAACTATTCCGCGGCGTGCTGTTGGTAGCTCCTGACACGAGGGAAGACGACGGTGAAAAGAGGTGGGCTGGCGTTGGCACGATTGGCGGACGCATCGCGCAGGTAGCTTTCACTCAACGCGACCCGCAAACCATCCGCCTCATCTCACTGAGAAAGGCAACCAGACGTGAACGCAAAGAATATTATGAAGAAGCGGTCCAGGACGGACTGGAAGCGAATTGATGCGATGCGCGATGAGGACATCGACTTATCCGACGCACCCGAACTCGGACCCGATTTCTTCGCCAACGCCATTCTCTGGCCGGGGCCGAAGAAGCAGATTACTCTGCGCATTGATCCCGACGTGCTCACTTTTTTTCGCAAGCACGGCCGCGGGTATCAGAGCATGATCAACGCGGTTCTGCGCAAGTATATGGAAGCAAGGAAAGAGCGCTCGGTGTGAGATTGCGCTGCAGACACATCCACCGGGCTTCGCCCGGCGGACAGCCGCCCTCGGCTGTCCCCACATGAACACGTTCTCTAGCTGCCGTATCTTCGCGGAACGCGCTTCGAAATATTGCAAAGGATTTCGTACGGAGTACTGTTGGCCAACTCGGCGTGTTCCAGAGCATCGACGCTGAGGCCTTCACCCGTGCCGAGCAGGATGACTTCATCTCCTACGGCAATACCCGGGATGCCGGTAACATCCACCAACGTGAGGTCCATCGAGATGCGGCCCACGATCGGCGCGTAGTGCTCGCGCACGATCACGCGGCCGCGGTTGGAGAGTTGGCGGTTGTATCCGTCGGCGTAGCCTACGGGAAGCACCGCAACGTGAGCACGCGCTTTGGTCACATAAGTTGCGCCGTAGCCCAGCGGCTGATTCGCGTCGAAATCGCGCAAGGAGAGGATGCGCGTCTTCCAGGTGAGAACGGGCTTCACCGGCAGGCGCAGCGTTCCACCGCTCACTTCCCGTCCCGCGCGCTGAAAGGGCAGGTAATAGCCGTAGAGGGCAACCCCGGGACGCACCATGGTGTTCCACGTCTCCCGCCGCGAGATGACGGCAGCGGTGTTGGCCATGTGCACGAACACAGGCTCCATGCCGGCCTCTTGCACCATGCGCCGGGCCGCCTCGAAGTTGCGTTCCTGCTCGGCTACGGAAGGGGCGTCCATGATTTCGGAAGATGCGAGATGCGTCGAGAGTCCGTCCAGCACAAGGTGCTTTGCCGCTTTCAGTGCGGCAAGCACTCCGGGAAGTCGGTCTACTGCGACACCCAGACGGCCCATGCCAGTATCGACTTTCAAATGCACCGGATGCTGCACCACGCCCAGAGCGGCCGCCGCGGTTTCCAGAGCCTCTATATGCCACGGTTCCCAGACCGTCGGAGTAAGGTGCAAGCGAATGATCTCGGCTTCTTCCCCACGCCAGAAACCGGTCATCAACAGGATGTTCGAGCGAATGCCGGCCTCGCGCAGAGGAATGGCTTCGTCCAGCGAGGTCACGCCCAGCCAGCGCGCGCCTTCTGCCTCGAGCGCGCGCGAGCACTCGACGGCGCCGTGGCCGTAGGCGTCGGCCTTCACCACCGCGCACACGGTGACTTTCGCACCAACATGCTTCTGCACAGTGCGGAAATTCTGGCGCAGAGCAGTGAGAGAAACTTCGGCCCAGATGGGACGCGTTGCCACACGGCTCAGGATTTCTGCAGTAGATGCCACTTTCGCGATTATAGCGGGAGCAGCCTGCGCGCCGAGGTTACGCTGGGGCTACTCCCGCGAGAATCACCACGTCTCGCAAAGAAAAACGAGACATCGGGCACCCGGCTAGTTTGCTGACAACGTGAAGTTCACGGTGATCTGCGTCTCCACCTCGATGGGCTCGTTGTTAAGAATGTAGGGACGGTAGCGCCACTGGCTGACTGCGTCGAGCGCGGCCGGCACCAGCATCGGATGGCCGGAGAGAGCCCGCAGGTTGTCGATGGTGCCCGCTTTGCTGATGATCGCAAGCAGAACGACCGAGCCCTGGATGCGCACGCTTCTCGCGAACGGCGGATAGACAGGCAGCACGCGGCGAATAAGGTTGCCTTCCAGGATGGTCGACGTGCGGACCACGCGGATTGTGGGTACGGGACCGGGAGGCTGCGGTACGGGCCTGGTGCCGCCTCCAGGAGACCACAGTCCCGGCGGCAGTCCTGGTCCTGATCCGATCCCCGTGATTCCCGGCATGAAGACACCAGGCGGTTGCGGCGACACATCATCAGGGCCCGTTTTTATGGTAGGTGGTATACGCCCCGGTTGAATCAGCCTGATGCCATCGAAGTTGCTGGCATTGGCAGCCGTAGTTCCGGTTCGCGGCTGTTGAACCGGTGCGGGCTCCGGCCGTCCCAGGCTAACCGGCGTCGAGACGGTTCGCACAGCGGGCAATCCCACTGTCTTCCACAGCGGCAGCAGGAGGAGCAAGCCGATTACCAGCGCCTCCAGTCCGAACGAAGTCAACGTGGTCCAACTGCGGCGCGAACGTTGGGTCCAGGATGTTTCCAGCAGGCTATCGGCAAACATTCCCTGTTCAAACATGGTGTCCTCCAGCGTGAAATCTGTTTGCTGGTATGGACACCACGAACGTCGCAGCAGGCGACGCAGGCGCAAATAAAAAAGGCCGCGCTTTCACGCGGCCTGCTGGAACCTTTTGGACAGCGGAGGTATCCCGCTTAACTACTTCGGTAGCTCGGTGGGCTTGGGTGCAGGCTTCGCAGCTCCAGCGCCAGCCGCAGGCCTCGGAGCAGCGGGCTTTGCGGCGCCAGTCGCAGCTGGTGCGGGCACGCCTGACTGCACGTTGTAGATATCGACCACCGCCTTGGTAATATCCAATCCCTCGCCAGCCATCAGCACCGGGCTCTGAGGCCAGGGCTTCGAGGTATCGATGATCATGCCAAACCCGTTGTCCTGCGCATACTTCACGACAATCGGGGCCATCTTCGACAGCACGCGATTGGCGATTTCCTGCTGTTGGGTGCCGAATTCTTCCTGCGCATCCTGCACGGCACGATCGAAAACCTTCTGCTTGCTCTCTATCTGCTTCTTGAGGGTGGCCAGGGCTTCCTCGTTCAGCTTGTCTTGCTGTGTGCCTAGCTGCTTTTTCAGACTTTCCAGTTCGTCGTTCTGGCTCTTGAGTTCGGTCTGCTTGGGCTCGAACTTCTTGCCCAGGGTTTCAAGGTCGCGGCGCCCTTCGTTGCTGCCAAAGATAGCGCCTTCGATGTTGATGGCTCCCACCTTGGTGCCGGTGCTTCCGGGGGTGGCAGTAGTGCCGGAAGCACCCGGAGTGGCGACCGTGGCGCTCGGGCTGGACGGTGTGGCGGCGCTGCTGGTTTGGGCCAATGCGGAAATCACGAAGAGAACCGCAACGGCCAGGAAAACTCGCAAGAACTTGCTTGTCATTGGATCGGTTGAACTCCTTGGAACATGGTTCCGGGAATGAACTTCGATATCGTTCTCAGATTTCTTCAGTCAACGCCGGCCCGCAACTGTAATGAGGTCTCCGCCGCAGTAGCGACCGCTGTCGGAAAAGGCGGACTAGATTGCCAGCGTCACACGCCGAGTCTGCGGGCGTGCCGTCCACTGCCTCACAGCTCCTTAATGGCGTGGATCAGATTCATTATAGAGACCTCTCTCCAGCGCCGTCAAACCCGGTTAGAACGTGGTCGCCACCGTAAACCGGAAAGTTTTCCGCGGCTCTCGCAACAAGAAACTCGGTGCGAACGTGGTGACTGCCAGGTGATAGGTGTAGTCGCCCGCCGCGCCGACCGGGAACATGCCGCGCGTAATGGGAATTGGCGGCGAGGCTGGAGTGTTGAGCCGCAGCGGATTGTACGCCCAGTAGATGCGGAAGGGCGCGTTGACCACGGGCAGGAACATCTGCAGTTCGAGTCCGGTCGAGATTCGGGGCTTCCAGTTGGTCGCACTCAGTACCTGCAGATTATTGGAAGGTACCGGATTGAGGCGGCTTCCACCCTTGCAGTTGTAGCCTGCATCGAGCTCGGGACATCCGAAAGACGTGCTGATCACCTGTGTGTATTGCTGCGTGGCGATCTGCAATTGAGACGGCCGGACAATCGAGTCGATGCCCGTGTCCACGAACGGGACGATCGCCACTGGGCCGGCAATCGTGATCCGGTACTCCAGGTTCGTCCACACGCTGAGATCGCCGCCAGGGAACACGATCTGATCCACCGGAATCGGCACGGTCCAGTTCCCCAGCCGCGGATTTGCCGGGTTCTTGGGAACCGGGGTGCCGTCAGGATTCGTCAGGGTGATGACATTCGAACTGGGCAGAAACGCCACTGGCGACACCGACCGAATATCGAAGCCGCGAATGTCGTTTTCTCCGCCCATGTAGAAACGCTGGAACGGCGGTGCCACCAGGCCGCCAAAGCCGCTGATGAACGACCCGTTCAGGCTGTACCCGACTGCGTTGCGGCCCTTCTGTACGGGGATGAATTGCTTGTACTGAACGATGGGGCGGATGGATCTTACGGTGCCACCCAGCCCGGCGAACTCCGCCCCCAGCGTCAACTGGCGTCCATGGTGCGGGGAGATTCCGCTATCGAGGGTGTTAAACGAGAAATTGGGGAAGATCTTGCTGGTGATGATTCCATTCACCGCGTTCGGTCCTGAGATGCCGCGGAACGCGATGAAATCAAAAAGGCTCTTGGACGCGGTGCTTAGGGGCAACAGAGTAGACCGGTCCAGCGAGTAGGTCATTCCTAATCGTTTGAAAGAGCGGCGCAGAGGATAGCTCAGCGATGAAGTAAAGCCCACGCTCGACTGCGAATAATTTTGCAGGTTTTGCAGTACAGCGCTGGGCAAATTCAGATTCTGTCCGCTGAAAATGGATAGCTGCCGCGCCTGGTTATAGCTGATCTTGTTGCCGAAGACGCTGAACCCGAACTGCAGCGGGCGGTCAAACATGTAGGGCTGCGTATAGCCAAACAGCACGCTGCGCGCCAGATTTCCCAAGCTGATCTGGACCTGCAGCGTTTCGCCGCGGCCCAGGAAGTTATTAGTGGAGTAGTTCATTCCTATGAACGCTCCTTCAAGCCCGCTCACGCCTCCGTTGAGTCCGATACTGTTCTTGCCCTTTTCTTTGACCTTGAGCGTCAGGTCCACCTGTCCGTTTTTTTCGTCCAGCTTCTTGTCGGTGACGTTCGGATCGTCTGGCTTGAGCTGATCGAAATACGACAGCTGGTTCAAACGAAGCAGGCTCAGTTCCCAGAGGCGGGAGTTGTAGACGCCGCCTTCTTCCAGAGCCAGTTCGCGGCGGATGACTTTGTCGCGCGTCGTCGTGTTGCCCACGAACTCAATGCGGCGCACGTTGAATTGCTTGCCTTCGTCAATATCGAATTCCAGAAACGCGAGATGCTTGTCGTCGTCAAACGTCGTAGAGGGAACGCCCGTGTAGTTGATGTAGCCGTATTCGCCGTAGGCCTTGCGCAGATTCTCGATACCCTTGGCGATCTTCTCGCGGCTGAAGATGTCTCCGTCCTTGAGCGGAATCAGGGAACGCAAGGCGGCGGTATTGGAGATGGCCTTGTTGTTCTTGAAGGTAATCTTGCCCAGCCGGTACTGGTCGCCTTCGTCGATCGGCATCGTGATGTCGACGGCTTTGCCTTGGCCGGCCTGCATCAGCGGAACGTGGATGCCCTTGTGTCCGGTATCGTGAATCTCCGTCTTAGGATCGCTCACCGCCGCCTTAAAATAGCCGCGGTTCTGGTATTCGGCGCGCACCCGCTCGGTATCTTCTTCCAGTTTGGTGGCGTCGTACGTCTTGGAGAAAATGTTCTCGAGGAAGATGGAATGGGGGACGCCGACCGGACGCAGGTTCTTCATCGCCCCACGCAGAACTCGCGTCTTGATGCTCTTGTTGCCCTCGAACTTGATCTTGCCGACCTTAACTTTCGGCCCTTCCTTGACTACGAAGGTGATGCCGACGGCCGCCGGTGGAATGAGCCGGATCTCTGTCCGAATCGTAGCGAACTGCCGACCGTGCTCGGACAGCAGGCCTTTGATCGAGACCTCCGCTTTCTTGATGCGGGTAGGATCGTACTGGCTCTCGACCACGAGTCCGACTTTGTCCTGCTTGAAGCGGTCCAGCACATCGCTATTGGATACCGAATTGAGGCCCGTGTAGAGGATTTCGCGGATGGTTGGCTTTTCCTTCACCTGCACGATGATGCGCCAGCCCTTGGGGGTCTGCTCGCGGGTAAACCGGATGTCTTCGAAGTAGCCCGTGTTCCACAGGGAGTTGAAATCGCGCTCCATGGCGGAGGCGTCATAAATGTCCCCCGGTTTGGTGAAAATGCGGGCTCGGATGGTCTCAGCAGGAATGCGCCGGTTGCCGCTTACGTTTATCTCAGAAACGATATCGTTCTGCGCCCAAGCCAAGGTTCCAGACGCCAGCAGGAACGTTGCCAGCATCATGCCAAAGGCGCGCACACGCCACCCCACTCTTGGCCAAGGCCGTTGAAATGAAGGAGATGGCACCGACACGGCGCCCGGAGCGCATGCGCGCTTGGACACAACAAGGTTCTCCGGATGAAAGCGAAAAGGAATCGCTACGACCTCAGCCTCTGGGATGTATGAAAACTGCCATTATACGGTAGAGCAAAGGAAAGCGTCCAAGCCGCAACTCTCTATAGATCAAACCTTATGGGTCAAAACCCACCAGGCAAGACCTTCGGTTGCTTCATGGGGATGGCTTGGCTAACTCTACCTCAACCAAGACGGAATAAAACGTAGCCGAGTTGCCCATGTCAGTAAGTTTTTCTGAAGTCAGGCTGTTGATGCTCTGGAAACCAGGGGTCATTTTGGCCCAATTAAGGGTCGCGGAGACGACTCCCGGCTGAACTTTGCCGTCAACCCGCGCCCGCAGCAGAATGTCACCCCGACGGTTGAAAACGCGCACCCTGTCGCCGTCGGCGATGCCGCGCGGCCGAGCGTCGTCCGCACAAATCTCCAGCAAGCCTGGCTCCTCCATTTCCTGAACGGAAGGCAAGTTCGTAAAAGTGGAATTCAGGAAGTTGTCCGCCTTGCGGGCCAGCAGTTCCAGAGGGAGTGCTTTTCCTTGCCCACCATGCCGCGACTCCGAAGGCGGTGTGAAATCGCACACAGGATCGAGCCCCTGTGCCTTGAGATCTTCACTGTAAAGCTCTGCCTTGCCCGAAGGCGTGCGGAATTGGCCGTGAGCAAACGGAAGAAACGGAGCTGGTTGTGTGAAAGTGCCGGGTGTGGGACCGGGTCTTTGACCCGGTCGTGCGGAGCAAAGCTCCGCTGCATCGTTGTCAGACGCCGAATCCTCAAAGTTGAACCGCACGGGCCCCCGTTCGAGCCGCTCGCGGCTGATCCCATCCAGCCAAGGATCCGTCGACTCTAGCGCCGTGTCGATCATCTCGTCGACCGTCTCGCGGAAGCAATCTTCTTCGAATCCCATCTTTTGCGCCAACGCGCGGAAGACTTCGACATTTGAGCGGCATTCTCCCAGCGGCGGAATCGCCTGATTCGACACCTGCAAATAATAGTGGCCGTAGCCCTTCTGCAGATCCTTGTGCTCGAAGAACGTCGTCGCCGGCAACAGAATGTCGGCGTAGTCAGTCGTATCGGTGAAAAATTGCTCGTGCACCACGGTGAAGAGATCGGGCCTCTGCAGGCCGCGAACGACATCGTTATGCTGGGGACAAACCGCCGCCGGATTGGAGTTATAGACGAACAGCGCCTTGACCGGCGGATCATTCTGCGTATTGAGCACGCTGCCCAGTTCGACCATATTGATGGTGCGAGCCTCGCGTCCCAGCGCGCTCTTCATCAAGTCCGGACGCTTCAACGCCGCGGCATTGAGATCGACCGCGCCGCTAAGGGACATTTGCAGCCCACCGCCGACTTCCTTCCACGACCCCGTGATGCAGGGGAGCATGGCAACGGTGCGCGTCGCCATCCCGCCGTGCTCGGAGCGCTGCACACCGTAATTCAGGCGGATCACCGACGGTCTTACGGTCGCGTATTCGTGCGCCAGCTTGCGAATGTCCGCAGCGGCGATTCCGGTCCAGTGCGCCACGCGCTCGGGCGGATACTCTTTCACCTTCTCCTGTAGTTGCTCAAAGCCGAGGGTGTATTTTGAAACGTAGTCGGCGTCGTGAAGATTTTCGCCGATGATCACATGCATTATGCCCAGGGCCAGGGCTGCATCCGTACCCGGATTGATGGGCAGGTACCAGTCGGCGCACTCCGCGGTCCGCGTGCGGTAAGGATCAATCACCACCAGCTTCGCACCGTTCCGCCGTGCCTCAACGATGAACGGCCACAAGTGCACGTTGTTACCGTGAATGTTGGACGCCCAGGCAATGATGTATTTGGAATGACGGAACTGCTCCGGTTCCGTGCCGAGTTTCACGCCTAAAACCGACTTCAGCCCGGCTTCGCCAGCCGCCGAGCAAATCGTCCGATCGAGTTGCGAAGCCCCCAAGCGGTGGAAAAATCTGCGATCCATCGAGGCGCCATTCAGCGCGCCTAGGGTCCCACCGTACGAATAAGGCAGGATCGCCTCGCTACCGAACTCCGACGCAACAGCGCGAAAGCGCGCTGCGATCTCGTCCAGCGCCTCATCCCACGAAATGCGCCGCCAGGTGGACTCAGGTTGTGTGGGGACAGCCGCCATCGGCTGTCCATGCGGAGCGAAGCTACGCTGCTCCGCCGCTGGCCCCTTCGCCGCAATCCTCCGCATCGGGTACAGTACTCGATCCGGCGAATACACTCGGTCGAGATACTTCGCCACCTTTGCGCATAGAAACCCGCGCGTCACCGGGTGCTCCGGATCGCCCTGGATCCTTGTCGCCCTGCCTTCCTCCACGGTAATCAGCACGCCGCAGGCATCGGGGCAGTCGTGCGGACACGCGGCATGGACGACCTGTTTCATCGTCTGATTATACGTTGCTTTTCCCGCGCGGGAGACTCGGCGGACACGGTGCACGCCCCCCGTACCCAGCAACTTCACATGCACTTGACAGGAACATCGAAGGAGCCTAAGGTCGGCCAATAATCCAAGCGGTTGCAGTCCGGAGTTTTGCGGAGATTCCAGATAACGATGCGGCCAGTGACCATTGCGGTCATTCCTCAGGGTTCCCTTCAACGATACTGGCAAGCGATCCATGCCGGCGCACTCAAAGCCGCTTCCGACCTCGTCGGGCAAGGGTCCGCGGTCCAGATTGCCTGGAAGGCTCCCGTGCGCGAAGACGACCGCGACGAACAAGCCAGAATCGTAGAAGGATTCGTTCGGCAAGGAGTAGAGGGCATCGTTCTCGCTCCCTTTGATTCTCGCGCGCTTGTCGGACCAGTCGAAGCAGCTGCCCGTGCCGGCATCCCAACCATCGTCGTGGACTCAGCGCTTGAAACCCCGCAAATCGTGAGTTTCATTGCCACCGACAACCGGAAAGGCGGCACCCTGGCTGCGGATCGCATGGCCGAGGTGCTTGGCGGTCCGGGCAGCGTTCTCTTGTTACGCTACCAGGAAGGATCGGCGAGTACCGAGGAGCGGGAGAAAGGCTTCGCTCAGCGACTGCGCCAGGCCTACCCCCACATCCAACTGATTGTTTCCACGGAATACGCGGGAGCCACCCGCGAGAGCGCAAGAAAGCTCGGAGAAGGGCTCCTGGTGCGGCACGGAAGCGACCTGCGTGGCGTCTTCACACCCAACGAGTCCACCACTGCCGGCATGCTGTTGGCACTCAGCGGCGCTCACAAGGCGGGAAAGATCACTCTGGTTGGATTCGATACCAGCGACGTCTACGTCGACTCGCTGCGCCACAAACAGCTTCATGGACTGGTGGTGCAGGATCCCTTCCGCATGGGAGAGCTGGGAGTGAAAACCCTGGCCGACCATCTTGCCGGAAAACCTGTTCCAAAGCGCATAGACACCGGCGCCACCATGGTCACCCCGGAAAACATGGACCAACCGGCCATTCAGAAGCTGTTAAAACCGCCGGTGGCGAAGTAGCGAATCCGGGGCGCCGGGACGCGAAGGACGGCTACTTGATCTCGAGTACTTCCTTTTCTTTGGCCTTGCTCATCTCTTCCATCTTCTTGATCTCGTCGTCGGTCAGCTTCTGAATTTCGTCGAGCGAGCGCTTCTCTTCGTCTTCGGTAATCTTCTTGTCCTTGAGCGCCTTCTTGATGGCTTCGTTGCCGTCGCGGCGAATATTGCGGATGGCCGTCCGGTGCTCTTCCAGTGCGCGGTGCAGATGCTTCACCATGTCCTGCCGGCGCTCCTGCGTGAGGGGAGGAACCGGCACACGGATCAGCTTGCCATCGTTCATGGGATTCAAGCCCATATCTCCGGAGCGAATCGCTTTCTCAATGGCCCCCAGTTGTGACGGATCGAAGGGCTGAACCGTGATCAACTGCGGCTCTGGAGCGTGCACCTGTGCAATCTGGTTCAAGGGCATCTGTGAGCCGTAGTAATCCACGGTCACGCCATCGAGCATGTGCACCGAGGCACGGCCGGTCCGTGTGGACGCCATGGCCTTGCGGAAGTCTTCTACCGCCTTCTCCATGCGCGTCTTCAGCTGTACGTAAGTTTCCTTGAGACCGGCGATCGTCGCCATTGTCGCTTGCGCCATTTGGTCAGCTCCGAATCATTGCAGAATCAAAACGTCGCATTATAAACCCAACTTCCTGCGAAAAACCTTAAAGCACAAAGGACACGAGGGACCAAGAAGGAGTTCGTTTCCCGCGTTTCCTTCGTGATCCTTCGTGTCCTTCGTGGTTATTGCTTGGTGTTCTCAGTCCGGCGCTATTCTACGCACTCACCGTCGATCCGATCTTCTCGCCCAGCACCACGCGGCGGATGTTGCCGTGCTGGTTCAGATTGAAAACGATGATGGGCAGGTTATTGTCCTTGCACAGGCTGATGGCGGTGGAGTCCATCACTTTCAGCCCCAGCTTCAAAACGTCCATGTAGGAGATGTGGTTGAATTTCTTCGCGCCGTCGACCTTCATCGGATCGGCGTCGTAGATGCCATCCACCTTGGTGGCTTTGAGAATCGCCTCGGCCTTGATCTCCATGGCGCGCAGAGACGCTGCGGTATCGGTGGAGAAATACGGATTGCCGGTGCCGCCGGCAAAAATCACGACGCGGCCTTTTTCCAGATGGCGGATCGCCCGGCGTCGGATGAACGGCTCGGCGACCTGGTTCATCTCAATCGCAGTTTGCACCCGCGTATAGACGCCCTGCTTCTCCAGAGCATCCTGCAAAGCCAGCGCGTTGATGACGGTGGCGAGCATGCCCATGTGGTCGGCGGAAACGCGGTCCATGTCCTTCGCCTGCTGCGCCACTCCGCGGAAGAAGTTGCCTCCGCCCACGACAATAGCCAACTGCACGCCCAGCTTGTGTACGTCAGCCAATTCCGCCGCAACCTCGTGGATGCGTACGGTCTCGACACCAAAACCCTGGTTTGCCGCCAGCGCCTCACCGGAAATCTTGAGCAGAACTCGTTTGAAAGCAGGGGTGCTTGTCATGAAGTCCAGTCTTGTAGCGCCGGCGCTTGCCCTGAGCTTGCCAAAGGATCCCGCCGACTGTCGCGAAGGCGTCTCGCCCTCGTAGCCCAGCATTTGAAACAGGCCATAAAAAAGGGCGCCCATCGGGCGCCCCGAGCTATTCGCCTTTCGGCTCTGTAGGTTTCGTGATGGCGACGGTCTCGCCCGCGTCGCCCACCTTGAAGCGCGCGAAGCGGCGGACCGCGATGTTCTCGCCCAGCTTGCCGACCTTGGCCGCGATGAGTTGCGAGATCGAGATGGTCTGGTCCTTGATGAAGGGCTGCTCCAGCAGGCAAACCTCTTCGTAGAACTTTTCCATCTTGCCGTTGACCATCTTTTCCGCAATGTTCGCGGGCTTGCCGCTGGCGATGGCCTGCGCCAGAAAAATTTCCTTCTCGCGTGCGAAATCCGCCGCGGTCACATCTTCCTTGCGGACGTACTTCGGATCGCTGGCCGCGACGTGCATCGCGATATCGTGCACCAACTCCTTGAAGTCGTCGGTGCGCGCCACGAAGTCGCTCTCGCAGTTCACTTCGACAAGCACCCCAATCTTGCCGCCGGCGTGAATATAGTGCGCCACCGATCCTTCACTGGTAACACGCGTCGCTTTCTTGGCCGCAACCGAGACGCCCTTCTTGCGAAGGATGACGACCGCCTGCTCCGCGTCGCCCTTGGCTTCTGTCAGGGCCTGCTTGCAATCCATCATGGGAGCTCCGGTCTTCTCCCGGAGATCTTTCACTTGTGCCGCTGAGATATTCACTGTAGTCGTACCCATTATTAAGGTCCTTCGTAGAGACGTTCCTTGCAACGTCTCTCCTCTCCACTTGCGTTACCGCCCGTACCGGCGGGAGACGTTGCAAGCAACGTCTCTACGATTAGATGCTGCTCTACAAACTTTGACCCGCGCCGGACAACCCGCGCGGGTCAGCTTTCCCTCAAGGGATGAATGCCCGGGTTTGTATTCGCTAACGACCTACGACTAGCAACCAACGACCGCTTTTAAACCGTCTGGCTCTCCACCTTCGGCAACTCAGCCTCTTCCGTCGCCACCGGTTTCTTGTGCGTTCCCGGACCCAGCACTTCTTCCATGCTGATGTCCTCGGCAGCGTCGACCGCGGCTGGTTCCGCGTGGTACTCGTTGGCAGCGGTCTCAGCGGCGTGTGCCGCGTCCGAAGCAGCCTGCATGTCGGCGACTTGCTTGTCGGTCATCAACTGCGCGCCTTCGGCAATCGACTCCGAAATCTTCGACGTAAAGAGCCGGATCGCCCGCAGCGCATCGTCGTTGCCGGGGATCACGTAATCCACTTCGCTGGGATCGCAGTTCGTGTCCACCACCGCGACCACCGGAATGCCCAGCTTACGCGCCTCGCGCACCGCGATCTGCTCCTTATTGGAATCAATCACGAAAATCGCGTCAGGCAGGCGGCTCATATTCTTGATGCCAGCCAGGTTGGCCTGCAAATGTTTGCGCTCGCGTTCGAGCTTGATGACTTCTTTTTTGGGGAGCAACTCGTAGCGGCCATCCGTGGCCATCTCGTCGAGCTCCTTCAGACGCTTCACCGACTTCTGTACCGTGACCCAGTTGGTGAGCAGTCCACCCAGCCAGCGCTGGTTGATGTAGAACATCCCGCAACGCTGCGCTTCTTCGGCAATCGCGTCCTGCGCCTGGCGCTTGGTGCCGACGAACAGCACAATGCGGCCGTCGTTCGCCAGATCCTGCACGAACTTCGATGCCTCTTTGAACATCTTCAGCGTCTTCTGCAGATCGATGATGTAAATCCCGTTGCGCTCTCCGAAGATGTATTCCTTCATCTTGGGATTCCAGCGCTTGGTCTGGTGCCCGAAGTGGACGCCCGCTTCGAGCAACTCCTTCATGGTAATGGTTGCCAATGAACCTCCTCTTTAGTCTGCATCCTTTGCGCCAGCCTGCCGCTCCGGATTGCCATTCCCGCCCCGCACCGCGAGGCACGGGAAGAATTGAACACCTAAGACAAACCACTCGTAGAGACGTAGCTTGCTACGTCTCTTCTCGCCACATGCTGACCTGCCGCTGCCAGCATGAAGACTAGCGCTTCGAGAACTGGAACCGTTTGCGAGCGCCCTTTTGTCCGTACTTCTTGCGCTCTTTGCCGCGCGAATCGCGGCTGACCAAGCCCTCGGCCTTCAGCTTCTTACGCAGTTCGGCATTGAACTGCATCAGCGCACGGGCAATGCCGAGCTTCACCGCGTCGGCCTGGCCGCGCACTCCGCCGCCGAGCACACTGGCGATGATGTTGAATGTCGCTGCCGTGTCCGAAGAGGCCAGCGGCGCCTTCGCCGCCGAACGTTGCGCCGGGGTCACGAAATATTCCTCAAAAGCGCGCCCGTTCACCTTGAACTCCCCGCTGCCGGGACGCAAATACACACGGGCAATCGCCCTCTTGCGGCGTCCCGTTCCGTAGTACTGAACTAGTTCAGCCATGTAGCTCGAATCTCCTGAATCCTATCGTGGAGACGTAACTTGTTACGTCTCTTCTCACCAAATGCCGGGATGCTGCCGGCAAAGACGTTGCAAGCAACGTCTCTACGAAACTGCGACTTTACGCGCCTTGTACTCGCGCACTTCCAGTTTCAAATCCTGCGGCTTCTGTGCCTGGTGCGGATGCTTGTCACCTTTGTACACGTTCAGCTTCGAAAGCATGTGCGCCGCCAGCTTGTTCTTCGGCAGCATCCTCTTCACGGCCGACTCAATCACCGCCTCGGGCTTGCGCACCAACCGCTTCTTGTAATCCTCGGTGCGCAGGCCACCGGGATATCCCGTGTAGTGGTGATACTGCTTCTGCTCGGCCTTCATGCCGGTCGTTCTGATTTTCTCGGCGTTGATGACGATCACGTGATCGCCGGTGTCGAGAAACGGCGTGTACTGCGGGTTCTCTTTGCCCATGAGGATGCGCGCCACCTGCGAAGCCAGGCGCCCGAGCGTTTGCCCGTCCGCATCCACGACGTACCACTTGCGCACAATTTCCCCCGGTTTAGGGAAATAGGTTGACATCGGAAATCTCCCAGATTGAATAAAGCTTGCGAAAGAAGACCGCTCGTTGATTCCCCGGCGAGGACGCCAGGCCATCAGGCGGGCAACCACACGACCACCAAAGTCTTTACGATAGCGTAGTCTACGAGGAATTGTCAACGACGTGTTACTTCCACGACGCTGACCATAATGATAACTTAGCCTCGGAGGCTTCCCCATGAAACTACTCCCTGGAGTTCTTACCGCAGCTCTGATTCTTTCCCTCCCAGCCTTCGCGCAACGAGACGATCACGGCAGCCACGGCGACCGTCACCACGATGTAGGCGGCGGATACGTGCCTCATCACGGTCCCGCGGCTTCTCACGGCAAACCACATGAAGATGCACCCAGGCGCGCCTTCAACGACCGTGAGGGTCACCCTGAAGCCCCTCACGTCCACCGCAACGGTGAATGGGTCGGTCACGAAGGTGGGCGCGACGAAGCGCGGTTCCACCTCGATCACCCCTGGGAGCATGGCCGCTTCACTGGCGGCTTCGGCCGTGGACACCGGTGGCGAATTGAGGGTGGCGGTCCCAGCCGTTTCTGGTTTAACGGCTTCTACTTCGGGGTCGCCCCGTTTGACTTGGCTTACACCAATGACTGGTATTGGGACCGCGACGATGTTGTGATTTACGAGGACCCTGACCACGATGGCTGGTATCTCGCCTACAACGCGCGGCTGGGCACTTACGTTCACGTCAATTACTTCGGGCGATAGCTTCTGATGCAGGTGCCGGTCAATTCGGCGGATCACGCCACCGGCACCTGTGCTATATTTCGCGCCATGCACCCGCGCCGCTTGGTCTCGCCTTGCCTCATGGGCATTCTGCTGCTGGGACCATTGCTCGCTTTCGCGGGCGATGAAACCGGCCGACCCGCCCCGCGCTTCCGCGCCAAAACCACCGCTGGCGAACAATTCAATAACGAGTCGATCAAAGGCAAAGTCGTGCTGTTCGAGTTCTGGACGACCTGGTGCAAATACTGCGAAGAGGAAGCCTCGCTGGTCGACGACGTCGCCAAGGAATTCAGCGGGAAGGGATTGATCGTTCTGGCGGTCGACGTCCTCGAACCGGATCAGAAGGTCAAGAAATATCTGACCGAGCATCCGCGCACCGTCCCGATCGTGCTAACTAAAGACACGAATCTCGCCGCCATGTACAACGCGCAGGTCTATCCGATCTATGTCGTGATCGGCCGCGACGGGAATATCGCGGGCGAGCAAAGGGGAGCAGCGGGAGGACGCGGGCTGCGGAGAATGCTTCGGCAGGCAGGGATTGAATCCGAGGAATAACTCCATTCCTGCAATGTCATCCTGAGGCGCCGCTTTTTGGCGCCGAAGGATCTATGGAGTTGTCGGCAGCACTAACGCCGCCAGCAAACTGCAGTAGGGACTTCGCATCGCTCAGGATGACAAGATGAGCACGCGTTATTCGTAGGCCAGCGCGTCGATCGGATCTTTCTGCGCCGCCTTGTACGCAGGATAAAGCGCTCCAACGGTCGCGCCCACGATGGCTACGAGCGTGGCCCGAAGCATCCAGTCGGTGCTGCTATCGATGTGCACCAGCGGCCAGCGGTGCTGGATTCCGACCCGCGCCAGCATGCTCACCGCGATCCCAACCACGATGCCGGTCAGCGCCAGCAATACGGTCTCGCGCAAGACCACGTTGACGATGTAGAACTTCGAAGCGCCCATCGACTTCAGAATCCCAATCTCCCGGGTGCGCTCCATGACTGCGGTGTACATGGCCTGAAAGATCACCAGGAACCCAATCACCAGACTCACTCCGATAACCACCCCAATAAAGGGCCGGAAGCCGGGCAGATGGCTGGGCGTCATCATGCTCAGATATTGCTGCATGGACAATACCGAGTACTTTTCCATCCCCGGCTGCTTGGTAACCGCCGCCACGACCGCGTCGGTATTCGCCGGATCATCGAGCTTCAGGTAGAACACTGAGGCTTTGTCTTTCGCTCCAATCAAGTCCTGCATGGTCGCCATGGGTACGAATTTCCGCGCCCCTCGCCCGTTTTCAACAATTCCACAGATGCGGAACTGCTGGTTCAGGATCTCCATCGTATCGCCGACTTTGACGCGCTTCTGCGCTGCGATGAAGTCATCCACCAGTACATCAGTCGGCCCTTGAAATGGTCCGCCCTTCACGTACTGAAACGGACCGCCTACCGCCTCGAAACTCGGGAGATCGATGCCATCGATCAACTCGACCCCACCGCCAGTGGCGATCTGCCAAACGACCGGGCTGGCGACCTTCACGTGTGGCATGCCCCGCAACACATCGGCAATCTTCACCGAAACCGGTGCTCCGCTGATACCGGCAAAAAACGTTGACCCCGGCGGCTGCACGATCACATCGAATCCGATCCCCGACGTGCGGTTCTTATTGTCGTTCATGATTCCATAGCACAGGCCAACGATCAGCAGGATCAGTGTGACTTCTAGCGCAATGGCGACAATGCTGATCAGCGACCGGATGGGCCGGTGGACCAGGTTGGCGAGAACCATCTTGTTCATCATATTTCGTTCATCGAAGGGGAGGCCGCCATCTCTGAACCATCAGCATGTAGCGACCACCCTACCGGTTATTAGCGTCGCGCAAAATCGGGGCAGCCAGGCTGGATTGCGGACGGTCAAGGTGAATCACTTCCGCTCCTGCCGGCTGTTCCAGCACAAACTGATCATCGGTCAGTGGCTTGTTGATGTCCACTTTCAGCATGTTCAGCGTGATGTCGTATTCCTCTTGCGGCCGGAAAATCTCGATGCGCGACGCGAAGCTGACGCCGTCGTAGTCTTTGTAGTCGGCGTACCGGGCGTCGGTGACAACTTTGCCATCCTCGTCGTAGATGTACTGGCGATGCGGCTTCAGGTCGGTGCGCCCGAAGATGATCTTGCGTGACAACCCCCAGCCTTTTTCGTATTTCTGGATCACCGTGAGTTCGTAGTCTTCCTGCAGGACGTTGTGCCCCTTATCGTCGTGCAGGTTCTCGAAACCGTTCTCCAGCACCGCGATCTCCGATTCAGGATCGACACGGCGGATGAGCAGCGCCTCGTAAATGTTCTGCGGGCGAATGTTCTCCATGGGTTGGTCGGTGTTGGGCGTGGCCATCTGGTTGAGGCCGACCACGAAACGGTTCTTCGTCGGAATCCAGACCTTGAACTGCTGGCCGTCACTGACCATGTCGAACGCCGTGGTGCGAACGATCGGCATCAGACCCTTCATGTGCAACGAGGCGGGCTTGCGAGCGAGGACGTAGCCGCGAATCTCCTTATAATCGGTGACATGACCCTTCTTCATACCGCCGGCAGATGTGTCGATGTCGACCATCGCCTTCAATGAGCGGACAGCATCGGCTTGCTGGTTGATGGTGTCGATCAGCCCCTGCTGTGACGACTCTTTGAGTGGAGCTTTCGAATACTGCTCTTCGACCGGACGGGTGCGCAACACACAGCCAGTCGCAGGCAGCATCGCCAGGAACACGGTTAAGGCCCAATAGGGCGAGCTACGTCTCATGAAAATACTAAAGAGCCTCCTGGAGATTTGAGTATACCGCGCCGGAAAGGGTTCAAAAGCAGGGGAGGACACTTTCGCTACTGTCCTATATAGCCCTTGGGACACTACCCAGGCCGTCCTCCCCAGGCTGCGATCTTGAACAAAACCAGCCACTTACTAAAGTCAGACGCACTATCGTCAGGTACCGGAGATTCCCTGATCGTCTAAACTGTGGTCCTGTCGTATTGTGAAGATTGTGAATATTGTGTTGTGACCGTCGTGCGCAAGATCATCTGGCTCATCCTCGTAGCTGTCACCGCCGCCGCAGGCTGGTTCGCCTGGGCGGTGCTGACCCCAGCTGAAGTAACAGGACAGACCTTCGTCCTGCTGCATCCTGGCTACTCTACGCGTCGCATCGCGGCCGAACTCAAGAGCGCCGGCGTAATTCGCAGCGAGGAGGCGTTCGTCTTGTGGCATTACGTCCACCACAAGCGCTCGCTCGAAGCGGGGGAATATCTTTTCGACAAGCCCGCGAACATCATCGACATCCAGAAGCGTCTGCAGCGCGGTGACGTCTACTTCCATACCGTGGTCGTGCCCGAGGGCTTCACCATGTTCGACATCGCCCGCGCCATTGAAGCCGCGGGACTCGGCCCGGCGGACAGCTTCCTGAAAGTCGCCGAGTCCAACACGGGGCTGATTGCGGATGTGGCCCCGGGAGCACAATCCCTCGAGGGATATCTCTTCCCCGACACTTACGAATTCTCCCGCATGATGACGATGCACGACATGACTGCGTCGATGGTGAAGCAGTTCCGCCAGGTTGCACACCAGATCGGATTGATCCCGAACTCAGCCGATCCTCAAGGCGTCGCGCTAAAAACGGCTGTGAATCCCGCCTCAGACGCGCCGCAGGGCGGAGCGCAGAATGACGTGGAGCGCACGGTCATCATGGCTTCCATCGTCGAAAAAGAAACTTCGGTAGCTGAAGAGCGGCCCCTGGTCGCCAGCGTCTACTACAACCGCCTGAGTAAGAAGATCGCGCTCGACGCCGACCCCAGCATCATTTATGCAGAGCTTCTGGCGGGCACCTACCAGGGCGCGCTGCACCATGCGGACATGCAGTTCAGGTCACCATATAACACCTACCGCAACGCCGGCCTGCCGCCGGGCCCCATCGGCAATCCCGGACGCAGCGCACTCGAAGCCGCGATGCACCCGGCGGAAAGCGACTATTACTATTTCGTTGCCGACGCCCAGGGCCACCACCGCTTCGCCCGCACCATCGAAGAACACAATAAGAATGTAGTAGCGTATCGAAAGGCAATGCGCGGACGATAGGCTGGTCATTCCGAACCGGAAGCTGGCAGCCGAAAGCCGGAAGCCGCCGCGGCGCGCTGCTCCATCCATCCCTGCAAAATCAAAACTGCCGCCATGCGATCCACCGCCTTCCCTCGCTTTTCGATTGAGAGATCAGTCTCTCGCAATAGACGATTAGCTTCGGCGGACGTCAGGCGCTCATCCCAGAGATGAACTGGCAAGCGAAAGCGTTTGCGCAGCTCTTCGGCGAACACTTGCATCTTGTCGGACTGAATCCCCTCCGCGCCACTCATACGCAGAGGAAGACCGACCACGATTTCCTTCACCTTATATTCGCGAATCACCCTCTGCAGACACTCGAGGTCATGCCTCTTGTTTTTGCGCTGCAGTGTTTCCAGCCCTTGCGCGGTGATGCCCAGCGGGTCCGACACGGCGACACCGATTCTCCGCGAGCCCACGTCGAGTCCAAGAATCCGGCCGACGGGGAGCTCCCGCGCTTTGCCGTTTTGGAAACGGTCCTGCACCGGTTCGCCTGAGCGTGGGTCTCTCCCGTCAGAATCCACGCGACCGATTATATGCGTTGCCAAGGTTGCGGATATGTTCTCGGCCCTGGCCCCCGTCTCCGAGCAATGTTCATCTCATTTCTAATCAATGTCTTACAGCTAGGTCACCACCCAGGGTCCACCCCCTACGCCGTCCTTGCTTTCGTCATGTCCTAGGCGTAGCATAGCCTCCAGGACGATCGACGCTTCTCCCCACAACCCCTTTCACCTCCCTTGGGTGCCAAAAATGAGTGACTTGAATTTCCACATCGGCGACAAGGTCGTCTATCCGAATCACGGCGTTGGTGTGATTGAACAGATCGGCAGCCGTTCGGTGGGCGCAACGGTTGAGAGATTCTATTTGCTGCACATCAAGGCCAGCAGCCTTAGGGTCATGGTGCCGTGTCAGAATGCCGGTAGCGTCGGGATGCGGCGCGTTGTGCGCAACGGCGAAATCCAAAAAGTTCTGGATTTTCTGTCGATTACTGAAAACGGCAGCAACGGCGACTGGAAGGACCGTTTCAAGGAAAACTCCGAGCGCATGCGCACCGGTTCTCTGCTCGAAGTGGCTGTCGTCCTGAAGAGCCTGATCGCCCTGCATCAGGCCAAGCCACTCTCGTTTCGCGAGAAGAAGATGCTGGAGCGCGCCCGCTACCTCTTGGTCAGTGAATTGGCTATGGCCCGCAACTGCGAAGAATCCAAGGTCGAGGAACTCCTCACCACCGCTCTGTCCAAAATCAAGCTGCGCTTCCCCGAAGCCTCGGAGTTTCAAGCTTAGCGTTTCAGTGACCCACCCCGCGCACTGCGCCCGCAGGCAAACAAGGTTATAATCAAAGCAGCGGACAGTCCTCTGGCCAGCACGTTTTCCCCAGGCCCGGAGTTTCGACTGCACATGGGGGTTCTCTGACGCGCGACGAGTCCAGTTTTTCCTACGCCATTATCCGCCACAACGTCCGGACCTACGAGTCCGGCGGCGTGGTCCAGGTCATCCGGGGCAAGAGCAACGCCGAGACCACAGTGAAGCAGTACGAAGACAGCCAGAGTTCGGAGGACCGCCACGCCGGCTGGCGCTTCTTCCTGGAAAAATCCGAGATCAAACCCGGCACCAGCCCTGCCGAGGCCACTCACCGGCGCCAGGCCGACCTTGAAACCCGTGAGCGGAAGGCGCAAGAGGATATCGACTCCGCCGCCAAGCCTCACTAGGACTCTTCCTTTGGAATTTGGCGCGAAGCGCGGGCTGAGCTGTCTGCCTCCGGGGTTATAATTCGACAAGTTGCGCCGTAGCCTCCAGCAGAGTGTGCCGTAATCATGACTGATCAAATCAAACGAAAACTGCAGGATGAGATCGACGCGCTCGAACACGAGCTGATCCACGAACTTCCCAAAGAAATTAAGAAGGCCGCCGCCCTCGGCGACCTCAGCGAAAACGCCGAGTACCACATGGCCAAGCAGCGCCAGGAGTTCGTCAAGGCGCGTGTCCGACAGATCGGCAAGCGCCTCGCCGATCTCTCGATGGTCAACATGAACAACATCCCCCACGACAGGGTTGGCTTGGGCTCGACGGTCAAGATTTTCGACAATACCAAGAACGAAGAAATGCAATACAAGCTCGTCACCAGCGAGGAATCCGACGTAGCGACGGGAAAAATTTCGACGACCTCGCCCATCGGCCGCGCCCTGCTCAATAAAAAGGTAGGGGACGAAGTGATCGTGGATTCGCCCAACGGCAAACGCGAACTGGAAATCCTCAGCCTCAGCACCATCCACGACGTAATCGAACCGGAGGAGGCAGGCGCGTAATGTCCATGTCCTGGACCAGCGCCTTCGGCCGCGCCTGCGGAGTCCTGCTCGACACCATCGTCCGCTGGCTGGCGCTCTCCCGCATCAATCCCAATGTCCTCACGTTCATGGGATTGGTCGTCAACACCTGGGCCGCCATCCTCTTCGGATCGGCCAACTCCGACAACCAGAAGCGCATGTTCATCTACGCCGGCCTGGTCATTATCTTCTCCGGCTTCTTCGACCTGGTGGACGGCCAGGTCGCCCGCGCCACAAATCGCGTCACCCGCTTCGGAGCTTTCTTCGACTCGGTCGTCGACCGCTACAGTGACGCCAGCCAATTCCTCGGCCTGCTGGTTTTCTACGCGCGCGGTGGACGCTTCTTCTACGTCGTGCTAGCCGCCTTCGTCATGATCAGCGCCATCATGGTCAGTTACACGAGAGCGAGAGCCGAGAGCCTGATCGGCTCCTGCCGCGTCGGCTTCATGGAGCGCCCCGAACGCCTGGTGCTGGTCATCCTCGGAGCCCTATTCAATCGCGTGGCCCCAGTGTTGTGGATAATCGCGGTGCTTAGCACGATCACAGTAATCCACCGCATGCGCTACACCTGGACCAGGACGCAGGATCCGCCGGTGTCACTCACGCCGGGCCAAGCCGCTTGAACTGTGAGTAGATCGGCTTTGGTTGTGAATGGCGTTGAAGCCGACCGTATAGCAGTACGAACTCGCAGGAACAAATTCAATTGTCACCCCCTCTATCTTACAGGTTGATACTTTCGTCTTGGAGGTAACAAGAACATCCGGCAACTTCGTAGAACGGCAGAAAGAGATCACGCTCTTCAGTTCTCCAGGCTTCTCGCAGTAGCGGTCCGACCATTTCACTTCAACCGCCCAACTGGGTTTCTGAGTATCCGGCGCCAGCGAGACGATATCCACCTCACCTCCAGACCATCGAGCGTAGTACAGAACGGCGATTGGTCCATGGAACCACTGCGAGAATATCGCCGTTTCCACAAGTGCTCCTATCCTCTCGTCATTTTCGCTGACCGGCGAAAACAGTACCGCTCGCATAGATGGGTTTGCGAGATAGACCTTGAAAAAGTTAGCCCTGCGAAACCTCTTCGCATTGCGATCTACGCGGTGCACCAACTTGATCAGGAAAGCAGCCTCAAGGTATTCGATATAGCGTTTGATGGTGTTTTTCGCTACGCCAGAGTTCTTGGATAATTCTTCAAGCGACACTTCGTTCGCGGTGTTGAAAGCCAGAGTGGTGAACAGGGAATTGAGCTCCTGGATGTCGCTAATTCCGTAAAGACTCGGCAGATCTCTCAGAAGGACCTTATCGATGATGTCGTTCTTGATAAAGCGCCCAGGGTCGGACTGAATCTCACTCGAAAAGACGACTTCGGGGTATCCCCCAACATTTAGATAATCGATAAATTGGCGGTTCACTTCGTTGATGTCACTCGCAGTGAACGCCCCTTCGTTTGTCGACCATTCGAAGAGCCCAGTCTTGCCGAGAAGATCCAAATACTCGTAAAACGTCAAGGGCGGCAGGAGAAAATCCGTAAATCGTCCAGCGCCTGATTCTTCGCTTTTTAGTCGTAGCGCAGCGGCAGCAGATCCGGAGGCCAAAGTTTTGATGTTGGAGTATGTGTCGACCAGCGACTTCAGGTACTGTTCCCATTCACGCAAGTACTGGATTTCATCGAAGAATGCGTAGATCTGGGTGGACCGGTAGTCCACTCCAGTTGCTAGTCCATAACATTCGAGCAACTTATCCAAGCTCAGCCCATTGAAAATGGGGTGGTCCACGGAGAAATAACACACCGCCTTGGGCGGAATGCCCTCGTCCAAGAGACGTTGAATTGTCTGATGAATCATTACAGTCTTGCCGACCCGACGAGGACCCATCAGGACGACGGCTCGGCGTACAGACAGATTCTTGACCAGTGGAAAAAAGAGCGCAAAATACGCACGTGGCCTCATATCCCGATAACCCTGCGCGATGTTGTGGGTCCCTTCCCACCATGGGTTCTCGACTCGAATCCGTTTGATGATGTCGTCTCTGGAAATCTCCTGCATAGAGCCTAGAGTACGCGCCATAGTGAATAGAGTCAACGCTCTGATCTTAAATCTAATAACTAAAGTAAGCATCTTATTATCAATACGTTAACGCGTCTTCATAAGAGCTAAGGCATGCTAAAATGGAGCCATTCGAGAGGTCTTCATTGCCGACTGATCCGGTTCTGGTCATTCATGGTGGCGCGTGGGCCATGCCTGATGACATGGTCGATGCCCACATCCGCGGCGTGACGAACGCGCTGACAGCGGGATGGCGCGTGCTTGAGCGCGGCGGCGCGGCGCTCGACGCGGTCGAGGAAGCCGTCGTCATCATGGAAGACGACGAGACTTTCGACGCTGGACGCGGCAGCTTCCTCAACCGCGACGGCAAGGTGCAACTCGACGCGCTCATTATGGACGGAGCCACGCTCCGCGCCGGAGGCGTGGGCTGCGTCGAGCGCCTGCGGAATCCAGTGCGCGCCGCGCGCAAGATTCTCAGCGAGAGCCCGCACGTCTATTTTGTGGCAGAGGGCGCAGAACGTTTTGCCGCGGAGCACGGCATCGCGCTATGCAAGAACGAAGACTTGATCATCCCGCGCGAAGTCGAACGCCTGCGGGAGTACCAGGCCGAAGCCGCACAGCACGGGAACGATCTCTTTGCTCCGACGATTTCGCACGACACCGTCGGCGCAGTCGCGCTCGACCGCGATGGCAACATCGCCGCAGCCACTTCTACCGGAGGCACGCTGAACAAAGCGCCGGGACGCCTGGGTGATTCATCGCTGATCGGCTGCGGCTGCTACGCCGACAATCTGAGCGCCGCGGCCTCGACCACCGGTTGGGGCGAACCGATCATGAAACTCGTGCTCGCGAAATGGACGGCCGACCGCATCTCTGCCGGCAATCTTCCCGAATGGGCGGCGCAGGAAGCCATGAACTATCTAAAGCAGCGCGTGAACGGACACGGCGGCATCATCGTGCTCAACCCCGAGGGGCACATAGGCATCGCGCATAACACTCCCCGGATGGCGTGGGCCTATAAGACGGTAAAGAAGGAAGAAGCCGGTATCGAACGGGCCAGCCAGTCGTGAAGAAAAGCATGGGTGTGGCTGGGGCGAGAACAACGGAGAAACTAAGAGCGTAAGGCTGGGCAAAAGCCGATGAAATACAAGGTAGCCTTCCATCGCGGCGACGAACTCACCCTCAAGACGAGAGTGGAGAAAGGCGAGGCATGGCTTGACGATGACGGGTTACACATCGATGGCCCCGCTGGGCGTCTCTTGATCCCGAAGAATGATGTGCAGTCGGCTGAGTTGTTCAGGCTCCACGGGCTCGGACGTGTTATCCGAGTAGAGACTCGGAGCGGTCGTCTGTTCGTCACTGTCGTGCGTCTCATGATCGGCCAGTTCGCTTTCATAAACTTCTTCAAGACGGGAGCATTGTGCAAGCAATTGTCTGGCATCGCCGAGCGCGAGCAGAAGAATTGAGCTAGATCAAAACGCCATTGGCGTTTTTTCCTTGACACTCCGGGCATTTCCGCATCAACATTCAAACGTTTTAATAGGCGGGTTTCCCTGTAATCCGCCAGGCTCGCCCCAGAGCCACTTCGTCTCGACTCCCCGACGTGTTCGGGAGAAGCGCGCCTGTTCTTCAGGAGGATGGCATGTACTCGACCCACCGATCTCACCCGCTCCGCATCGCTGCCATCTTGGTCGCAGTCGTGTGCCTTGCACAACTGGCGGCCTCCGCCGTCACCGGATACATCCGCGTGAACCAAATCGGATATGAATCGTGCCGATCGGCGCGCGCGTATCTGATGACGTCCCATGCAGTCAGCGGTGTGAATTTCACCGTGACGGACTCTGGAGGAAAGATCGTGGCGTCTGGTCACTTGGGCGCCGCGCTGGGAGCGTGGGGAACGTACAGCGTTTATCCGATCGATTTCACATTGAGTGCACCGGACACTTACATCATCTCGGTGACCCGGCCGGTTTTGGCGACTTCTGCGAGTTTCCGCGTGGACACGCCAGCGAACCTGTATACAACACCGCTGGCCAATAACCTCTCTTTCTACGAAAACGAGCGCGATGGCGCCGACTTCATCGCTTCGCCGCTGCGCACCGCGGCGGGACATCTCAACGACGTGCACGCTGCCGTTTACAGTTCGCCGGCATTCGACAGTGACGACAACATCATCGGTAGTCTCAGCCCGACGGGCGCAACGATCAACGCCGAGGGAGGTTGGTGGGACGCAGGCGACTATATCAAGTTTGTGCAGACGCACAGCTATGTCGTGGCGTTGATGCTGATCGGCGTGCGTGATTTTCCCCGCCAGATGGGAAGACATTCGACTACTTCGAACTTCACCAATGAAGCGGAGTTTGGACTCAAATGGCTGCAGCGGATGTGGGACGACTCGACGCAAACGCTCTACTACCAGGTCGGAATCGGAACCGACTTCGCCAGCTTTGACTACCTCAGCGACCACGACCTCTGGCGCCTGCCGCAGGATGACGATACCTTCGGCGGCACGGACCCGACGCTCAAGTACATCCGCCACCGTCCGGTGTTTGTGGCAGGGCATGCCGGGTCGAAGATCAGTCCGAATCTTGCCGGACGTCTTGCCGCCAGCTTCGCGGAATGCTTCCAGGTATTTCAGGCGACGAATCCTGCGCTGGCGAAGCGCTGCATCTTCGCTGCCGAGCATGTGTTCGATCTGGCGGATACTGCGCCGAGCGGAGACTTGCTCACGGTCGCTCCGTTCGATTTTTATCCGGAAAGCGAATGGCGCGACGACATGGAACTCGGGGCGACTGAACTCTACTTTGCTCTCGAACACGGCAATCTGCCAGCGGGCCTGCCCCACACTGATCCCATGCACTACCTGAAGCTCGGTGCACACTGGGCTCACGCGTACATCAACGGTCCGAGCGACGGCACGGACACGCTGAATCTCTACGATGTGAGCGGACTGGCGCACTTCGAACTTTATCGTGCAATTGCGTCGGCGGGGAATCCTCCGGGGCTCGCCGTGACGCAGGCGCAGTTGCTCGACGACATCGCAGCGCAGATCACGAGTTCTGTGAGCAACAATGCCAGCGATCCATTTGGTTTTGGCTTGCCGTGGGGCACTTACGACAGCATCTCGCACGGAGCGGGACTCTCGGTCATGGCCGCCGAATACAACTACCTGAGCCACGACCGCAACTATGAAACCGACTCGCGCCGCTGGTTGGCGAATATCTCGGGCGCGAATGCCTGGGGCGTGACCTTCACCGTCGGCGACGGGGAAACTTTTCCGGACTGCATGCAGCACCAAGTGGCAAACCTGGCGGGTTCGCTCAACGGACAACCACCGGTGCTGGCGGGCGCGGTGGTCGAAGGCGCCAACAGCGCTCCGACCTCAGGGTTGCTTGACGGAATGCTGAAGTGTCCTCCAGGCGGCGGCAACTTCTATGAGAGGTTCGACGGGAACGGTGCCGTGTACAAGGACAATGTTCAGTCGTACTCGACCGACGAACCTGCGATCGACCTGACGGCGACATCGTTTTTGATGTATGCGTGGAGGGTTGCTGGAGCGCCGAGCGCGCCCTGAAGGCGGCGGCTGGAATCTCTCCTATCTGATCCGATTCCCTGCCGATCTCGCACATGCCCAGCTTTCCCGTCTTGGGATTTCCGCTTTCGTAACACTCACAAGAAATGAAACAGAAAACACCCAACATGCGTTAAGATGCCGCCACTCATTTGCCCGCGGAGTACGCCCAGCTACTGAACTTCGTGACATCTCCGAGAATCGAGAGGATAAGAACATGCGAAAAAGCACTCCCCTTTTGCCCAGGCTGGCGGCGCTGGTTTGCGCGGCCATCTTCTTACTATTCACAGTCCCAGGACAGGCCCAGCAACAGCTACAGTTATTGCACAGTCACGTCCGGCCGGCGATTGCTAACGGACAAGCCGCACCGGTGGGTTTACTTCCACCCACTCAGCGCATGAACCTGGCCATCACCTTGCCGCTCCGAAACCAGGCCGAACTGACCAGCTTGCTGGAACGGATCTACGACCCCTCCAGTCCGGATTACCATCAATTCCTTAGCGTGACGCAATTCACCGCAGAGTTCAGTCCGACGGTGCAGGATTATCAGACTGTGGTCGATTTTGCGAGAGCCAATGGTTTCACCGTTACCCAGAAACCGCGGAATCGCCTGCTGATTGATATCAACGGCACGGTAGCGCAAATCGAGAACGCTTTTCATGTCGCGATGGTTGTGTATCAGCATCCGACCGAGAACCGCACTTTCTATTCACCGGATCGCGAGCCATCGCTCGATCTGAGTGTGCCCGTGGCGCACATCGCCGGTCTGGATAATTTCTCGATACCCCGCCCCCAGCTGAAGCGGGCGTCCGCGGAAGCGCCGATACAGAGCCACACCGGGTCGGGCCCGGGCGGCGCATACCTTGGCGGGGACATGCGGGCAGCTTATTACGGCGGCACGGCCCTCACCGGCAGCGGCCAATCCGTTGGGCTGTGCGAATTTGACGGCTACAAACGGCTACAACATGTCCGATGTGACCTCGAGCTTTGCGGGAGTGTCCTACAGCGTTCCGATTAACAATGTGCTGATTGACGGCGCCAGTGCTGGTTCAGACGGCGATGATGGCGAACAAGTCCTGGACATCGTGCAGGCGATTGCCATGGCCCCCGGCATGAGTCAGATGCGTGTCTACATTGCGCCCGGCACCACCTCCATTGGAGTGGGTGACAAGGACATGTTTAACCGGATGGCCACGGACAATATTTCTAAACAATTGAGTTGCTCGTGGGGATGGAATCCGGCTGACACTACGTCGGACGATCCCATCTTCCAGGAATTTGCAGCGCAGGGTCAGAACATGTTCGTTGCCTCGGGCGATTCGGGAGCCTACACGGGATCCAACGCTACCGATAGCAGCTATCCGGCGGAATCCGTTTACGTCGTGGCGGTCGGCGGAACCGACTTGACCACCTCTGGTGCCGGAGGGCCCTGGCAATCGGAAACGGCGTGGCCGGATAGCGGCGGCGGCCCCAGCGACAATGGCTTTGCCATTCCGAGCTGGCAGTCGGGAGTAGCCAATTCGTCTAACGGAGGTTCGACGACGATCCGCAACATACCGGACGTTGCAGCCGAAGGTAATTTCGACAATTATCTGTGCGATCAAGGCTCATGCTCAGGGGGCTGGGGAGGCACCAGCTTTGCGGCGCCGCGCTGGGCTGGCTTTCTCGCGCTGGTCAACCAGCAGGCGGTAGCCAATGGCAACCCGACTCTGGGTTTCATTAATCCGTCCGTCTACTCGATTGGCAAGGGCACCAGCTACACCAGCGACTTCCACGACATTACCAGTGGAAACAACAACAACGGTCACGGGAAATCATTCAACGCCGTAGTTGGGTACGACCTGGTGACCGGATGGGGGAGCCCGAACGGGACAAACCTGATCAACGCACTGGCTGGATCGGCGACGCCGAGCTTCACCATCTCGGATTCGCCCAACAGTCTGACGATCAGCCAAGGTGGCACGGGCGGGACGAGCACGATTACAGTGCAGGACCAGGGTGGCTTCACCGGTAGCGTAACTCTCGCCGCGTCGGGACTGCCCAGCGGTGTGACGGCGGCGTTCAGTCCGAACCCCACGACAGGGACCAGCACGCTCACGCTGACCGCGAGCAGTTCAGCCACCACAGGAAATGCTACGGTGACCATCACGGGAACCTCGGGCAGCCTAGTGGCGACTACCACGCTTACGCTCACGGTCACTGCCGCGGCGACGCCGAACTTCACCATCAGCACATCGCCGGCCTCGTTGACCGTAAAGCAAGGCACCAACGGAACGAGTACGATCACCATCACCAGCCAGAACAGTTTCAGCTCGGCGACCACGCTGAGCGCTACCGGACTGCCCAGTGACGTGACGGCGGCATTCTCCACCAACCCTGTGACTCCTCCGGCGAACGGCAGCGCGACCTCAACCCTCACGCTGACCGCTTCCGCCACGGCGACCATCGGAGCCGCCACTGTAACTGTGACGGGAACTTCCGGCTCACTCACGCACAGCACGACTATCGCCTTGACGGTGAGTTCGTCCTCGGGAGCGCAAACCGCCGTCTACAGCTCCACGTTGAAGGCACCGGAGTGCGCGACCGTTGGCACGTCGTGCGACTCGGGTGCGTCTCTACTGCTGGGACGCGATCACATGTCGGGCGGCGCGGAACCTAATCAGCCCAATACCATCAACAATTCCTGCGCTGACGGGACCTCGGGAACTTTCCATTCCGACGAGTCCAACGACCGCATCGTGGTTACCTCGGGCAGTGGCGCGCTCACGCACGGCACCACGGCGACGGTTACCGCAACGGTTTGGGCCTGGAGCGGATTCAGTTCCGACTCTCTCGACCTTTACTATGCGGCCAATGCCAACAGTCCCTCGTGGGTCTTCATCAAGACGATTAAGCCCACGAAGGCCGGCGCGCAGAGCCTGTCGGCAACCTTCACGTTGCCAACCGGCAGCCTGCAGGCTGTGCGGGCGCAATTCCGCTATCAGGGAAGTGCGTCGTCGTGCACCTCAGGCTCGTACAACGATCACGACGACCTGATCTTCGCTGTGCAATAAGCAAGCGCAGCGATGAGCGGATCGGTTAACCAACTATTCGAGCCGGCCCTGCATAGGGCCGGCTCGGTGGCTTGTTTAGCATAAGCGGTGGCCCCTCGTGGCAGGCAATAGAGATTCCACAAGGGAACGAGGCGCGCTTGACCGGCCTTACAACCAGCCCTTGGTTCTCGCGATGCGCGCGGCCTCGATGCGATTGCTGGCTCCCAGCTTACTGATGGCTTCCGAGAGATAGTTGCGGACCGTGCCGTCGGAAAGACCCAACTCAGTGGCGATATCGCCGCTGGCCATGCCTTCTCCGGCGAGTCGCAACACCTGGCGTTCGCGATCGGTCAGTGGATCCATCTCGGCCCAGGCTTCGGTCGCGAGTTCGGGGTGAATGACGCGCAGGCCTTGATGGACGCGGCGAACGGCGTCGGAGAGTTCTTCGGCACGCATGTCTTTCAGCAGGTATCCGGAGGCTCCGGCTTCGAGCGCGCGGCGCAGGTATCCCGATCGCGCAAACGTGGTGACAATGACGACGCGCGTGCCGGTCCGCCGACGCTTCAACTCCGCGGCTACGTCGAGGCCACTCATGTGCGGCATTTCGATATCTGTAATGAAGACGTCGGGCTTGTGGGTAAGCACGGCTTCGAGCGCTTCCTTGCCGTTGCGCGCCTGGCCGACGACGGAGATATCGCCCTCGATTTCGAGTAGGGCGGCGAGAGCTCCGAGGACCATGCCCTGGTCCTCCGCCAACACCACGCGGATCGTCTTGCGCCCTTCTTTTGCGCTTTCTCTGGTTGGGGGATTCAATTCTGGCAGCCTTCGCTCTTGGGCACGACTTCTTTCAAGGGCAGCGTGATGGTCAGCGTAGTACCGGATTCTGTGCTGCGCTGCAAGGTGCCTCCGAGCATTTCGACCCGTTCTCGCATGCCGCGCAGTCCATTGCCTTCGCCGTTAGAGGCTCCGCAGCCGTCGTCCTGGATTTCGAGGCGGCAGGAGCCGTTCTGCTGGTCGAGGCGCATGCGGCAAGTACGGGCCCGCGCGTGACGCACAACATTTGTCACGGCTTCGCGCACCGCCAGAGAAAGCACGCTCTCCTGGACAGCGGGAAGTTTGACCGTGGTTGCGGCGTCGCACTGCACCGCAAGTCCGGCCGTTTCCAGCGTGGCCTTGGCCTGCGCCAGTTCGGCGGCAAGTCCCTGGGAGCGGTATCCGCGAATCGCGTCGCGGACGTCGGAGAGCGCTTGGCGGGAGATCTGCTCGACCTCACGGATTTCTTTTCCGGCGCGCTGCGGATCACGGTCGATCAACTTGCCGGCAAGTTCTGACTTGAGCGTGATGACCGACAGCGTGTGTCCCAGAACATCGTGCAGGTCGCGCGCAATGCGCTCGCGCTCCGCGACCTTTGCCAGGTTCTCGATCTCTTCATTCGCCTTGCGCAGTTTCCGGTTCATCCGGTTGCGCTCGGCGAAGAAAGTGTTCCCTGCTCCAATGATCATCGGGAAGATCGCGGTGTAGAACATCCCCCAGGTGCCGACATGCAGAATCAGCCCTTCAATTGCGCCGATTGCCCCTATGCTGATCAGACCGATCACAGCTTGGCGGTGCTTCTGCACACAAAACGGGAGCATGGATGCGGCGTAAATGAAGAATGTGCAGCCGCCCCCATTAATCGGAAGGAACAACAACCCGAGAAGCACCATCCCGGCAATGTGGGCGAGGGACCGTGGGTGTTCCAGAATAAACAACCCTAAGTAGAGAAAGAGAAATACAACGGCGCCAGTGATATCGAGGAACCAGATGCGGAAGCTGGCGTGATTTGAAACCGGGTCGAGGAAGAAAAAACCGAGGTAGATAACCCAGAATAGCGGACTCCACCCGTGATCCTTGTCCTTGAGGACGGACCGCCAAGGTCTCAGTTTGAACGGACCCGCCGTCGGATTCCTCGAGTCCAATTGCGAATCGTAAGTCATCAGTGGCATAGACCCATTCTCACCCCTACGGTCAATTCCGGCCACTCCGCAGCGCTGGCCCGGCTCCGTACCAGACCAGAACGGCTGCCGGGATGAGCAGAGCCAGCGATTTCGAGCCGCAGTAGAGTGCAGCCACGCCGAAGATCATCAGGACGACCGTCCAGCCCATCGATTTTTTCGAATTCATACTCATGGCCTACTCCCTGGATCCCTCGGGGGCTGAAGCCCGCATCTTTATTGGCTCCGAGCGGCACGGCTGAAGCCGTGCCCTTTCCGAAGTGCCCATTCTCAACGTGCCCTTCCCAAACCAGTGCGCGAGACACCTTCTAGCCGTACATTTTTCCCTGGTCGCGCTGGAAGCCGATGCGGGCTACGCCCAGGCAGATCATGGTGAAGGCCAGCAGCACTTCCCAATGCGTCGCGTTCGATTCGTGCCGTCCTGCTCCGACGATTCCGAGTGCCAGTTGTGACAAGTGATAAGGCGGCAGAACCAGCGCAATCTCTCGCACGACTTTCGGTAAGAACATGAAGGGCACCCACAATCCGCTGCAGAACGACATGGGCAGATAGATCAGATTGATAGTCGCGGGCGCCGAGTTCGGCCCGGTGAAATATCCGAGGGCCAGGCCCATGGCAGAGAAGGGTAACGAACCGGCCGCTAGTGTTCCCAACAGCCGGGCGAAATCGGCGAGGGGCATTCGCACTCCGCCCAAAGCAATGCCGAGCGTGAACAGAGCCAGCACAATGATGGTGCTGAAAATCATGCTGGTGACGACCTTGGCCACAAAGTACGCAAACGGCGGCATGGGGCTGGCGCGCTTTACCTGCAGCCATCCTAGTCCGCGGTCGGAGGCCAAGCCCGCGGCGGTTCCAAACAGTGAGGCACCCATGACGCCGAACGTGCCGTACGTGGCGATCAGATACTTGGGCACAGCCGTGCCGCCGATCGCCTCTTTGGAGTTCAGCACCAGACCGAACAGCACATAGAACATGATGGGGAAACTGAGCACCGACGCCGTGTACATGCGAAGACGAAGGTTCTTCAGGAATTCGTATTTTGCCTCCTTGAGATAAATGGTCGCGGTGTGGCCTGGGGAACGCTGGATCCGCTGGTTCGTCAGTGCGATGGTTGCAGTGCTCATTGCATCTCCTTCGAGTGCGTATGTAGACGCTGGCCTCAGTTGGCTGAGTTCAATTGGAATGATTTCCGTTTCGCGTACTTTCCTTGGGTCAGCGCCAGGAACGCTTCTTCCAAGCCCGCGCTCGTAATTTCAAGGCCCGACAGTTGCGCGTCGCGGGCCAGCAATTCGCGCACGACAGACTCGGCTTCGACGGCATGAATCTCGACAGCTTCGCGGTCTTCCTTTACATCGGTCACGCCGGAAATCTGGCGCAAGCTGGCGACGCTGAGGCTGGTGATGCAGCGAATACGCTTGCCGCTGGTCTTCGCCTTGATCTCTGCGGGAGTTCCCTGCGCAATGATTTCTCCCTGATTGATGACGGCAACGCGGTCGGCGAGGGCGTCGGCCTCCTGCAGGTAGTGCGTGGTCAGCAGCACGGTTTTGCCACGGGCGACCATCCGGCGAATTTCATCCCACAACAAGCGGCGGGCTTCCACGTCGAGCCCGACCGTGGGCTCGTCGAGAAAGAGCAAATCCGGATCGCCGCAGATGGCGAGCGCAAACAGAACACGTTGCCTCTGTCCTCCGGAGAGATCGCCGAACTTGCGGTCGCTCAGCTTCTCGAGCCCGGCGGCGGCCAGGATTTCCGCCGATGGCATCGGCTTCTCGTAATAAGAGGAGAACAGATCAATGTGCTCGCGGACGCGTAACGTTTCCGGAACTCGTCCCACCTGCAACATGGCGCCGGTACGCCTCCGGTTTTCAGGATTCGTGGGATCGCCGCCGAAAACGCGCACTCTTCCCGAATTGGGTTGCATCAATCCCAGCAGCAATTTCACTGCGGTCGTTTTGCCTGCACCGTTCGGACCAAGCAGCGCCACGACCTCACCGGCGCGCACCCGGAACTCCACGCCGCGCAGCGCCCGGACGTCACCGTAGTTCTTGTTGACACCCTCGAGGCTGGCCACGATGAGGTCCGAGTCGGCGGCGTGTGCGCTTTCTGGGGTGGTGACGGGTTGTTCCATGTTTGCGATCATCATCAGTCCTCCCGGCGCTTCTGGCGCCGCCTGCGGGAATCTCTTCGCCATTCCCATCCAGTGATTGCATGATCGCGGAACGGAGACGAGCGCACCAGTGCCATCCATCACGCTACGAGCGTGACAAATGTCATCCTTAAGCAATTTGCGAGTGGACCTCAGCCAAGCGGGGATAGTTGAGGCCGGCCGGCGTGATGGACAAGTTCCCAGGACCCGGCTTGAAGGACCAGCTTTTTCCTAAAGAGCTTGTTACGAATTACGAACAATCACAGAAAATCCACAGAGGAGGAAGGGGCGCTGATTCCCTGTGCTCAGAGGGGCTGCTGACTGGATTCAGCGCTCCGCACAAGGCCGAACGCGTGTTCGGAATTCGTAACAAACTATCCTTGCTCAATTTTTTGCACAATTCACCGACACAACAGGGTCCCCATTTGGTATTATTCCCCCACTTCTTTGGAGGCGTACCCATGCTGCCCGCTGGAAAAAGCCTTCGTACCCTGCGCGAGAAACTTGGTCTGACCATGCGCGACGTGGAGAATTCCAGCGCGCGCGTTGCCGACAAGTATCGCAACGAAGAGTTCTCGATTCCACCCAGCCGGTTGTCCGACATCGAGACGAAGGGCATTCTGCCCAGCATTTACCGGCTCTATACGTTGTCGGTGATCTACCGCCGCGATCTCCGCGAACTCATGTCCTGGTACGGGGTCGACCTTAACAATATGGCGGCCGACCTGGGCCTGGTGGCGCCGCCGAAATCGCATGTTTCCGACGCTCTGGCTGGACTGTCTTCGGTGCAGGTTCCGGTGCGAATGGACCCAGGATTCGACGAGCGCCGCACCACCAACCTGGGCCGCATGGTGGAACAGTGGGGACTGGTTCCTTTGGCCTACCTGGCGCAGTTTGCCAACAGCGATTTCACCTATGGCTATGTCGGCACGCAGGATTTCACCATGTATCCCATTCTGCCGCCGGGCAGTTTTATCCAGGTTGACGAAGCGAAGAATAAGGTGGTGGAGGGCTCGTGGCGCTCGGAATACGAACGCCCGATTTATTTTGTAGAAACCCGCGAGGGCCATACCTGCTGCTGGTGCAGCATGCGCCGCGACGAGATTATTCTGCAACCGCATCCGCTATCACCCGTTCCGGTTCGAATCCTGCGGCACCCGCAGGAAGCAGAGGTGCTCGGCCAGATCGTGGGAGTCGCTATGAAGTTGACCGAGTGGCACGGCCTCGATTCTTCTCCAGGCGCGAAAGCGCCACCAGCACTGAATTGAGATGGCTGGCCTCCGGCGAGTCCTTGCGCTCGCCCGGCAGCAAATCGTCAAAATTGTCGCGCATCCCCTCGATGTAAGTGTGTGCGGCAACACCGCTGTTTTGGCTCGATTCCCGCAGATCTTGGACCAGAGACGCTAGCGGCGTCCGCAAAACCCCGGCCACAATCTCAGCGTGGGCCGTTTTTAGCGCCCGCTCGGAAGACTCAGGCCCGTGAACCACTTCCATTCCCCAATGTTCGTACCGGCCCTGAGCACGACGCAAGGAAGCCAGATAGGCGAGCTTCCCGAGCAATCCGGTGACGGCCGCCAGGGTCGTTTCCTTCACGTCCTGCAGAGCTGATTTCAGGGTCATCTTGTTACGAATTCCGAACGCTCGAAGGTCCGCAAACCCCGTTGCGGCCACGTCGCGCCCATGAAAGTATCACGGTCCAATCCGCAGTCACAAGGAGAAAACAAACCGTGAAACGTATGCTACTTGTCATCGGGGCAGCCGTGCTGTTCCTGTCCACCGTGGTGGTCCCAACCGCAGTTCGAGCTGACGGCGTCGGTGGCACTAATTGTGACGGAAAGATGTGCAAACCGTAGGGCAAATTTCCGGCTCTTACGAAAACGGAACAGGAATCGTGAAGAGTTGCTGCCTGCAGCAAGTCGCGATATAGTGCGTCCCTTACCGCCATGCTGCAGGCGCACTCATTTCTTTGGCACTATCTCTGGCTCGCACCGCACATTCTGCAGGTGGCGCTTGCCGTATTGATGTGGCACCGCGGGCTTCACCGTCTCTTCCCGGTCTTTCTGGCCTATACCCTTTTCGAGGCGGCCGAGGAATTCACACTCTATGGACTGGACGTTCTTCCCACGGTGCAGGCCGAGACCTTTTGGCGAGCGTTCTGGGCAGGCTTGGTTGTTGAGGGACTGCTGAAGTTCGCCCTGACCGGAGAGCTGTTTCGTCATCTGCTGCGGCCGTGGTCCGCCGTGGCAAAAACGGGCAACCTCCTGATTACCTGTGCCGGCATCGTTCTGGTGCTGGTCGCCGGTTTGACGGCTGGACTCACGGTAGCCGCGAATCCGAATTGGCTGATTTCCGGCGCGCACGTTTTACAGCAATCAATGTACGTCATCGAGTCCGGACTCATCCTTTCCATCGTTTCGTTCGCTGCCTACTTCAAGCTGACCTGGGATCGACGGATCTTCGGAATTGCGCTGGGGCTTGGTATTTTGTCCTGCGAGCATCTGGCCACATGGGCTGTAATTGCCAGCGGGATGCTGGGACACAACAGCTACCTTCTCGATTTCGTGAACATGGCGACCTATCATATCTGCGTCCTGATCTGGATCTACTACCTGCTCGTTTCCCAGAAAGTGGCCGCAAAATCTGCGGTTCTGCTGCCGGAGAACAACCTTGCGCTGTGGAACCAGGAATTGGAGCGTCTCTTACACCGATGACTCTAGCCATCATTCTCGTTCTCGCCGCCACCGTGGCGCTGGTTGTAATTCTTCGGATTACGTTATCCGGAAGTCTGCAGCTTTCCGGAAATGCCAGCCTCGCGAAGCAGATTCAGCCCATCGATGTTGCGGCCTTTCGCAATCTTGTTGACCCGGCGGAGGACGACTACCTTCGCCGCCGCTTGCCTGCTTCCGAGTTCCGCGTGGTCCGGCGCGAGCGCCTGCGGGCCACGGCGGCCTACGTTCGAGTAGCGGGAAGCAACGCTGCCGTTCTGGTAACCATGGGACAAAACGCTTTGAGTGCGAGCGATGCCCACACCGCGGAAGCCGCACGGCAACTGGTGAACGATGCTCTGTTGCTGCGCCGCAACGCCGCATTCGCTGTTCTCAGAATCTACGTTGCTCTGGCTTGGCCGAACTCGGGCCGGGCGGCCGTTCCCGTTCTCCGCGGGTACGAGCGTCTGAATGGCGCCGCGATGCTCCTCGGGAGGCTGCAGAATCCGGCTGCGCCGGTGCGCATTTCGGCCACCTGGTGATCCAAATCACAGACAATTGCCCGATGTTTTGCCATGCTCCCTGCGCACCACGGCGCGGTCCAAAGGAACTCAGCCGGGTTACTCAGAAACGACCCCCGTTTGATTCCTGACTTGTTTTCGAGGCCCGTTCTGTTATAAAAACCAGCGGGCATCAAAGCTGTCCAAACCACTTGAGTATTTCGGCATCCGCCGTGGGGAACAGTGTCCGCCGTCCGCTCGCGTTCGCGAGTCCAAGGGAGAACCCTATGATCCGCACTCTGAGGTCTGCCTCTGTCTCTTTTCTCTTCCTGCTGCTTTCGGCCGTTGCGTTTGGCCAGGGCGGCGCCGCCACTGGCGATCTGCACGTCAACGTGAAAGATCCCAAGGGAGGTGCCGTCACCAATGCGACGGTGACGGTGCAGGACGTCGCAAAGGGCCTGGAGCGTTCTGCCACCAGTGACGGCCAAGGAGGCTATAGCGCTCAACTGCTGCCGCCGGGCACGTATTCGGTCACGGTGGAAGCGGCTGGATTCACCAAGACACAGGAAACCGGGGTCGGCATCACGGTCGGAGGATTGCTGGAACTGCCCGTCACCCTCACGGTATCGGGCGGTAAAGAGATCGTGGAAGTGAGCGCGCAGGGGGAACTGGTGGAAACCTCGCGCAGTTCCACAACGGATACGATCGGACAGCGCCGTATTGACAATCTGCCGATCAACGGTCGCAACTACATCAACTTTACGCTGACCGATTCGCAGGTCGTGCACGACGCGGCCCCCAACCTGGGCGCGGCTCCCACGTCTGGCCTGAACATGAGCGGCCAGCGCGCCCGCTCCAATTTGGTCAACGTTGACGGCGCCGACGCCACCGATAATTCGGTCAACGGCGTGCGCTCCACCGTCTCCCAGGAGGCGGTGCAGGAATTCCAGATCATCACCAACAACTACGCGTCCGAATACGGTCGCGCTTCCGGCGGTGTAGTAAACATCATCACGCGCTCCGGCTCCAACGATTTTCACGGCGACGTGTACGGGTATCTGCGTAACCGAAATTTCCAGGCGGTGAATCCGTTCAGCACGGTGAAAGATCCGGCTTACACACGCGTGCAGGCGGGCACGGCTTTCGGTGGTGCGCTCAAGAAGGACAAGACCTTTTACTACTTCTCGTACGAAATCACGCGGCGGCACGAGACAGGATTCTCTTCGATCGGGCAGGATTGCCTGACCAGCGGGGGCCAGATCTGTTTCGGACTATCGCCGTTCGATGCTTCGGCGTTTTTCGGCGCTCCTGCGGGTAGCGTGAGCCTTCCGCTCACCCCCGACCAGATCTCGTTCCTCGGCAATCCCGCCGTTTTGGCGACCGTAGGGGGCAGTCCAGCTTATGCGGGGGAAGTCGGGCAATATTTGGGCCTTGTCGGGGCGTCTTCAGGGATGGCGGTGAATGGAGCGTGGCCCCTCGGTCTGACCGGTGGCTTTCCTGGAGTGGGAGGCTTTCCCACCAGTTGCACTTCGCCGCCCTGCTTCGTTCCCGCGTCCTACCAAACACTGGCGTCGCAAACCGGCAATTTTCCTGTGTTTGAAGGCACCAGCCTCTACTCGCTGCGCCTTGATCACAACGTAAGCAGTGCAAACCGATTGATGCTGCGCGTCAACGTCAGCCCCAGCACCGTCACCGGCATCGAAGTGAGCGGACAGGACCAGCCTTTCGGCCAAAATGCGTACTCCCGCACGTCGCAACAGACCTATCGCGATGTCGCTGGCACGGTGCAGGACACATGGGCCATCGGCAACACCAAGGTCAACGAGTTTCGCTTCCAGTACGCGCGCCGCGGCCTTTCCTACTTTTACAACACACAAATCCCCGGTGGCTCCGACCCTGCCATCAACCTTACAGGGATTGCCTATTTCGGACGCGAGCCTTATTCGTACATCCAGCGAACCGAGACGCGCTACCAGTTCACCGATAACTTCTCCTGGAGCATCGGCCGTCACAACACAAAATTTGGCGCGGACTTCAACTACCTTCCGGTGAATGCCACCTTCACGGTCAACTACGGAGGCGTTTACGATTTCGGTGCTTTCAATGCGGCCACTCTTGGTTTTGTGAACCCCAATCCGTCCGCGCTCCCCGATTTCCCAGCCCTCTCGCCGGTGCAGTCTTACGGCGCCGGCCTGCCTGGAGACTTCATTCAAGGCCTGGGCAGTCCCACCGATACGTTCAAGAACATTCCCATCGGTGTGTTCTGGCAGGATTCCTGGCGTGTCAGTCCCAAGGTCACCCTGAACTTTGGAGTCCGATACGACGTCGAGATTCCGCCCAAATTCAAGGCGCCCCAGGGTCTGGCTCTTCCCGCCTACAAGCTCTTGGGATTGCAGAAAGGGATTCAGACCGACAAGAACAACTTCCAGCCACGCATCGGCTTGGCTTGGGATCCCGCAGGCAATGGCAAGACGGTCGTTCGCGCCTCGTACGGAATTTTTTACGACCATCCGCTGCTGGGCCTTTATTTCCTCGGAGATGCTTCCGACGGCTCCTCCAGCGGCCAGTTGGCCTTCGCCGGCACGGGAGGATGTTCCGGACCCGGCAATCCGGGCAACCTGAACGCAATTACAATCTTCCAGGGGCTGCCGATCAATGTCGCGAGCGCGGCAAATCCGTGTGCGGCCACTCTTAGCTCAACTACGGCCACTGCGCTGGGATTTCTGCCCGACCAGCAGCGGTTTCAGGCGCTCAATTTCCCGCAGTCCGCGTTCCTCAACCAGAACTATCTGAATCCATCGACGTTTCTGCCGCTGGGCTTCCAGCCGTTCGGGTATCCGCAGTCCAAGAACTTCGTTTACGCCTACGCGCAACAGGCCAACCTGACCGTAGAGCGCGATCTCGGCGGCGGCTTCGCTCTCAGCCTTGCCTATAACTTCAACGGCGGGCGTCATTTGAACCGGCCCATCAATGCCAACACCGTCCGGGGAGATTTGATGATCGAGAACTATCTCGCCTCCGGAGGGACCGCCTCCAGCCCGTTCACCGTAAGCGGGTGCTCCGTCCCGGGCGCTCCGGTGCCATGGGCTGATTCTTCCCTGCTGAATTTCTTCCGTCCATCGGGGCTCAACCCGTCTATTGTCGGTGCCTACCTCTCCGAGGGCCCACTCGGCGCCTATTGCGTTGGCGTGGCCCAGCAGATCCTCCAGAGCCTGGCCGGCCAGGGGTTCAATGTCAATTGCGATCCCGCTACTTTCACTGGCTGCGTCCCCTTCGGGGATATGGACGCCAACTACTCCAACGGCAGTTCCGTCTATCATGGTCTTACAGCGAACCTGCGCAAGCGTTTCAGCAACCACTACGAACTACTGGCGTCCTACACCTGGTCGCACTCCATCGACGACTCCACTGACCTGCAGTCGACGCTGACGCCGCAGGATAGTTACTTCCCTGCCTACGATCGATCTTCATCCCTGTTCGATCAGCGCCAGCGCTTCGTCTTCAGCGCGGTCTACCAGACTGGAAAGCTCGGGGGCTCTGGCTTCGGCAGCAAATTCTTCAGCGACTGGAGTTTCGCTCCGGTCATCGAAGTGTCGTCCGGCCGGCCATTTAACATCGTCACTGGCAACGGGGACAACTTGCAGCTGTCCTCCTTGACCGGCCGTCCCAATACCACGGTCAACCCGTCTTGCGGCCTGGTCTACAAATCCAAGTACTCGCCTACAGGTACGCTGCAGGAGCCTTGCGGTGCCAACTTCAATGGCACTCTTCTCTCGCTCGACGGCAACTTGGGCCGCAACGCGGGCATCACGCCCTGGACTGTCTTCGACGACATTCGTGTTTCCAAGAAGATCTATTTCGGCGAGCGCTTCAACATGGATCTGATTGCCGACGTATTCAACATTGCCAACAAGATGAATGTGGCTGCGGTGAGTCCGCTGTTCACCATTGCCGGACAGCCCACCGCCGCCTACGATCCACGGCAGTTCCAGTTCGCCCTGAAGCTGAACTGGTAAGCACTTCTGCGGTGAGGTGAATCAGTCCTCACGCATTGTCATCCTGAGGCCCGCGTTCTTTGCGGGCCGAAGGACCCATACACTTCTGCCGACTCGCCCGCTGCTACGCACGCCGTTCCCGCGACGAAACTTCCGCCCTATGGACTTCGTAAACTCACAGTAGAATCGTTTTGCGTTTGAAAGGTTCCTCGCCCATGGCCGACCAGGAAATTCTTACTCCGCCGCAACCACCAGCTCCGCCCGCGCCACAACCTCCGCATACGATCTTCCACGGATCCAACGGCATCCGTGCCGGCTGGCGCGTGCTCATCTTTCTGGCACTGGTGGCTGCCATAGCGATTGGCCTCGCGATCCCCTTCGTACTGCTGCGCGTGTTAGGAAGTGGTGGAACTGGAGCGCAGACCAGCATCGGCGTCTCCGCTAACACGCCTCTGGGACTCGGCATCCCTGAGGGAGCCATTCTCTTCTGCACAGCGATTGCAGCGCTCGTCATGGCGCGGATCGAGCGCCGACATTTTGGACAGTACGGTCTTCCCGCTCGCTCGGCATTCGGTAAGGATTTCTGGATCGGCACAATCGCCGGCTTCCTGGCAATCAGCGGGTGCCTGTTGGGAATTTTCGCGTTTCACGGCTTCCACCTTGCTGGCCTTGCCATCCACGGAAGCACCCTCGTCTCCGCGACTGCAGCCTGGGGCGCAACCTTCGTGCTGGTCGGACTGGCCGAGGAATTCGCGTTTCGCGGATACCTTCAGTTCACGCTCACCACGGGCATGGGGTTCTGGCCGTCGGCAATCCTGCTCTCCGCGCTGTTCGGTCTCGCTCATGCAGGAAACCCCGGGGAGAGCATGGGTGGCCTTTTCTCAGTGGTACTCTTCGGTGTGCTGTTCTGCCTGTTTCTGCGGCGCACCGGCAATCTCTGGTGGGCCGTCGGATTTCACGCCGGATGGGATTGGGGCCAGACCTTCTTCTACGGTGTGCCCGACAGCGGCATCCCTGCATATCACAATCTGTTCAACTCCGCGTTCAGCGGACCGCGCTGGCTCACCGGCGGCACCGTCGGCCCCGAGGCGAGCGTGTTCACTCCGATCGTGTTGGTGATCGTCGCCATCTTGTTCACGCGCGCTTATCGCGAGAACCAATACCAGCTTCAGGCGTCGGACCTCGGCTTAAACCGCGATTTCAAAGGAGCGGTGGAGATGGTCTGAGGTCCGCAGTTAGAACTGAAAAGCCAATCCCAGCGTAGGAGTAACGGGCAACCCCTGCAGCATTTTCACCTGCGCCTGTCCGGTATTTGGATCGACTCCGGACGAGTACACATCACGACCGTTGTAGTGGTTGGTCAGATTTAGCATTTCACCGTAAAGAGTCAACTTCCACCGCTTGAACGCCCAATCCTTGTCGACGCGAATGTCCAGTCGCTGATACGGGAACCGCAGCGTTTGCGTCCCCACCTGCTGGTAGGTGCTTCCTACCAAAACGAAGACCCCGGACGTTACCGGGAATCCCGAGCCAAACAAAAACTTCCCGCTCAGGTTCACCGTCGGATTCAGGCGATACATTGCGAATACGTTCAGGGAATGCCGTTGGTCCTCAAGCGTCGAGTAATAGGGCGTGTCGTACGGGAAAAGATTGACGACGCCTCCGGACGAGACCTGATACTGGACCATGTATTGCCGTGCCTGGGAGCGCGCCAAGGTGTACCCCAACCAGCCCGACAGCCGGTTTGCGCTTCGCCTCTGCAAGACCAGTTGTGCTCCTCGCGAGTAGTCGCGTTGAAAGGTTCCCTTTGGAATGGGCTCAATTGACGGACAAGAACTGGAGACCGTGGGGTGCACGGCGCCCAAGCCCATGGAAAACGAGTCCTGGCGGTCGAAAACTTGCAAGCGTACGCGCGTGTTCTCCCCCAAGCGTTGCTCTACAGCCGCAGTGTACTGATCCGATTTTTCGGGCATGAATCCAAACCCGGGACAAAGATCCTCGACGCGGATGGGTTGGGTGAACTGCTGGTATCTCCCCGCTCCAAACTGGAGTTCAGTGGACGAGGTTGCCCGCACTGCCATCGAAATCTGTGGCGACAAAGGATGCACTCCAATTAAGTGCAGACTGTCCCAACGGACGCCTCCCAGGATGTGAACTCGTCCGTGTAGCAGGGAGGAAGCCTGCTGCACGTATCCGCTTTGGCGCAGTCCGATTTCAGCCTGCGAACTCACTTGCGGCGCTCCGGTCGCTGGGTAGAAGGCATCGTACGCGCGGTCGCGTAGCTGGCGCTCGGTCCAGCCCGCTTCGAGGACGCTGTTTTGCGACCAGGCCCACGTAAGTCCTGTTCCTCCGATCCACTCCGCGTGGTAGGTTGAGTTCACAAGCTGGTGCGCGCTATTGAATAACTGGTCTGGCTCACGGAGGTAGGCCCCGCGAGCGTCCACCAAGAGACGGGGCGTCACGCTCCACCGCCATCCCAGACGCGCCAACGTGAAATCGCTTTTGCCGCTGCCGAAATTATTTACATCGGAAGCGGTGGGATCGTGCATGTCGGTGTGCCCACCTGTCGCAAAGAAATTCACATTCTGGCGGGGAGTCAGGTCGTAGCTGAGCTTCGCGTCGCCATCGTAAAATCCGACGTCCGCAGCGTTCTGCACGCGATTCTTGATGAGGTAATTGATGTAACTCTTGCGCGCCGAGACCAGCCACGATCCTTTGTGCGCGCTGGCCAAGCCGCCCTCTGCCAGAAATTCGCTGGCGGCGATGCCCGCCGAAAGGCGGAACACCGGAGCTCCCCGGCTGCCTTCGCGGGTGTGGATGTCGAGCGCCGCGCCCGCCGAGTCGCCGAACTTCTCAGGGTACGCAGCTGGCATGAGCTTCATTTCTTCCACAACTTCGCTGGTCAGCACACCCAGCGACGCGCCCTCCGCAAAGTTGCCGATCTCGTGGAATGGGCTAGGCACGAGTACGTCATCGATATAGACCCCGACACTCGAGAATGGAGCCCCCATCACCGAGAACTCGGCGAAGAATTCGTTGTTGCCTTCCGCCGATACTCCGGGCAGGGCCTGCACCGCGCGGAAGGGATCGTTGGCAAACACCGTCGAGGTCTCGCGGATTTCCGAGCTCGTAAGGTTCGTTTCGACCGTCGCAGGGGAATCGGCGGCCTGGAACACATCCCCGTGTACTTCCACTTTGTCGGCGTGGTGGAAATTGTCGGGCACCATCGTGATGGAGAATTCCTTCATGTCCGCGGCCGTCGCCAGCGTGAATGGAATCGTCAGCAGGCGGTAGCCCACCGCGTTGAGCCGCAGCGTGTAGGATCCCGGCGCGAGATTGGGGATATCGAACTCGCCGCCGATCGAGGTGACGGCGCTGGTCTTGTTCTCAAGCACGACGACTTCAATCCGTCCCAGCGCTTCTCCGCCGAGCGCGTTCGTGACTTTGCCCTTAATTTCGGCGGCTTGGGCCGTGGCCGCAATGAGCAGCAGGAGAGCGGTAAGACGAAGGCGCATGTTCCTGACGGGCAGGGGTGGACACATTCTTCCTCACAGGCAAGAACGATGCAGCATACCTTACTTGCGTTTGCCGCAGTGTTACACTTTTCCTTCATCCATCCTTGGCGCTTGCCCGGAGTTCGTTCCCCAATGTCTGAAACGCAAATGCCCACCGCGCGTACCCGCGTGGTCCGCGAAGCCGATCGCGCCGTTTACGATCGCGAAGCCGTGTACCGCATTCTCGATGAAGGATTCCTCTGCCATGCCGGCTTTGTCGTCGATGGCCAGCCCTTCGTGATCCCGACGTCGTACGGCCGGAAAGGCGCCAGCCTCTACATTCACGGCTCGGCCGCGAGCCGCATGCTGCGCCAGATGCAGAAGGATGAAGGCGTGCCCGTCTGCATCACCGTCACCCTGCTCGATGGACTGGTGCTGGCGCGCTCCGTCTTCAATCACTCCATGAACTACCGCTCGGTGGTGATCTTAGGGAAGGCAACGCTGGTGGACGATCCGGAAGAAAAGCTGGCGGCGCTACGCGTTCTGTCAGAACACATTCTGCCCGGGCGGTGGGATGACTCGCGCCAGCCCAACGAGCGCGAACTGAAAGCAACGTCAGTGCTGCGCGTGCCCATCGATGAATTCTCAGCGAAGGTGCGGGTCGGCCCGCCGATTGACGACGAGGAAGACTACGCGTTCCCGACGTGGGCGGGAGTCGTGCCCCTGGAGATGGTCGCCGGCACGCCCATCGACGACGCACGCCTGGATCCGGGACGCGAGGTACCGGCGTACGCGAAGCACTACTCGAGGAGATAGCGAGGCCGGAAACTTCAAGGATTTGTGTCCTCAGCGTCCTCTGTGGTTGAAGGTTTTCAGCATTCTTACGGGATCAGTAGCAACTTCCCCGCTATCTTGCGTGCTTCCATGTCGCGGTGAGCCTGCGTCGCTTCCGCCAGCGGGTATGTCTTCGCAATTCTTAGCTTGAGCTTGCCCTCCGCGATCATTCCGAACAACGCGCTGGTACGCGCCAACAGTTCCTCGCGCGTCGCGGTGAAGTGCGCCAGCGTGGTGCGCGCCATGTAGAGCGATCCTTTCTCAGACAGTTTCGCCGGATCTACCGGCGGCACCGGCCCGCTCGACATGCCGTAGAGCACAAGCATCCCGCGCAGACCCATCACGTTCAGATTCTTCTCGAACGTCGCCTTGCCCACGCCGTCATACACTACGTCGACACCTTTGCCGCCGGTCAGACGCTTCACTTCGGCCTCAAAATCCTGCCGCGTGAAGACGATGACTTCGTCCGCGCCAGCTTCGCGCGCCAACTTCGCTTTGTCGTCACTCGAAGCGGTGCCAATCATCCGCGCTCCGATCGCGTGTGCCAACTGCACCAGCAGCAGGCCGACGCCGCCCGCTGCCGCGTGTACCAGCGCAGTCTCGCCAGCCTTCAGCTTGTGAGCATCGTTCACCAGGTAGTGCGCCGTCAGCCCGTGCATCATGGCCGCCGCGGCCTGCTGATCGGTGATCGACGGCGGCACCGGCACCAGATGCTCCTCTTCTGCCGCCACGTACTCGGCATACGAGCCCAAGGATCCGCTCCACGCCACGCGGTCGCCGACTTTCACCGTTCTCGCCTGCGCGCCCACCGCGGTGACCGTCCCGGCGCCTTCCTGTCCGGGAATGAAGGGGAGCGGCGTCCGAAACCTTCCGTCGCGGAAGTAGCCATCGATCGAGTTCACGCCCGCGACCGAGACTTTCACCACGGCTTCGGTCGGCTTCGGCTGCGGGACAGGAACCTCCACCAGTTCCATCACCTCCGGCCCGCCTGTGTGCTGCACGCGAATTACTTTCATGGTCTCCTTGCTTGCCCGCCCGCACGTGTCATCCTGAGGTCAGCGCAATTTGCGGGCCGAAGGACCCATGGAGTCGGCGACACGAACGCCGCCGACAGAATGCATAGGTCCTTCGCTGCGCTCAGGATGACAATCGGTGTGGGTTGGACGCTTCCCGCCTACGGAATCAGCAACAACTTCCCCGTCGTCTTTCTTCCTTCCAGATCGCGGTGTGCGCGCTGTGCTTCCCCGAGCGGATAAGTATGCTCAATCCTCAACTTGAGTTTGCCGGCGGCCATCATGCCGAACACTGCGCCCGACCGCGTCATCAACTCTTCTCGTGTGGCCGTGTAGTGGCCCAGGGTGGGCCGAGTCACGTAGAGCGACCCTTTCTGCGAAAGCGCAATCAGATCAAACGGAGGTACCGCGCCGCTCGACCCGCCGAACAGCACCATTACCCCGCGTGGCCGCAGTACATTGAGCCCTTTATCGAAAGTCGTCTTTCCCACCGAGTCATAGACCACGTCGACGCCTTTGCCGCCGGTCAGGCGCTTGGTCTCGGCTTCAAAATCGGATTGGGTATAGAGAATGATTTCGTCGGCGCCGGCTTCGCGCGCCAGCTTTGCCTTCTCATCGGTCGAGACGGTAGCAATCACGCGGGCGCCAATGTTGTGCGCCATCTGCACCAGCAGCAGTCCCACTCCGCCGGCGGCGGCGTGCACCAGCGCTGTCTCACCGCGTTTCAACGGATAGGTGTCGTGCGACAGATAGTGCGCCGTCATCCCCTGCAACATGGCCGCCGCGGCCTGCTGATCCGCTATACCGGATGGAATCGGCACCAACTTGTCTGCGGTCATGGAGGCATATTCCGCATAGGATCCCATCAGCCCGGCCCAGGCCACGTGATCCCCCGGTTTCACCGATGTCACGTCCGCGCCTACGGTCGTGACTACGCCCGCGCCCTCCTGCCCCAGGACAAACGGCAGCGGCACTTTGTATCTTCCCTCGCGTTGATACACATCAATAAAGTTCACGCCCGAAGCGGACAGCTTCACGACCGCCTCATTCGCCTTCGGCTGCGGAACTGGCAACTCCACCAGTTCCATCGCCTCCGGCCCACCGGGTTGTTTGACTTGAATAGCTTTCATGGAAGGTTGGATTCCTGATCCTACGCCAAGATTCGCCGAGAGTGGGGGCCTCGGCTAGGACTCGCCGCGCACTTTTGGTGGCGCCTTCGGAACATCCAGCTCCAGGCCCGCGGCCGCCATGATGGCCCGTCCGAAGTCTTCGGCGGAAACCGTGAAGCCTTCGGCGGGTCCGGGAATGGCCTCTCCGGCCGCGTTGGTTGGCGCCACGAAGCGATAGCCTCGTCCGACTACGGTTTGCAGATACTGCGGCTTGGCGGAATCGTCTTCCAGCGCCATGCGTACTTTGCGGATGGCGGTATTGATTCCCTGTTCGATATCGACGAAGACATCCTTCCCCCACAGCGCCTCGGCAATCTGCTCGCGCGTCACGAGCTGGCGCTGGTTGTCGATCAAAAACATCAGCAGTTGCAGCGGAAGCCCTTCCAGGCGTACGGGGCTTCCGCCGCGATAGAGCTGAAAGCGGCCAAAGTCCAATTCAAATTCGGCGAAGCGAACCCTTTTCTCAGGCATGGAAACCCACAGGCGAACAATGCCCACAATTCTTGTCTTGCCTCGGCTTCCCTGTCAAGGGTCCAGGATTCGCGAAAGGCGCAAAGTCGAATCCGCGGCCAAAAATGCACCCAGCCCCAACCGCAGCTCTTCAGATCAATTGATACGGCTTCAGGCTGGCTCCATGGACGTTTCCTCCTTTCGGATGCAAGATCGGTTCACTTCCGCATCGAGCGGACCAAAGTTTCGGAGGTGATTATGAAATACGCAAAAGTGATGTTCGCGTTGATCATGACGATGCTCCCACGCGCGCAGAACGTCCCGGCCATCGAAGAGATCTTGCTCGCCTCTCGGCAGTAGCGCAGGCACGCAAGTATGGAAGGGTGCGGGAGTTCGGGGGGATTCCCGCGCCCTTCCATTTTCTGGTTCCAATCATTCGGGCTACCGCCTTGTACTCACCCTGATCCCAGCGTCAATTCTGCTAAACTGGCTCCGCTCAAAAGGAGCCTTCCCGCATGGCCGAAAACAAGCCCCAAACCTTCGCTAACCACACTCGCTGGGACCCTCTGTTTCATTTCTTCCTTCTCCCTGTTTTTGGTCTCGGGCTGGTCCTGTCCCTGATCCATTTTTTTGCACATCTCGCCGATAGTGATTTCCGGGACGACATCCACGCTTTTTTGCTGATTCTGCTGGCAGTCGCCCTCTTGACCCTTGTCTTCAAGGTGCGGCTTTATGCCCTCAAGGTGCAGGATCGCGTCATCCGCCTGGAAGAGCGGCTGCGGCTAACCCAGCTTCTGTCGGAGCCTTTGCGTTCCCGCATCCCGGAATTGACGGAAGGTCAACTCTGCGGGCTGCGTTTCGCCTCCGATGCTGAGATTCCGAAGCTGGTCGAGCGCACCCTGAAAGAGAAGCTGTCCAGGGCCGACATCAAGAAGTCGATCCAGACGTGGCGGCCGGACTATTGGCGAGTGTGAGAAACGGGGGCGGACGTCAGACCTCGGACCTTGTGCACGAAGATAGGCTGGAGGCACCGACAACCGAGGCGGGAGACTACACATCCAACTTCTGACTTCTGAGGGTCAGCGTCGGCTTTTCGGTAACCGTCAGTATCGATGCCGAAGGTAACCTCGCTGGTGCCTTTTCGGCGATTGACCCCAGCGCGGCCACCGAGTACGATTTTTAGTTAGAATCCACCGGACGCCAACACAGGGAGACACCCGCAACTCATAGAGAAATATGCGATTTGCCAACCTCTATGTCCGGACTGCAGTACTTGCCTCGCTGATTCTGGCGGCGTGTGCCTGCCAGACGGCGCACAAACCGGTCGCTCTGCTGCCTCCCGGCACCGCGCCAGCGCTTAAGCCTTTGGCACCTCCGGCTCCGGCAGCCGTTGCAACCGCTCAGCCCGCTGCAACTCAGGCGGAAGAGGCTGCACAGAAACCAGCCTCGGCGGACGCCAGCTCACCGGCATCGCCCGCCCCAGCTTCCGATCCGGTCGCCGATCTCATCGCTCGGGTCGAAAAGGAATACCAGGCAGGACTGGCGAACCATCAGGCCGGCAAAGTCGATGACGCCAAGCAGAATTTCGATAGCGCTCTCAATGCCCTGCTGGGCAGCAATCTCGACGTCCGCTCCGACGAGCGCCTGCAAAAGGAATTCGATCGCGTTGTCGAGGGCGTCAACGAACTCTACCCGGGCGGGACCGGCGCCGAGGGCGAGGCACAGCAAAAAAACGAACCTGCACCCATCGACGAAACCAACGGCCTTGCTCCTGCCGCCGAGGCTGGGGTCAAAGCCAAAGCCGAGGCTGAGATCAGGTCGACGCGCTCCGATCTGCCGCTCATGATGACCGACCAGGTTGCGGGCTATATCACCTACTTCTCGGGCCACGGACGCGGGGTCTTCGAGCGCGCCTTTGCCCGCTCGGGCCGCTACCACGACATGATCGTCTCGACATTCAAGAAGGAAGGCGTCCCGCAGGATCTGATCTATCTGGCACAAGCCGAATCGGGATTCCACCCGCTGGCAGTATCGCGGGTTGGCGCTCGCGGCATCTGGCAGTTCATGGCCAGCCGCGGCCGCGGGTACGGTCTCCACCACAGCATGTGGGTGGATGACCGGCAGGACCCCGAGAAATCCACTCGCGCTGCCGCCCGCCACCTGAAGGATCTCTACAACCAGTTCGGTGACTGGTATCTAGCGATGGCCGCTTACAACTCCGGGCCAGGTACAGTGCAGGCTGCCGTAAAGCGTACCGGATACGCCGACTTCTGGGAGCTCTACCGCCGTAACGTGTTGCCGAAGGAAACGCGCAACTACGTGCCTATCATTCTGGCCGTGACCATCATGACCAAGAACCCGTCGCAGTACGGATTGGAAGACGTGGTGATGGATCGTCCGGCGGACTATCACACGGTGACGATCAATTATCCGGTTGACCTGCGCCTGGTTGCCGAGTGCGTGAACTCGACGGCGCCCGAGCTGCAAGACCTGAATCCGAGCCTGTTGCGGCTGACGACGCCGCGGGAGGGGCAGTTCGAGCTTCACCTGCCGGCCGGCACCAAAGATCAATACGACACCGCCATCGCCTCGATCCCGACCGACATGCGGCTGTGGTGGCGCTATCACACGGTTCACGCGGGAGACACGCTGGCTTCCCTGGCCCACACGTACCACACCACCGCGAAGACGATCACGGAAGTCAATCACCTAGACAGCCCCGAACTGGAAGCCGACGCGAAGCTGGTCATCCCGGTCGCGCCCGGCAAGCATCCGTTGAGCGACGCCGCGACTTACGCCCGCCGCATCACGCGCTACAAAGTCCGTAAGGGCGACACGGTCGACAGCGTAGCCGAGAACTTCGGCGTTTCGCCGCAGATGCTTCGCCGTTGGAACGGTCTCCGCGGCAACAGCCTCAGCGGACGCCGCGTACTCGCCCTGCATCTGCCGGTTTCGCCCAGCGCACACGATGCAGAAGTGGCGGCATCCCGGACAAAGTCGAAACGACCGAAAACCACAGAGACGGCGACAACCAAACCGCCAGCTACCAAGTCCGCGCAGATTGAACGGCTCAAGACCGGAGACGAAGAGACTACACAGGCCGCAGTCGTTCACCACAAAGTGAAGATCGGCGAGACTCTCTATTCGATTGCCAACGCCTACCGCACCACCGTCGCCGCCCTCAAGCGCGACAACCGCAACGTCGCGGTGCTGCACCCCGGCATGATCCTGATCGTGCAGCACGCCCGCTAGGCTTAGGGTCTAACTCCTAACCAGAGATCACGGAACCTGGAAGCTACGAATCTCGAGGGCCAGCATTCGCAAGGATGACTGAGACCTGCAGGAGCACCAGCCAGTTTCTGCCGTCTCCACGCAGCGACTGCTTCCCGACGCGGGAAGAGCTGACGTTTCTTGGCCGCCCTGATCGACTCCGCCCCTCTCGCGGCGTACAATTCTCTTCGACTCTCGGCCCCTATATCAAAACTACCGAAGGAGAACTCATGCGAATCACTAAGGCGCTTATCGTGCTGCTCGTCATCGCGCTGTCGGCCTCTCTCGCTTTGCCTGTATTTGCGCAAGACGGAGGCGCCACCTACAAAGCCAAGTGTGCCAGTTGCCATGGTCCGGAAGGCCAAGGCAAGATCGGTCCGGCACTGAAGGGCACCAGCCTGACCGCGGATCAAATTGCCGACCTGCTCACCAAGGGCAATGACGCCAAGAAACCGCCTCATAAGAAAGCTCTGGCCAGCCTGTCTGCTGACGACGCCAAGGCTGTGGCCGACTTCGTGAAAACGTTGAAATAAGCGGCGCCATACTCGGCTCCGGCACTGAAACGCCCTCGACGTCGTATATCGAGGGCGTTGCTGTATCCGTGATGAAAGAGGTCTTCGGCGCTACCGTTCCGCCGCTTTCTGAAGTTTTTTTACACTCTTTTCATCCGCCATTCATTGTGCTGTCACCTGGCATTGATTTTCCTCTGCTACTTCTCAGAGCGTCGTCTCAAATCCCCCCGGAGGAAAACTCATGAGTCTCTCCCGCAGACCTGGTGTCGGCCTGTCGGCCCTCGCTCTTCTGCTCGCAGTGTCCTCGGCTGTCGCCCAGGACCGCAGCAACGATAACGGCAAGGATCACAACTCCAGCCCCATCAAGCACGTGCTCCTTATCAGCATCGACGGCATGCACTCGCTCGATCTCGCCAACTGCTCCAAAGGCATCGACACGGTGAACAGCGGCGCCCCCTACTGCCCCGCCCTCGCGGCCCTGGCCCGGCACGGCGTGAATTACCTGCAGGCGCAGACTCCTCGGCCCTCGGACTCCTTCCCCGGCCTCACGGCGCTGGTCACCGGGGCTAATCCGCGCACTTCGGGCATGTACTACGACGTCAGCTATGACCGCAAGCTTTCCCCACCCTTCGCCACCACCCCCTACGGCATCGTCGGCGGTCCCGGCCTGTGCCCCAGCGTTAAAGGCACCCAGGTTGGCCTCGACGAAGAAATTGACGCGGACCTCACCCAGATCAACGGAGGCGGTGGCATTAATACCGACTACCTGCCGCGCGACTCTAGCAGGGGTTGCACTCCGGTCTATCCCCACAACTGGATCCGCACCAACACCATCTTCGAAGTGGTCCGGCAGAACGGCGGCTACACGGCGTGGACCGACAAACATCCCTCCTATGAGTGGACCAATGGCCCCAGCGGCGTCGGCGTCAACGACTTCTACGGCCCTGAGATCAACTCGTCCGCCGTGCCTCTCGTGACCACCGGATATAACGTCCCTTCCTGCCACACTCTTCCCGACACGACCTCAACCGCTGACTGGACCACCAGTTTCCAGAACATCCAGTGCTACGACACACTGCACGTCCAGGCCATCCTGAACGAGATCAATGGCAAGAGCCATGATGGCTCTCGGACCACCCAGGTCCCCACGCTGTTCGGCGCTAACTTTCAGGCTGTCAGCGTCGGCCAGAAGCTGGTCGAGAAGTCGATCGGCACGACGGGCGGCTACCTCGACGCACTGGGCACGCCCAGCCCATCTCTGCTCAGCGAAATCGAGTTCGTGGACGCCTCCATCGGTAAGTTCGTGAACGCGCTAAAGAAGCAGGATCTGTACGACTCCACTCTCATCGTCATCACCGCCAAGCACGGCCAGTCGCCCATCGACCCCACTGCTTTACTGCGGATTCCCGGCGACAATTCCGCGCTGAACTCGCCCGCTGGCATCCTATCTCCGGCTGGCGTCGGCCCCGGCCTTCCGGTTGCCCAGGCCATCGAGGACGACGTCTCCCTGATCTGGCTCACCGACCAGACCCAGACGACGGCAGACGCGCTCACCTTGGCGGCCAATCGCGCCACCTTCGGCGCAGGCGAAATCTTCGCCGGAAACTCGCTCAAGCTGTCGTTCTCTGACCCTGCCATCGACTCCCGCACCCCGGACATCATCGTCGCCCCCAACGTCGGCGTGGTGTACACCGGGGGCACCAAGAAAGTCTCCGAGCATGGCGGATTCGCCAACGACGACCGCAACGTCCTGCTGATCGTTTCCAACCCCAGCCTCTCGCCCAGCACCTACACCGGGGCGGTCGAGACCCGGCAGGTCGCGCCCACCGTCCTCCAGGCTCTGGGGATCAACCCCAGTTCCCTGCAAGCGGTACAGAAGGAAGGCACCGAAGTCCTGCCCGGCCTGCCCTTGAACAGCGGCAGAAAGTAGCCCGCGGCTCCCCCATCCTTGCGGGTTCCATGCGCAAGGGTGGGGAGTTTGACTTTATGAACCGACAGAGAATGCGATCCTTCTTTTTCCCTTTCCTTCCCCCGCCCGCTGTGATAACAGGATAGCCAGCAGACTGTATCCGCAGTCCTTGCAGCCTGCACGGAATGTCGTGCTATAATCGCGCGCCGTTCCAGCAAGCAGTTTCGGTGGTCTTTTAAATTTCTCGTGCCCGCAGCCAGGGCGCGCTGTCAGCACCCGGCCGCCACTGATCAGGAGGAGTAATGACGTTCTACGATCCCACGCTCTACGGACGTGATGAAGAAGACGAATTCGGCGACAGCGGCGCTTACAGCGAGTCGCTGGAAGAAGATTTTGAGGAAGAAGAAGAGGAAGAAGCTGGCCTGCCGGAACCGGAATCAATAACTCCGGCCCCCGCTGCCACACCTGCGCCTTCCGCACCCAAGCCTGCACCACCTGCCGGTGGAGGCGGTGCGCCGAAGAAGCCCGCTGCCAAGAAGCCTGCCGCCAAGAAGCCCGCCGCCAAGAAGAAAGCGGCGAAAAGGCCCGCGAAGAAGGCCGCAAAGAAGAAGCCGGCCAAGAAGAAAGCAGCAAAGAAACCCGCGAAAAAAACCGCCAAAAAGGTGGCGAAGAAGAAGCCGGCCAAGAAGAAAGGCAAGAAGCGTCGTTAAGTCAGTGGCTGGTCCCGAGCGCCTCCGCTTGGCACCAAGATCGAACCGCGCCCGTAACGGGCGCGGTTTTTTCTTGCCGTCAGAGCCCCAGCCCCAAAGCTGCGGCTCTTGCCCGTATGACTGTTTGATTCAGGCTGGGGCAGGCCCCTAGCGAGTGCCGAGCTTGAAGACAACTCCCACCACGGCTCGGAGATTGTTTTGGCCCTGCAGTTTGTCGGCGGAATCAACAAATGTGGTACGCAGGTAGTCAGCACTGCCGCGGAACGCGAATCTGCGTGACAAGTCATACTCGACTCCAGCTCCGAGAGCGTACCCCAACCGAGTCACTTGCCCGCCCAGGAACGTCGTTGGGCTGGTTGGCACGGCGCTGTCCACGCGGCTGGCGCCAAACAGGGCGTGCGTAAAAATGCGCGCGTTTCCGCGATCCGCCACATAAAACACGGGACCCGCCAGGAGATTCAAGACACTCCCGCCGTGCCCGGTGGAGAGAACATTGCCCGTACGAGAGTAGCTCGAATCCAGCGTCGCGCCCCAGCGCTCGGTGATGTTGACCACGATGTTGGCGTCGGCACCGTTAAGGCCAACACGTGACGCCGAGGGCATGTTCAGGCTGACGTATGCATAGCCGGCACTGACCTCGAAGATCGGAGCGGTAGCGGCAATCGGAGTTCTCGCTTTGGTTTCCGTCTGCGCCACAACTGGAGCGACAAGAACGAAGAGGCCAAAAACGAGCAAGAACCCGAGCGTTTTTCCGAAATTTCCCATTCAAATTCCCTTGGCTACCTCACCCGCGGTGCCGCGAGCGTGTCGAAAACCGAGGATAGCATTGTCAGTGCAGTCCGGTGCTTCATCAAGGTGACGTGGGTAACCCGATGTATAATTCCCCGCCGCCCCCGGAAAGGCCTGTCTATGAAAGCAACTCGCCTCCCGCAGACTTTTCTGTCCGTCTGCCTTATTGCCATCTCCGCGTTCGCGCAAAACTCGTCCATCCCGAAGCCGCCCGACACACCCGAGCATCCCGTAACGGACGAATACCAGGGCGTCAAAATTGCTGACGATTATCGCTGGCTCGAAAACTGGGACGACGCTGCCGTCAAGCAGTGGAGCGCCGCTGAGAATGCGCGCACCCGCGAGTATTTCGACCACCTGTCGACACGCCCCGCCATCCGGGCGCGGGTCGCGCAACTGATCGCGGCCAGTTCGGCAGCGTTCTACGATCTGCAATTCCGCGGGGGAATGCTGTTTGCTCAGAAATATCAGCCACCGCAGCAGCAGCCCGTGCTCGTGGTCCTGCGTTCGGCCGACGATCCCGCCAGCACGAAAGTTGTCTTCGATCCCAACTCGACGAGTAATAAGGGATCAGTCTCGGTGGATTTCTACGTGCCTTCCTTCGGCGGCAAGTACGTGGCCGCCGCGCTTTCGGAAAACGGCTCGGAGGACAGCGCTGCCCACGTCTTCGAAGTCTCCACGGGAAAAGAACTTTCTGACGTCGTACCCCGAGTGAACTTCGCTACGGCCGCGGGCAGTATCGCATGGAAGGCCGACAGCTCCGGCTTCTACTACACGCGCTATCCGCAGGGCAGCGAACGCCCCCCGGAAGACGCCAACTTCTACCAGCAGATCTTTTTTCATAAACTCGGAAACGATCCCAGGGAAGACACCTACGTCATCGGCAAAGATTTTCCGCGTATCGCCGAAATTCAACTCCGCGCCAGCGACGACGGACGCTGGCTGCTGGCCGCCGTCGGCAATGGCGACGGCGGCCAGTTCGCGCACTACCTCATGGATGCGGACGGTAAGTGGACTCAACTCACGCACTTCGAGGACGGGATCGTCTCGGTGAAGTTCGGCTCTGATCAGGCGCTCTATCTGCTCTCGCGCAATGGTGCCCCGCGTGGTCAGATTCTGCGCCTGCCCCTGGCGCATCTTAATCTCGCGCAAGCCAAGGTCGTGGTTCCGCAAAGCGCGGGCTCCGGTTCGAGCGCCGACGAAAGCGATCGCGCCTCCATCGAGAGCTTCATTCCGACCTGGGGACATCTCTACGTGATCGACATCATGGGAGGTCCGTCGCGGGTGCGCGTCTTCGACAATCACGGCAAAGTTCTGCCTGCGCCGCCTCTGCCGCCGATCTCGGCCGTTTATGGCGGAGTTCCCATCGGCGGTGGCGATGTGCTCTTCGACACAACCACCTATCTCGATCCGCCCGCGTGGTACCGTTTTGATGCCGCCAGCGGAAAAGCCGTCCGGACTGCGCTGTTCGAAACCTCGGCGGTGAAATTCGATGACGCGGAAGTCGTCCGCGACTTTGCCATCTCCAAGGACGGCACACGCGTTCCCGTCAACATCATCCGGCGCAAAGGAACGAAGCTTGACGGCTCGCATCCCGCGCTGCTCACCGGATACGGCGGCTACGGCATCAGCACGAAGCCATTTTTTCAGGGATTCTTCGCGCGCCTCTGGCTCGACCAGGGCGGTATTTTCGTGGACACCAATCTGCGCGGCGGCGCCGAGTACGGCGAAGAGTGGCACAGCGCCGGCAATCTTACGCACAAGCAGAATGTCTTCGACGATTTCATTGCCTGCGCCCAGTACCTCATCGACCAGAAGTACACTTCGCCCGCGCATCTCGCCATCATGGGAGGCAGCAACGGCGGCCTGCTCATGGGCGCAGCCTTCACTCAGCGCCCCGATTTGTTCCGCGCGGTGGTTTCGTTTGTTGGCATCTACGACATGCTGCGCGTCGAACTTGATCCCAACGGCGCTTTTAACGTCACCGAGTTTGGCACAGTGAAGGATCCCGGCCAGTTCAAGGCGCTCTACGCCTACTCGCCCTATCATCACGTGAAAGACGGCACCGCCTATCCGGCGATTCTGATGCCGACCGGGGAAAACGATCACCGCGTCAATCCCATGGAGTCCCGCAAGATGACGGCGCGCCTGCAGGCCGCCAGCAGTTCCGATCATCCCATCTTGCTGCGCACCACATCGAGCGCCGGACACGGCATCGGCACCGCCCTCGATGAACAGATTGAGGAAGAGGCCGACGTCTTCAGCTTTCTGTTCGATCAGCTGGGGATCAAGTACATGCCGGGAAAGTGACCTTCGAGGGAGCAGCCGCGGAGAAACTATTTCACGAACGTAAACGAATCGCGGACCTGCTCCAGCCGGCTGCGCACTTCGTCCGCATCTTCTTTGCTGAACTCATTGATGTCACCGTCGAAAGCCCCAGAGCTCACGGACGCCATGCTGACACTGAGTCGATAGCATTTCCGTCGGTGGAAAGTTAGATACACTTGCCCGGCTGCACTCTGGCTCATTCCACCCTCACCGAAATCGAACAAGCGGAACTTGACTTCATTGATGGTGACGGTCTTACCATTTCGCTCCGGGGCAGCCCCCGAGTCTGGGTCCCTGGCGAGGCAATCCTTCTCGCTGGCAGCCTCGACTGCGGCAACCGAGAAAGCCGCTGCCTCGAACGCTGGAGCGTCGGCAAACTTCTTCCTGGGGTACGCAATGCAAGCGATCGTTTCGCTGCCCTGACCTCCCAGATCGTCGCAGACGGGAAAGTACGCTGAGCATGAGTCTGGCACCCAATAGTACCCATCGCGTGTTCCCTGTTCCTTCTTCTCGCACGGGATCAGCAAGCTCGCGTACTGAAAGCGAAACTCGCTCCCGAAGAACGTCTTCAGTGCGTTCTCCGCTTCAGCGGATTTCTGAAAAGCCTGGCAAGGGTAGCTCGTAGCTTCCGGAGTGAAGATCTTCTGCTGTTCCAGAGAATAGATACTCTCGGTTTGTCCCGCGAACTTAGTGCGAACAACCCCAACCTGCGCCACCACCGCGGGAGAATGCGCATGCCGGGCAAAGCTGCGAATCGACTCACTGCTCAGATGAAATGGGCCAACGGTGACGGCCTGCCCGGGCAGCACTGTCTCCTCATGGTACGGAGCAAGATGAACTTCGCTTCGGGGAACTCCAGCTTCCCTCACTCCGCAGCCCTCCGGTATGAACAGGACCCAGCCGATCTGAAAGCCGGTGATTCGCTCCTGCCCCTCGTTCTTGAGGGTAATCTCGCTAAGCTCATCGTCTATCGTCGACTTCTGGCCCAGCCACTTAAGGCCCCAGTTGCCAAAAGCGTTTGGCGAGCTGACAAATTCGACTTTGGGCTGGATTTCCACATCTGGAATCTGTGCCCAGACCGAGATCGCACCTGCGATCACAGCAAACAAGCCAAGCATTCCCACGACGCGCACGCGGCGCAAGTTAGATGGGGGAACTCTGATCACTTCTGGTCGCGGAGAACTGAAAGTCATCGCCTGCACCTCTTCGGTGTCGCCTGCACCTCTTCGGTAAAGATAGGGCACACCGGAGGCCGTCACAAATGTGTGGAAAGGCAAGGGGTTACGGGCATCTGCAGCGTCCGCGCGTGTGTGAAAACACACAGTGTCTGTCCCGCATTCACCCTGCAAGATAGAAGGCCACCGAAGGCTGGATCTCCTTCATCTGGCTCGCGAATGTGCCAGCGCAAACGGATGCTCGAAGCTGAGGTAAAGAATAACGCCCTTCTCCCCTGCGCACGGTCCGATTCCGATTGGCGCAGCAATGCCGGGCACGATCTGCAGTCCGCGCTTCAGATTGTGCGCCCAGCGAATCCCCGGACTGACATAAAGATCCTGGGACCGTTCCGTCTTGTGCGGAGCCACCACGCTCTCACTCGATGTCCACAGGGTCTCGACCAGGAAATTCACTCGCGGGCTGGCCAACCACACCAGCGATTGCCCAAGATTGACCCCCACTGTACCTGCTGCGTCCCGGCGCTGGTCGAGAGCTCGCGGAATCCAGGTCGCGCCCGCGTTCCAGTGCGATACCAGGTGCGCCGAATGTTGGATGCTGATGGGCAGGTTGGTTTGCAGGCCCAGCCCTCCCGACCCGCGCCCGAACGTGTGGTCGCCGGTGGAAACCAGAACGCTCAGTCTCGGAGCCACCGCCAGTTTCGTTTCGCCACTCCCGAGCAGTTGATATCGGTAGTTGAATGCCGTGTCCCCAAATCCTGCGCCCAAGCCTGCAAAACTGCCGGCGTGAGTCGCCGCCATGGTCACGCTCACCTGGTGCTTGTAGGTTCGCAGGGGCCACTCGTCGGTCTGGGTGTAGGCCCAATCGCGGCTGTTAGTCAGCCTTTCAAAGGTGCTGATGTGCTGAATAACGCCATCTTCCTGGTTATAGGCTTCTTCAATCAGGAAGCTGTTGTCCTGAATGGGAGTGGACGATCTTTGCGTCTGGCGTGGGTTGTCCACATCTTGCGCCGGGGACGACACCGCTAACAGAAAACAGGAAAGGATGAGGATAATAGGGCAACGCATCGCCATCTCTTAAATGAAAATGAATTTCAATTTCATTTAGAAAGATACGATTTCTCGCCCGGGTAATGTGTGACCGCAATCACAGGTCACCGTGACGACGGCGGCCCTGCTCGCAACTGCATAACACGCAAGCGGCCGCCTGCCCACGCGCACGGCAGCGCGGTTACAACCAGCGCAAGCGGATACCAGTGCGGCCCCAACTCTGTTTTGCTCCACGTCGCAACGACGCCAATAACACTCAAGACAAGGCCGACGAGGCCGCCCACCAGCGCGTGCTGCATGGGCCGACCGGGCGCGAGCCGCGCGGTAAGATAGCTGCCGACAATGCCATAGACCGTGCGATAGGCGGTGGCAAGCACAAAGAGCGGATCGCTCATCGATAGTCCCAACTTCGGGAAGATGCTGGCGGCACGCAGGAGAGCATCCGTGCCGAGAGAAAGGACGACAACTACGACAAATCCGGCTAAGACAGCGCCAATACTTCGACCAATGTGCCGTGCGGGAAGCATCTCGCTCATGGCTTTCTTGATGCGTCTCTCAGATCGTTACGAGATTGCTTCCAGGTCGCAGTCTTACTTCTTTCCTCCCACCGCACCCAGGCACTTCCCATACAACTCCAGCAGATGTGTGGCGTAGTCTTCGGGCTTCGCGGCCGCGCCGCCGCCTGAAAAGCCGACCCCGCCACTGGTGGCTGTCTTGCCGTAGCCGGTGGTCATGGCGATGAATTTCATCAGATCGAGTGCAATGTCTTCATTCCGGCGCCCAGCGCCCGAGCCTGTGCCCGCGGCTTCTTCCATGAGTCCTTCTCCTCTTCCCGAAATGATGGGTATTTCGTCGTCTTCGAAGTCTTCGTCGTCGAGGTATTCCATGATGCTGATGACTCCGCCAGCGATGATAGCAGGGTCAGCAACGCAGTGTCCGGCATCGAGTGCCGGGCCCGGGTCCGAAGTCGGCGGTCCGCTCTACGCCAGCCCCAGCTTTTCCGCCAGCAGCCGCGTTCGCTTGCCGAACATATTCCCATGAATCGTCAACAGCGGCCCCAGCAGCATATACGACCAACCCGCCCACTCCGGACTTCGGAACGCAATTGAAAATGACAGGAGACCTACCCCTGCCAGGAGCCCGGCCTCCTGTATCGACACCCTCGTACCGTGGACCTCTACCTCATTCAGGCCAAGTGCCCGTCGCAGCTTATATGCGTGTGCATACATCAAGGCAAATAACAGAAAGACAGAAGTGAATCCGGCGCTGTAGATACGCATCAGGACTGACGCTTCGTGCGAGCCCAAACTTACGTGCCCTTCACTGCCTGTCAACTGTGCAACCACGAGCGTAAACACGAACTTCAAGGGATAGACATAGAACAGAACCAGGAAAAGCAGCACGACATTCAGAAACACGGTGTACGGGTCTTCCAGACCGTAGCGACGGGAAAACTTGTAGTGGGTGCGCCAGATCATCACAAGTTGTGCGAAGCAGATGGCAAACGGCAGAAATCCCCGCATGTCGGCGATGAGTTCGCCGTAGGTGTGCGGAGCTTCCAGAGAGACCACGAGCAGAGTAATAGCGAAGCCGAAGACCACATCGCAAAATGCTTCCAGGCGCGTGATCTCACCGGCGCGCCAGCGAAAGTACTTCTCGGGAAACAAGCCGCGCCGGTGCTCGGAAGGAAACTCGGAGTGAAGATCATGACCTGGCCCTCCACCAGCAGCCGTGGCTACTTCGGCGGAAGATGCGTGGCTCGATGCCGGCTGGGTCGAAACTTGCGCAGCCTGGTGCCTGGCTCTGTGACTCATGGGCTAGGATTCTGACTTCTCGGTGGCCGATTGGCAATGGGGAAATCCTTGCGCACCAAGGTTGACGTCTCAAAGCCCGGAGAATTTGTCGTCCTGAGCGTAGTGATGTCGAAGGATCCCTGCCCTCGGCAGTGCAGGCGGCCTTAGGGATTCTTCGCTTCGCTTGATTGCATAACGACGTTGGTGCGTCGCAGCGAGTAGATTGGGTTGTGACGAACAAGACCAAGGCTCACTGAGAGGAGCCAACGTCATGCTGATTATAGGCTGTGATTTTCATCCTGGGTT